>JBBRXG010000054.1:0-20602 GCA_038248655.1 Gaiellales bacterium
CCGAAGAAAAAGACCTCGCGCGGGAAGTGATTGTCTACACGTTGTGACCGGCCATGGTCGGCAGGGGACACCCTCGACCGGTGCTGGCGGGACGGTCACCGCTCGCGTAACAGCTCACACGTGAAGGGGACTGTCGCACTTCGGCGGAACCGCGACAGGCTCCCTCTTTGGCGCTGACCCCGCCGAGCTACCAGACCCAGGGCATGGCGGACCCGTCGAACAGCACCTCGATCGACGCCTCTCCGTAGCGTTCGACAAGCACACGGCGCGCCTGATCGAGCCGCGGCGGCCGATGCCTCCCGTGACCGTCGGAAGCGACGAGCGCGACCAGGCCCTCGTCGACCAGCCGCCAGAAGGCCTGTTCGGCGACGGGCCCGTTGTCACCGAGTGCCGAGTCGCCGTTCGGGCACAGGAGGCAGCCACGCTCGACGAGCGCTCGCGCGATCGCGAAGTCAGCCCGTAGCCCGATCGAACGCTCCGGGTGGGCGATCACGGGGACGAGCTCGACTGCCAACAGACGGTCGGCCGCTTCCAGCACGAGCGAGCTGTCGTCCTCCAAGTCGAGCCAGGACCCGGGGAACTCGAGGAGGACGGCGCGCGTCCCCTCCAAGAGGAACTCGTGCGGATCACGGTCGCGCAGCACGGTCGGGAAGACCTCCCAGCCGCGCCGCAGATCTAGGTCCCAGGCCGAGACGACCCGTGAGACGACGGGTAACGCCTCGTCGAACAGGCGCTCCCGCTCGAGCGTCAGCGGGTAGTGATCCCATTCGGCGTGCGCGTGGGGTGTTGCGAACAGCACACGGGTTCCACCCGCGAGCGCGAGTCCGCACAGCTCCACGGCCTCCTCGATCGAGCGCGCCCCGTCGTCGCCCGAGGGGACCGCGTGCGAATGAACGTCGACGAATCCCTCCACGGTCGCCCGGAGCTTCTCAGGCGCCTGCCGGCACCCGAAATCGTTAAGTGAAGCATGTGGACAGTCATTCGGGCGAGCGGCAGGTCAGTTTCGAGCCGCAAGCGAAGAAGTGGTGACATCGGTCGGCGATCCCGATGAAGTCGGCGCCAAGAGCGCACTCTTTCGATTGGTTTCAGAGGGCGTTACAGCTTGCCGCCCCGTTACTGGGTCATAGGGCTGCGCTGAGCCCGTCGGTTTTCTGACGTACGGTTTCCTGTCCGGGTGGACGGGGCGCGCGCTCAGCCGCCTGAGCGGTCGCGACGTAGCTCGGCTTCGGCGCCTCCCTTCTGTCGCTGCGCGACCACCTCCTGGTAGAGGCAGGCGACGCGGGTGGCGATCGCTGCCGCCGCCGTCGTCGCTCGGGCGCCTGCGAGGCGGCCTCGATCAGCGCTGCCGCCAGTGCCTGCTCGTCGTCTGGGGGCACGAGCCAGCCGCTCTCCCCGTCCCGGACGATCGCCGCCGGCCCGTGCGTGTTGTAGGCGATCACGGGTAGGCCGCAGGCCATCGCCTCCACGAGCGCGAGCCCGAACGCCTCCGCGACCGACGGCAGGCACGTCGGCCGCGTTCAGCGCCTGCGGCAGTTGCTCGTGCGGGCGCCAGCCGGCGAGAAAGACCTCCCGGGCACCGACCTGCCGGATCATCTTGAGCGGATGCTCGCCTTCCCACTCGCCGGGGTGGCCGCCGACGAGGACGAGCGGGGCGGGACGCTCGAGCCGGGCTTGGGCGCGGGCGTGCGCGCGGATCAGGAGCGGCAGCCGCTTGACGGCTGTGAAGCGGCCGAGGTAGACCAAGATCGTCCCCGAGGCGAAAGAGGAGAGCTCCTCATCGCGGTAGGCGACGCTTCCCGGCTGCCCGTGCTCATCCCAGCCCTGCGGGCACTCGACCAGCCAGCGCTGCCAGAAGGCGCGGCGCGCCTCGCCTGCGAGCGGGCGAGGCCGGAAGCGGTCGAGCTCGACCCCGCTCGGAAGACCACGAAGGCGGAAGCGCTCGAGCCCGAACGGGGCTGCGACCTCCACCTCGGCGCCCGGGGGCACAATCAGCCGCTCGCAGGCGTGCGCCCAGCGGCGAAGCCGCCGCTCCCAGGCGCGCGCGTACCGCCAGCCGCGAGGCAGCCCTGCCGCGAGCACGCGCAGGAAGGCGAGCTCGGTGCCGTGCAGCTGCCCGACGATCGGCAGCGACGGGAACGCGCGCCGGGCGGCCTCGTGCGCCGGGGTCAGGTGGTGCAGGTGGAGGAGATCAGCCTCGGCGGCGCCGGCGCGGGCGAGCGCCTCCGCCCAGGCCGCCACGAGACGCTCGTAGGCGGCATCGTCGACCGCGGCGAAGACACGGTCGGGGCCCGTCGGCCGGTCCTCGTAGGAGGGCTGGAAGGGAACCGGGGCGGCGAGCGGGTCGGCGAAGCGGAGTGCCGGCGAGTAGTCGACCGCCGAGACGTCGCTCCCCGAGTAGAAGCTCCTCGCGTTCGTCGGCGCACCCGGCCCGCCGAGCGAACCCGCGGCCAGCCTCACCTGCCAGCCCGTCCCGGCGAGCGCCTGGGAGAGGGCGCGGGTGACCTGCGCCGAGCCGCCGCGCGGGAAGAAGAACAGCGCCGAGCAGACGCGACCAGCGACCCGCCCCGTCGACCGGCCCAGCCGCCACCTGTACTCGCTTGTCGCGCGATCAGCCATCCTGCTTCGCTTCGGGAACGGCGGGCATGACTCCTTCTCGAGCTGGCCTCCGCCAGGCGCGTCGGCAAGCTCCGTGCGCTCACCGAGCAGTTTGCGCGACCCCCCGCTTCGTACGCCATGGCGACCGGAATGGGCTCTCGCAGGACGCGGGCTGACGCCTCGCGACGTTTCCCACTCGTCAGCCGGCCGAAGCTGACAGCGGGCGCGAGCAGGTTGATCCTCGCGCTCTCGCTCGGGGCACTGGCTGACGACCTGCGTCGTCGAGTGCTATTCGCGTGATTGGTGCACGGTAGTGAGCGGCTTCATCGATCACGATCGCGGTCGTTTTCGGGTCGAGCCGATCTGCGCGAGGGCGCCGGTGGGCGACGTCGCCTCGGGTCGTCGAGGGCGACCGTTTGCTCGGCCGGATCCGCGAGCTGCACGTCGGCATCTCCTTCGCCTCCGGCTACCGGCGAACCGCGCACGGTTAGGCTGTCTCTCGAGGTTGTTGACGGAGGCGATTGGGATGGTGGGAGGATTCAGCAAGGGTTACAGCGCCTTTGATCGCTTTCAACAGCGCCAACCCTGGCTTGGGTTCCCGCTCGCGGTGCTGCAGAAGTACGGCGATGATCAGGGCGGCTATCTGGCGGCCACGATCACCTACTACGCGTTCTTCGCGATCTTTCCGCTCTTGCTCGTACTCACGACGGTGCTCGGGTTCGTGCTTCGCGGCCACACCGGGCTGTACCGGTCGATCGTTAACTCCGCTCTCGGCCAATTCCCGGTGGTTGGACCCGAGTTGCGTGTCCATGCACTGCACGGCAGCACGCTTGCGCTGGGACTCGGTCTCGCTGCGGCGCTCTGGGCGGGGATGGGGGTCTTCCTTGCAGCCGAGAGCGCGATGAACCACCTCTGGGGCGTGCCTTTCAAGCGCCGGCCTGATGCACTCCGTGCGCGATCGAGGGCGCTCGTGCTCCTGCTTGTAATCGGCGGTGGCATGCTGGCGACGACGATTCTCTCCGGCTTGGCGAGCTTCGGCGCCAGCTATGGCCTGGTCTGGAAGGTCGGCTCGATTGCGCTTTCGACCGCCCTCAACGTCTGCCTCTTCTGGGTCGGCTTCCGCGTGCTGACGGCGCGCGACGTGAGCTGGCGGCAGCTTCGCGGCGGCGCGATCTGCGCGGGCCTCCTCTACGAGGCCCTGCAGACGCTCGGCGGATTCTACGTCGGCCACGTGCTGAAGAACGCAAGCAACGTGTACGGCACCTTTGCCCTCGTCATCGGGCTGCTCTCATTGATCTACCTCGCGGCGCACATAACACTGCTCGCCGCCGAGGCGAACGTCGTTGCAACGAGAAGGCTCTGGCCGCGCAGCTTCTCGCTCATACTCGAGCAACCACCGACGCGGGCGGACAAGCGGGCGCTCACACAGCGCGGCAAGGTCGAAGAACGCCGACAAGACGAGACCGTCAGCGTCGACTTCTCGGCCACCGAGCAGAGTCACGACGATCCTGCCTGAGTGGCGACGCCGTCACGGGTGTCCGGCCGACCTCGGAAGGGAGCGCGTGAACGCGTCCACGTTTCGACGGTGGCTCGCGGCGGAATGATGAGCCGACGCGCATCCAATCCTGGCGCGTCTAATCCTGGGGAGGCGGTTGTGCCGCTCGCTATAGCCGGAACGGGTTACAGTCTGATCGGAGTCCTCGTGATTGTCCTGCTAATCGTGCTGATCTTCTATTTCGTACGCCGGGTATGAGAGCGGGCTAGGCATGTTCTTCTTCGCACGGCTACTCGGGCGCAGAGTCGGACCTGTCGGCTACGCGTTGATCGCCTACGCCTTGTGGAAGCGACTACCGAGGCGGCCGCGCGACGCCCGGCAACGAAGCATTTGAACGTTCACCTGCCGGGCGCCCGGCGCCGAGCTTCGCATGCGCGGGACCTGCTGTTTCCGATTGAGTGCTGGGCCGCAGAGCGCTTCACGCAGGCGATATGCGGCCATCATCGACGGCGGCTTCGCCGGGTCGGTTGGGAGAATGCGCTCGATGCGCCCTCTGGGGGGTGGGCAGCGGGGGATCCTCCGCCACGCCACAGTAACAAGGTGGAGGTCTTGGTCGATGGAGCGGAAGCGCTGCCCCGGATAGCCGACGAACTCAAACGCGCCTCGTCTCACGTGCACATTGCCGGCTGGTACCTGACCCCGGACTTCGCCCTCGTACGGGACGGTGAGCCTCAAGTGCTACGGAATCTGCTCGCCGAGGCAGCCGAGCGTGTTGAGGTCAGAGTCCTCGTCTGGGCGGGTGCGCCCTTACCGCTTTTCCATCCTTCCCGGCGAACGGTGCGGAAGATGCGCGCGCGCCTGACGAACCGAACCAGGATTCAGTGCAGGCTCGACGCGCGCGAGCGGCCGATGCACTGCCACCACGAGAAAACGATCGTGATCGACGACCGAGTCGCGTTCGTCGGCGGAATCGATCTCACCTCGGAAGCCGGCGACCGCTACGACAGCAGCGACCATCCGGCACGGGCGACAGTCGGATGGCACGACGCCTGCGCGCGGATCGAAGGCCCAGCCGTCGGTGATGTCGCCGAACACTTCAGGATGCGCTGGCGCGAGGTCACGGCTGAAGTTCTGCGGACAGTCGCCCCGCAGCAGCCAGCCGGCGACGTCGAACTCCAGATCGTCCGGACGGTGCCGGAGCGCATCTACCAGGCGGTACCGAACGGAGACTTTCGGATCCTCGAGTCGTACCTTCGAGCGCTCCGGGCAGCTAAGCGCTATGTCTACCTGGAGAACCAGTTTCTCTGGTCGCCCGAGATCGCGACCGTCCTCAAAGACAAGCTCACCAACCCGCAATCAGCCGACTTCCGGCTCGTCGTCCTCCTACCGGCGAAGCCGAACAGCGGCGCCGACGACACC
The DNA here is from genome assembly GCA_038248655.1 of Gaiellales bacterium. Classification (GTDB taxonomy): domain Bacteria; phylum Actinomycetota; class Thermoleophilia; order Gaiellales; family Gaiellaceae; genus DATBLE01. The sequence goes on from JBBRXG010000054.1 coordinate 5,510, forward strand.
CGCGGCGTCCTCGCCGAATTGATGGACGCGGACGCCGACAACGGCCGCTTAGTCGCCTGCACTCTCTACGCCCGCGCTGGAACGACCCACGACCACGTCTATGTCCACGCGAAAGTCGGAATCATCGACGATGCCTGGCTCACCATCGGCTCCGCCAACCTGAACGAACACTCGCTCTTCAACGACACCGAAATGAACCTGGTCACCCACAACGCCGAACTCGCTACGCACACACGCCTACGCCTCTGGGCAGAACACCTCGAGCTTCCGCACAATCGACTACCCGCCGACCCAATCGAAGCGATCGAACGCTACTGGAAGCCGATCAGTACAGAGCAGTCAGAGCGACACAACGCCGGCCGCCCACTGACCCACCGACTCGCCCGCCTGCAACACCTCTCGAAGCGATCCGACCGCTTCCTCGGCCCGCTCAACGGCCTCCTCGTCGACGGGTAAGCACGAAGCTCCCCCTCCTCTGCCTGAGCCGCCGCACGTCGTACCCTTCTGCCGCAAGCATTCCTCGCGGCTGACGGAGAAGGGCAGCGGGATCTCGCTGAACGCCGGTTCCATCGGCACGGCCGCCGCGATCTACGTGGCAGGCGCCTGCATTGGAGCGCTCTTCTTCGGTCAGCTGACCGATCACTTCGGCCGGAAGAAGCTCTTCATAGTCACGCTCGCGGTCTACTTCGTCGCCACCGCCGCGACCGCGTTCGCGTGGGCGCCTTGGTACTTCTACCTCTGCCGGTTCTTCACCGGCGCTGGAATCGGCGGCGAGTACTCGGCGATCAACTCCGCGATCGATGAGCTGATCCCGGCACGCGTGCGCGGCCGCGTCGACCGGATCATCAACGGCTCCTACTGGGTCGGATCGGCGGCCGGGGCGTAGGACCGAAGCAGAACGATCTCGACGTATGATTGCGTGACTCGATAAGCGTTTCGCTCGTCGAGTTCTTCGGCGGGCTCGCCCTGATGTTTGCGGGGCACCCGGTCTCTGGCCTCGGGCATTGGAAGGCATCGGAAGGCGCTGGGAACTGAGTCCGGCCCGCTCGAACCAGACTCTTGGATCAGTCGGGTTCGGCGAGTCTTGTGGCACACCAGGCAAAACAGAGCGCAAATACGACTCGGGTGGCGGCATTCTGGGCGAAGACGCGTTTGCTCGTGAGCAGGCGCGGCCAGCCGCCGGCTCGGCGGTCCGGGTGTGCGCGATCAGCCAATGCCATCCCTGGCCACGTGACGGCGTTCTCGATCTGGGTTGCGAGTAACGCGTGTCCCACGCCCGTCTGTCCGGCGAGCACGAGCGTGGTCCCCAACCCCGCGCCGAGGGCCGTGTGCGCGGTGAACCCGGTGGCGGGCCAGAGCCGACCCGGCGTCAACAGGCGGCCGGCGAGGCGCACGTCCGAGTAAGTCGTGCAGAACGCCCGCGCGAGCAGCGGTTCGGTGAGCGCCCAAGCAGTCGACCCGGCCATGCCTGCGACTGCTCCTCGGGTGAGTCGGTTCAAGGACGGCGCGCCGCAGCGAAGCCGAGCGCAGCGGCTCCGGCGAGTGCCCCGCCAATCGCCCCACGGTGACGTGAGAGCCACGTCTGCGGGGAGTGTGCGTGCGCGAGGTCGTCGAAGGGCCCGTGCGCGCCCCGATCCTCCTCGATCGGTTCGAAGAGGTTGTCGTGACCCGTCGGGTCGAGCGGCTGGTCGGTCTCCTGTGAGCTGAAGCCGGTCTTGCCGAGGTAGATGTCGAGCAGCCACGGAGCCACGCGCTCGCCGAGGATGTTCATGACGGTTGGGACGCCGACGTAGATCTGGCGGCGGTCGGTGTACGCGATCCAGTGGATCGCTTCGGCCGCGACCTCCGGCTGGTAGATCGGCGGGACAGGCATCGTCTGCTTGGGCAGCTTCGTGCGCCCCCAGGTGAACTGGGTCGTATTCACGCCCGGGAGCATGACCATGGGCACGCGGACCTTGCTCTTCTTGTGGACGAGCTCGGTCAGGATCGACTCGGTGAAGTTCTTGCACGCCGCCTTGGCACCGCAGTAGGGCGACTGCAGTGGGATGCCGCGGTAGGACATCGCCGAGCAGACCTGGACGATCGTGCCGCGGTCGCGCGGGAGCATCCGCCTCAGGGCCGAGCGCGTCCCCCAGACCATGCCGTGGTAGGTGACGTCCGTGGCACGGCGGAACTCGTCGGGCTCGATGTCGAGGAACTCGGCGTAGACGGTGACCATCGCGTCGTTGACCCAGACGTCGATCGGGCCGAACGCCTCCTCAGCCGCGCTCGCAGCCGCCTCGACGGCCTCCGCGTCGGAGACATCGAGTGGCAGGACAAGCGCTCGGCCACCGACTTCCTCGACCTCGCGGGCGGCCGCCTCCAGGCCGGCTCGGCCGCGTGCGATCAAAGCGATCGACGCACCGTCCTGCGCGAAGCGGCGTACGGTCGCCCGCCCGATCCCGCCGGAGGCTCCTGTGATCACGACGACGTCGGCCATGAGAACAGCGTCCCTCTCTGGCGGGATTCGAAACTGCTGGTCGTGTAAAGGGAGTGTTCGTGCAGGAACCATTCCAGCCGCTCGCCAACTACGCACTGATCGGCGATCGGCGAGCCGCCGCGCTGGTTGGCCGCAACGGCTCGATCGACTGGTTCTGCACCCCCTCGATCGCCTCCCGCAGTGTGTTCGCAGCCCTGCTCGACCCTGCGCGGGGAGGCCGCTTCTGGCTCGCTCCTGAAGAGCCGTACACGAGCCAGCATCGCTATCTGCCGGACACCAACGTGCTCGAGACGACGTTCACGACCGACGGCGGAACCGTGCGGGTGACTGACTCTCTCAACCTCGACAACGGGACCCAATTGCCCTGGCGGGAGCTCGCCCGGCGCATCGAATGCGACGCCGGGCGTGTGCCGATGCGCTGGGAAGTCATTCCGCGCTTCGACTACGGCGACACCGCCGGCGTTGCGAGTCGCTGCGGCCGTGCGGTGTGTCTGGCGTCCGAAGGCGGCCAGACGCTCGTCCTCACCGCCCGGGGCACAGGCGCGCCGCAACTCGGCGACGGATCGGTGTCGGGCTTCGTCATCCTCTCTGAGGGAGAACGTGCGCTCCTCGCTTTGCTCGACGTCGGCGACGGACCGCGGGTGCTGATCTCGCCTGAAGCCGTTGAGCGGCGGATAGACGGGACCGCTGCCGACTGGCGACGCTTCGCCGCCGAGATCGAGTACGAGGGGCCGTGGCGTGACGACGTCGTGCGCAGCGCGCTCGCGCTCGAGCTCCTGGCCGACGCCCCGACCGGGGGGGTCTTCGCCGCCGCGACGACGTCGCTACCCGAGCAGATCGGCGGGAGTCGGAACTTCGACTACCGGTTCTGCTGGCTGCGCGACATGTCGTTCACTCTCGACGCGCTCCTCAACCTCGGCCTGCTCGAGCAGGCGCACGCGAGCTATCTCTGGCTGCTCGGCGCGACCGCTCGCACCCACCCGCGGATGCAGCCGTTCTACACGCTGGACGGCGGCGCTCATCCCCTCGAGCGGACACTCGACCTGCAGGGTTGGTGCGGAAGCACTCCGGTCCGCGTCGGCAATGGGGCCGCAGGCCAGCTCCAACTCGGGAACTACGGCGACTTCCTCGGAGCGACCATGCACTACCTCGATCGCGGCCACGTCCTCGATCCGAAGACCGGGGCGCGGATCGCCGATGTGGCGCAGCTCGTCTGCGCGCTCTGGCGGCACGACGACGCCGGCATCTGGGAACTTCACCAGCACCGGCCCTACACGATCTCGAAGATGAGCTGCTGGGCGGCGCTCGACCGCGCGATCGAGCTCGCAGCCCGAGGCCAGGTCCCAGCCCAGCACACGGACCGCTGGCGCCGGGAGCGGGACGTCATTCACCGCTATGTCGAGAACGAGTGCTGGTCGGACCGCCGCCGCGCGTACACGTTCTACGCCGGGACCGACGAGCTCGACGCCAGTGTGGCCGTCGCGACGCGTCTCGGCTACCCGGCGGGCGAGGGACGGCTCGAATCGACACTGGCCGCGGTTCGCTCGGAGCTCGGCGCCGGTCCGCACCTCTATCGCTACAGCGGTCAAGCCTCGCAGGAAAATTGCTTCGTCGCCTGTGGCTTCTGGGAGGCGGAAGCCCTCGCCAGGCTCGGCCGCGTCGACGATGCCGCGGCGCTGATCGACGCGCTCGTGCCGCACGCCAACAGCGTCGGGCTCTGGTCGGAGCAGATCGATCCCAACTCCGGCGATCTGCTCGGGAACATGCCGCAAGCGCTCAGCCACCTCGCATTGATCAATGCCGCCTGCGCGACCGTGGGCTGACCGTCAGTCTTCGCTGCTCGCGGCCCGCAACGTCTCCGCGACGCCTATGCCGGCGAAGTAGAGGCTCGTCCCGGCGAGCGGGGTCAGGAACCACCCCCATTCCCCGGCGAGCCTGCCCGCGTAGAGGGCGACCGCTGCCCCGAGTGCGAGCGACGCGACGTGGATCGCGCCGGCCCGCAGCAAGCCCCGGGGTCCCAGGCCGCCATCAGGATGGATCTCGCCACAACGGGTCGTCAGTCGCAGCACCCCGTAGGCTCCGACGGCGCCGGCGCCGAACGCGAGGACGTCGCCCGGGCGCGGCGTGCCATGACTCTGCGCGGCGAATGCACCGCTCATCCAGATGAGCAGTGAATAGCCGTACGGGATCGCGGCGCTCGCGAGTGTCGTCGCCAGACCATCCCGTACTTCATGCTCGCAGCCTGTCCGCTGACCGTGTGTGAAAACGCGGGAGGCGCTTCGCACTGCGACTTTCGCGGATGAGGTGTCAGCTGCGGGCTGGCGGGTAACGAGATCTGGAGACCTGGCGACGAGAGGGACGATCCGATGAGCCAGACCACTGCAGACTTCCTCCTTGAGCGCCTCTATGAGAACGGCGTGCGGCGCATCTACGGCTACCCCGGGGACGGGATCAACGCGATCGTCGGCGCGCTCGAGCGGTTCAAGGACAAGCTCGAGTTCGTGCAGGTGCGGCACGAGGAGATGGCGGCGTTCATGGCGTGCGCGCATGCGAAGTGGACGGGCGAGGTCGGTGTCTGCCTCGCGACGTCGGGGCCTGGTGCGATTCATCTGCTGAACGGCTTGTACGACGCGAAGCTCGATCACAAGCCGGTGCTCGCGATCGTCGGGCAGCAGTCGCGGATGGCGCTCGGCGGCAACTACCAGCAGGAGGTCGACCTGCAGGTGCTGTTCAAGGATGTCGCGCACGAGTACGTGCACATGGCGACCGACCCCGCGCAGATCCGCCATCTGGTCGATCGTGCGCATCGGATCGCGCTCGACCAGCGCGCCGTGACCTGCTTGATCATCCCGAACGATCTCGCCGAGGAAGAGGCGGTCCCGAACCCGCCGGAGAAGCACGGTACCGTGCACTCCTCGCCCGGCTGGTTGCGGCCGCGCATCGTCCCGCAGCAGCGCGACTTGCAGCGAGCGGCCGAGATCCTGAACGCGGGCGAAAAAGTGGCGATCCTGATCGGGCAGGGCGCGCTTGGCGCGCACGAGCAGGTCGAACAGGCCGCCGACGAGCTCGGCGCGGGTGTCGCGAAAGCGTTGCTCGGAAAGGCCGCGCTCGACGACTCGCTCCCGTACTGCACCGGCTCGATCGGGCTGCTCGGGACGAAGCCGAGCTGGACGCTGATGAACGAGTGCGACACGTTCCTGATGGTCGGCTCGTCGTTTCCCTATTCGGAGTTCCTGCCCGAGCCGGGCAAGGCGCGCGGCGTGCAGATCGACATCGACGGCCGCATGCTCAACATCCGCTACCCGATGGAGTTGGGGCTCGTCGGCGATGCAAAGTCGACGCTGGAGGAGCTGTTGCCGTTGCTCGAGCGCAAGTCGGAGCGGTCGTGGCGCTCGCAGATCGAGGATGAGGTCGCTGACTGGTGGCGGCTGATGGAAGACCGTGCGCTGCAGGAGGCCGACCCGATCAATCCGCAGCGGCTCTTCTGGGAGCTGAACAAGTATCTGCCCGACGACGCGATCGTCAGTGCCGACTCAGGGTCGTCGGCGAACTGGTACGCCCGCGACGTGAAGCTGAAGCCGTCGCACCTCGCCTCCCTCTCGGGGACACTGGCAACGATGGGGCCCGGGGTGCCGTACGCGATCGCCGCGAAGTTCACCCACCCGGGACGTCCTGCGCTCGCGCTCGTCGGCGACGGCGCGATGCAGATGAACGGGATGGCCGAGCTGATCACGGCCGCCAAGTACTACGACCGCTGGGCGGATCCACGTCTTGTCGTACTGGTGCTGAACAACCAAGACCTGAACCAGGTCACCTGGGAGCAGCGCGCGATGGAGGGCGACCCCAAGAACCCGATGACGCAGCGAATCCCCCGACGTCCACTACGCCGACTTCGCGAAGCTGATCGGCCTCGACGGCGTCCGCGTCGAGACTCCCGACATGATCGACGCAGCCTGGGACGAGGCATTCTCCGCCGACCGCCCGTTCGTGATCGACGCGGTCGTCGACCCCGACGTACCGCCGCTGCCGCCTCACATCACGATCGAGCAGGCGCAGCATCTGATGCACGCACTGCGCAAGGGTGACCCGAACGCTCGTGGGATCATGAGCGAGTCGTTCAAGCAGAAGGTCCTTGAGTTCCTGCCCGGCCGGTGAGCACGGTCGACGAGCTTTCGGTCTCGTGCGTCACGATCCCGACCGACGCGCCGGAGTCGGACGGGACGATCGAATGGGACTCGACGACCGTCGTGCTCGTTGAGGCCTGCTCCGGGACGACGCGCGGGCTTGCGTGGACGTACGCGGCGGAGGCGGCGGCCCACGTGATCGACGACACGCTCGCCGGCGTGGTGCGCGGCCGCTCGACCGATGAGCTCGGTGCGATCTGGCTCGACTGCGGCGCCGCACTGCGCAACGTCGGTCGCCCCGGAGTCGCATGGTGCGCGCTCTCGGCGATCGATATCGCGCTGTGGGATTTGCACGCGCGCCTGCTCGACGTGCCCCTCACTTCCCTGCTGCCGGCCTGCCACGACCGAGTGCCCGTGTACGGCAGCGGCGGCTTCTGCTCGTACAGCCTCGAGCGGATCTCCGAGCAGCTCGGTGACTGGGTCGAGCAAGGCATCCCGCGTGTGAAGATGACGCTGGGATGCGACCCGGAGGCCGATCCCGCCCGCCTCGACGCCGCACGGGCGGCGATCGGCGACGCCGAGCTCTATGTCGACGCGAACGGAGCGTTCTCGATCAAGGAGGCGCTCCGCTGGGCGCGACGCTACGAGGCTGGCTGGGATGTTCGCTGGTTCGAGGAGCCGGTCTCCTCCGCCGACTTCGCAGGGCTACGCCTGATTCGCGAGCAGACGACGCTCGACGTCGCCGCCGGTGAGTACGCCTACGTCCCGGCTGACTTCCGCAACCTTGTCGGCTCCGTCGATTGCCTGCAGGCCGACGTCACCCGGTGCGGCGGCTTCAGCGGCCTACAGCGGGCAAACGGCCTCTCGGTCGCACATAACCTCGACCTGTCGGGGCATTGCGCGCCGCAGCTTGCGGCGCACGCGTTCTGCGGCGTCGACCGGCTGCGCCACCTCGAGTACTTCCACGACCACGTCCGTATCGAGTCGATGCTCTTCGACGGCGTGCTCGAGCCGATCGACGGCGCGCTCATCCCGGACCGCACACGACCGGGACACGGCATCGAGCTGAAGCGGGCGGAGGCTGAGCGGTGGGCCGCGTGATAAAGCGCCTGCTCGAAAACATCGCGGAGGGCCGCGTGCAGAAGCTGCTCGCCGCCACGATCGCACTGTCCGCACCCGGTCTCGGGCTCGAGATCTACTTCGAGCACTACAAGGCGTCATTCGGCGACAAGTGGATGTGGACGCCGCTGCTGCTGACGCCGCCGCTGACCGCGGCCGGCGCGGCCGGGTTCGTCTCCGAGAAGGCAGCCAGAACAGCGCTGCCCGCCGTCTCGGCCCTGTACTTCCTGGACGGCGCCGCCGGCATCCTCACGCACATCCAGGGCATCCGCAGACGCCCCGGCGGCTTCAAGGAGGCGCACTACAACCTGATCATGGGACCGCCCCTGCTCGCGCCGGGCTCGCTCTGTCTCGTCGGCGGGCTCGGGCTCGCGGCGGCAATCGTCAAGCGCGAGCGGTGAGGCAGTCGTGACCGTCGGCGAGGCACATCCCGACCCGCACCAACTGCCGAAGCAGGAGCGCGGCATCACGCCGCAGATGGTAGGGCGCTACCCGCGCCACGACGTCCTCACGCAGACAGATCACTGGGATGAGCTGACACGCGAGGTCGTGCTCGACCGGGTCGTGAACGTGCCCTCGATCGTGTATTTCGACCAGGCCGAGGCGCAGACGCTGAAGGCATTCTGCGACGTGGCGACGGCGCAGGACTCCGAGCCCCGCGTGCCGGTGCTCTCCTACGTCGACGAGAAGCTACAGGCTGGCAAACGCGACGGCTGGCGGTTCTACGACCTCCCCGACGACGGCGAGCTGTGGCGGCTGCTCGCACGCGGACTCGACGGCGAGGCGCAGGCACAAGGCTTCGACGGCTACGCGGCGGCGTCGCTGGAAACGCAGGTCGACATCGTGCATCGCTTCTCGAACGCCGACCTGCACGGGGGGGCGTGGGACACGATCAACGTCGCGCGCGCCTTCTCCGTCGTCATGCGCTACATCGCGCAGGCGTTCTACTCCCATCCGTACGCGTGGAACGAGATCGGCTTCAGCGGACCGGCGTATCCGCGCGGCTACGCCGCCTTCGGCGCGCCGCATCTCGGCGAGCAGGAGTCGTGGGAGACACGCGAGAGCGTCCACTACGACCCCGTAACCGACACGCGCAAGCGAGGTCCCGATTGATGGCGCCGAAGGGCTCGCTGGCGATGCCGACCGACAACGACTCAGCCTTCCTGCTCGACCGGCACAAGCGGGGCGTGCAGAACCTCGACCAGATGGCCGGTTACCGCGACGACGACGTCGTCGATCTCGTCGTCGTCGGCGCCGGCGCAGGAGGCGGCGTGCTCGCACAACGCCTCGCGCGCAAGGGCTGGCGGGTCGTCGTGCTCGAAAAAGGGCCGTTCTGGGACCCGGACCGGGACTGGGTGAGCGACGAGAAGGGTTCGGCGGGCCTCTACTGGACCGAGGAGCGCGTCGTCTCCGGCAGCAACCCGATCCAGATGGGCAAGAACAACTCCGGGGTCGGCGTCGGCGGCTCGATGACGCACTTCGCCGGCTACGTACCTCGATTTCACCCGTCCGACTTTGAGGTGCGCTCACGGGACGGTGTCGCGGTCGACTGGCCGATCTCCTACTGGGACCTGAAGCCGTCGTTCGAGCGTGTCGAGCGCGAGCTGCCGGTGGCGGGAGAGCACTGGCCCTGGGGAGACCCGCACGACTACCCGCACGGCCCGCACCCGATCTCGGGCGCCGCTTCTGTCGCCTGGGAGGGCGCACGGCGTTACGGGATCGAGATGAAGGTGGGTCCGGTCTCGATCACAAACGGCGTCTTCGGGAACCGGCCCCACTGCATCTACCGGGGCTTCTGCCTCGAAGGCTGCAAGGTGAACGCGAAGGCGTCACCCCTGATCACGCACATCCCCGACGCAATCGAGCACGGCTGCGAAGTGCGAGCCGGCTGCATGGTGACACGGGTCGAGCTCGAGGACACCGGCGGCAGCGTGACCGGGGTGACCTACGTCTCCGACGGTCGCGAGCGCTTCCAGCGGGCTGCGGCGGTCGCGGTGTGCGGCTACGCGATCGAGACACCTCGACTGCTGCTCAACTCGGCGTGCCAGAGCCAGCCATACGGGCTCGGCAACAACGCCGACCAGGTCGGCCGCTATGTGATGGTGCAAGGAGCGACGCAGATGGCGGCGCGTTTCCCGGAGCTGTTGCGGATGTACAAGGCGCCGCCACCCGAGGTCTCCTCCGAGCAGTTCTACGAGACCGACGAGCGTCGCGGCTTCGCGCGCGGCTTCTCGATTCAAACCGTCTCGCCGCTGCCGATCGGCTGGGCCGAGCATGTTCTCGCCGAGGGGCACTGGGGCCAGGCGCTGCGCGAGTACATGCGCGACTACAACCACTGGGCCGTGCTCGGGATCCTGGCGGAGTTCATGCCCCTCGCGGAAAACCGCGTCACCCTCGCCGACACGACCGATGAGCACGGCATGCCGATCGCGCACTTCAACTACAACCACTGCGAGAACGACGACGCGATCCTCGACTATGCCAAGAGGATCCTGCGCGAGATCTGGGAGGGCGCCGGCGCGCAGGAAACGCTGACCGTCGACCGCCACGCCCACCTCGTCGGCGGCGCCCGGATGGGCGCCACGCCCGAGGATTCGGTTGTCGACAAGAACCACCGCGTCTGGGGGATCGACAACCTCTTCATCGTCGACGGCTCCGTGCTCCCCACCGAGGGCGCGGCCAACCCCGCCCTCGTGATCATGGCTCTCGCAGACCGTGCCGCAACCCTTCTCGAGGACAAGGCAGCCTGATCGCCGGCAAGATCTCCAACCCGCGCGACCTGCTCGTGTTCCTCCTCGGCGAGATCCTCTATGTCGAGCGCCGCCTCGCCGGCGCCGTCCTGCAGCACCTGATCGACGCATGCAGCGACACTGCATTGGCTGCAGCCTTGAACGAGCACCTGGCCGAGACCCGGCTGCACGTCGAACGCGTCGAGACCGCGTTCCGAGGGATCAGCGTCGCACCAACGGCAAACCTCTCCGCCTCGTTCGAGAGCGCCGTCAGCCAGCACGACAAGCTCGCGGGATCGATCCTCACCGCAACCCTCAGCGACGCCTTCCACGCAACCACGGCGCTCCGCACCGAACACTGGGAGATCGCCTCCTACACATCGCTGCTCGAGCTCGGCGAAGCGCTCGGCTACCGCGAGGAGGTGACCGACCTGCGCGCCAACCTCGACGACGAGGACCATGCCCGCGACGCTCTCATGAGGTCGATTGCACGGCTCAGTACCGCTCGGTGAACACCTGGGGATCGGCGCAAGGCCCGATAACGACGACGATCGGTCTCGAACTGGCATTCCGCGAGCAGGTTCATCCCGAGTTCCGCACGTCGTAGGGGCGCGTGGGGGCCGCGATCCCGCATGAGCAGTGGGATCGCGGGCGTTTCGGGGCTGTGCGCGGGTGTGCCTACGCGGCCCGGGTGACGGTGGGGGTGATGCGGCCGAAGCGGGGCGGTTCGGGGACGCCGAGGTCGGCGTGGAGGTCGCGCTGGCGGGTGGTGAGCTCGCTGGTCTGGGTGAAGTCGCCGTCTGCGGAGTGGAAGTGGCCTTGGCGGATCTGGCTGAGCTCGGCCCGGATCGTGCGCCAGGTCTCGCCGGTGCGCGTCTCGGCGAGCCGGACGAGCACGAGCGCGAGGAAGCAGATCAGGACGTGGGCGCGGATGCGGTCGTCCTTGCTGTGGAAGACGGGCCGCAACAGCGGCGTACCCTTGAGGTCGCGGAAGGAGCGCTCGGCCTCCTGGAGCTGCTTGTAGCCGAACGCGACGTCCTCGGCAGACAGGCTCGGGTCGCTGGTGGTGAGCAGGTACTTGCCGTCGAGGCGCTCCTCGGCGGCGATCTTCGCGCGGTCGAGCAAGAGGCGGCCGCTTGAGGTTTGGCGCAGGTAGCGGGAGAGGGTCGGGTGGTCGCGCAGCGCGCACTCGCCGCGCAGGTGCGCCTCCCGCTCGGCGGTCGTGGCGGCGCGTTGGCGCTGCTCGGCGAGCCGGGCAAGCTCGGCCTCGATCCGCTCGAGCCGCTGCTGGCGGCGGGCGCGGTCGCGCTCTGCCCCGGCCGGGTTGTGGCAGACGACGTAGATCGCGCGGCCGAGCCGCCAGCCGGCCAGATCGTGCTTCACCTGGGCGACCAGCGTCTGATCGTTGGCGTTCCCCGGCCAGACCCAGACCCGCACCGGGATCCCCTCGCGCGTGACCGCGAGCCCGATCACGACCTGGGGCAGGTCGGGCCGGTGATCCTTCCAGTGCCCGAGCCGGCGCAGCGGCTCGGGCGCGCGCCGATCGGCCACCTGCTCCCCCGCCTGCTCGTCGTCGTCGATCGCCTCACCGTCGACGTCAACCTCGAAGTAGGTCGAGGTGGTGTCGAAGAAGATCACGTCGACCTCGAGATTGAGCAGGTTGGCGAGCGAGAAGAAAACCGACTCCTGCACCCGCTCCGAACAGACGAGCAGGAAGTCCATCGCCCGGTACAGCTCGTCGTCGGAGACCGCCGCGATCCCGTCGAGGACGACGTCGCGGCCGAGCCAGCGCGTCGCCTCCAGCTTCGAGGCCGGCTCCAGGCAGCGCTGGCAGACCATCGCGAAGATCGCCCTCTCCACCCCCGAACGGCCCCGGCCACGGCCAGCCACCCGCGCGATCGCCTTGCCGATCCCAAGCTGCGACCAGAGCTGGCCGAGCGCGTGCGGGCCGCCCGCCTCCGGCGCCGAGATGAACCGGAAGCCCTCCAGTGTCGAGAGGCGCAGCGTCTCCTCGCCGCCCAGGAAGCGCTGGATCGAGCGCACCAGCCGCCCGAGCGCCTCCCGATCGAGCTGGTCTTCGCGGCCGAAGTTGTGGATCACCCTGGCCACCGGCACGCCGCGCTCGTTGCGCTCGTTGTGCGCCAACTGCAGATAGCGCACCGACTCGCCCCGCCTCGTCCGCTTCACCGTCGCGCGCAGATACACGATGACACTCCCACCAGACGACATCGAGCATCACCGCCGAAACAGTGTGCCTACACGATTTACAGATTCCGCGAAAGCCGAAACCGCTCAACCAAGCCAAACACAGCCATCCAAACGGCCGAATCGCCCTACTTCGTGCGGAACTCGGGTTCATTTCGCCGAGCGAATCGTCGCGGCGAGCAGCCGAGCGACGTGCCGGGCAAGCATAGAGCGCGCGATCAGATTACTTCATGCTCTGATATAAGCATTGCTATAGCGGGAACGCGAGCGTAGTGGGCGGCGGTCGTTGATGGATCCGCATGCCCGAGGTGGGCGGCGACCGCTTCGATCGACATCAGCTTGACCGCGTGCATCGCCCAGGAGCGGCGCAGCGTGTGGCAGGAGACGCGCTTCGCGATCCCTGCCCGCTCGGCGAGGCGTTTCAGGGTCCGGTTTGCCTGTTGCTCGCCGATCGGGTTGCCGTGCCGCGTGCAGAAGACGGGCGTCTCCGGAGCAGCCAAGCCCTGTTCGCGCTGGCGCCCGAGATGACGCTGGACGTGGGCAACCAGTTCGCTTGGCATCGCGGTCCGCCGTGCAGCGGCGTTCGTCTTCCCGGAGCGGATCAGGATCGTCCCCTCGGACAGGTCAACGTCCCGCCAGAGGACCTCGCCCGCCTCGCCGATCCGCATCGCCGTCATCGACAACCAGACGACCGTGAACAGCTCCGCGGGCCTGGCAGCGACCGTGACGAGCCGTTCGAGCTCATCCGGCCTCAACCATTCCTTGATCTCGCGCTTGATCCTCGGCGAATCAATCCTCGTCATCGGACTACGGACCGGCCGACCATCCGCATCGACGAGCAAATCAAACCGCTCGGCGTAGCTGTACAGAGAACGCACCTGCCAAATCAGATTCGAGAGCGTCTTCAGCGATGGCTCCCGACCACGGCGCTGCTCAAAGCGGGCACACCACTCGGCGAGGAAGCCCTGCTCGATCTGAAACGCCGTGATCTCCCCGAGCGAGCGCCCGCACACCCACTGGGCGAAGTCGCGAAGGTAGTGACCGTTCCGATGCTCGGACGAAGCCGCAAACCCCCGACGCTTCCGATGCCCACGCAGCGCCGCGACGATCTCTTCTACTGAAGTGTATCTAATCTCCACTCTAGAATAGGTATATCATACTGAAGTGGGAGAATCAACTACTCTGAGTTGGTAAAGCGCCTGCCTTACACGCAGGAGGCCGCAGGTTCGAGACCTGCACCGCCCACGTGTTCGCAGGATGGGGCTCTCGGCCCGGTATTTCCGACGTTGCGCAGACCCACAGGCTGAGCCACGTGCGACTCGTGGGTCAGGTGGGCTCAGCGGGTCGGGATGGTCTCGAATCGCTGTCGGCCGCGAAGCCGATACACGTGGAAGTCGGCATCGAGGGTGAAGATCGTCCGGTGGCCGCGCTCCTCGGCGTAAGCAACGAGGGTCGCGTCGGCAAGATCCATGGGGCGGTCGGAGTATTGATCCATCAACCGGGCGCTACGGTCTATCGTCGACTGAGACAGGTCGGCGAGGACGAGCCGGTCCGTCTGAACCAGGCGCCAGAGGGGGCGCTGCGCGTTGATACCCCGGGCGCGGGCGAGCAGGTACATCGCCTCCGTGAACGCCGGCCACGTCGTCACGAGCGGTAGCTCGATTCGATCGAGAGCTTCGAGGCATGCCGGATGGTCCGGTTCGTCGGCGTCGATGATCGCGATGAGCGGTCCGGCGTCGGTGAGCGTCACCGGCTGCGATCGTGGCCGGCGAGGGCTTCGGCAAATGCCTCGCCCGATCGATGCGCCCGCCCGCCGCCGCCGCGTACCGTGCCCGCAATGTCGGCAAAGCGCTCACGGCCTTGTCCTGCGAGCGTCTCTTCGGCTCGCTTCGCGGTTGCGCGGCGGATGAACTCGGAAACCGATTCACCCTTGATCGCGGCTGCTCGACGGACCTGCCGATCGAGCTCGGGATCTAGACGGAGACTCCTCATGTCAGAAACGTATCACAGCGGTAGACTGATGTATTACGGACTCGGATCGGGCGACGCAGCAGCCTGCCCGCTATCCGCAGCCGGTTTGCGCAACGTCTGGTTCCGCCTGGTGGCGCTCTCTTTCCACTGTCGAGTCAGTCTCGGCAACTCGGCTGCCGCGCGCGGCTGGCTGGGGCGGGCCGCGCGGTTGGTCGAGGAGTTCGGGCCGGCGCTGCTCGTGAGGCTGTACTTGCGGGTCAGGTAGCCGCGAAGACCGCCTGACGGGCTCGACCCGGTTCTCCGGGTCCGCGGTTAGCCTGCAAGCGATGCACGGGCACGACCACGGGACGCGCCGGGGCGGCGATCGGCGCCTGCTCGCAGGCGCGCTCGTCCTGATCGCCGCTCTGATGATCGGTGAGCTCGTGGCTGGGATCCTGGCCGGATCGCTGGCGCTGCTCGCCGACGC
>JBBRXG010000055.1:0-20432 GCA_038248655.1 Gaiellales bacterium
CGACCGGTGGACGTCTCCGAACCGGGGAGCGTTTCTCCTCCTGCGGCGGAAGCCGTACGCACGGCGTCGCCGACACCCGCAAGGTGGTGGACGTACTCGACGACCCGGGACCTCGGCCGGCCTCGTCTGCCCTCACGGGGTGGTGTACCCGTTGGATCGTCCGGGTACGACGATCCACGGATCGGAGTCGATCAAATTCAATAGGCCCGGGAAGGAGCATCCTGCGCATAGCCGCCGCATCGATCACGAGCCGGGCGGTCGAAGGCGTCCGTGCCCCCGGCTGGCTCGGCGCATCGCTCTCGTTGGTCTTCGGGTCGAGCTGGAGCGGAGGTCCCTCGCGCACGGGAACACGCGATGTGATCGTCGATCGGCGTTGAGCGAGCAGCCCGGCAGGCTCGGCTTCGCCCTCCAACTCGCCCGGCGCTCGATCGCCGAGTACCTCGACGACAGCGGCCCCCAGCTCGCCGCGGCGATCGCCTACCACGTCCTCTTCTCGCTCTTCCCGCTCGCGATCGTGCTGACGGCGGTCTTCGGGATCGTCGTCCGGACGATCGGCGTGCGCGCCGACGTGGTGGACGCGGTCGTCCGCAACATTCCGCTCTCCTCCGACGGATCCGACCAGCTCCGCCGGCTGCTCGAGGGCGCGACGAGCGGCTACTCGGCGCTCGGGCTGCTCGGGATCATCGGCCTCGTCTGGGCTGCGAGCGGCGTGATGACGTCGGTGCGCGTCGCCCTCAACGCCGCCTGGGATGTGGATGAGCCGCGTCCGTTCCTGAAGGGCAAGTTGATCGACGTCGGCCTCGTGTTCGCCGTCGCCCTCGGCGCCCTCGCCTCGATCGTCGTCACCGTCGCCGTGCGCACGGCTTCCGCCGGCAGCGCGCGCGTGGGCGTGAGCCTCGAATCGGGTTGGGCGTCCTGGATCCTCGGCGTCCTCTTTCCGCTCGCCTACGCGTTCCTCGCCGTCCTCCTCCTCTACCGCCTCGTCGCGGCGGCGAGCGTGCCGCGCAGCCCGACGTGGCAGGTCGCGCTCGGCGTCGGCACGGCATTCGTCGCGCTCGAAAACCTCTTCGCGATCTACGTCCGCGGGTTCGCGAACTACAACGCGATCTACGGGTCGCTCGGCGCCGTGATCGCCTTCATGTTCTTCGTCTACCTCACCTCGTCGCTCTTCCTCATCGGCGCCGAGGTCGCGTCCGAGTGGCCGCGCCTGCGGCGCGCGTACGCCGAGGGAGAGGTCGAGGAGGGCCCGCCGTTCTCGGTCCAACTGCGACAGTTCGCCAAAGGCCTGTGGGTACGGGAGCGTCGGCGGGAGGCGGAGGACTAGCCCGATGGGCAGGCGGTCGCCAGTAGGACGGGCGTGTCGCCGAGCCCCGGCCCGACTAACGTGGCCGACGTGATCGCCCGCTGGGACCACGCGATCGTCGAGGGCGTCCAGCACCTCCACTGGGGCCCTGCGAACTGGTGCTTCGAGCAGCTGTCCGGCTGGTGGGTGAAGAGCCTCGTGATCATCGGCGTCGGGCTCGTCGCCGACCTCCTCGGCCGTCGACGGTTCCCCGCAGCCGCACTGACGGCTTCGCTCTCGTACCTCGCCGCCACGGGGCTCTCGCTCCAGCTCAAGGATGTGTTCGAGCGGCCGCGGCCGTCGGCCGTCGACCCGGCGATCCACCCGCTCGTGCGCGTGCCGCATTCGTTCGCGATGCCGTCGGCGCACGCCGCGTCCTCGTTTGCGGCCGGGCTCGCAGTCGGGCTCGTGCATCCGAGGCTGCGCTGGCCGCTGGTCGGGCTGGCGGCCCTGATCGCCATCTCCCGCGTGTGGCTCGGTGTCCACTACCCGAGCGACGTCCTCGCGGGCGCCGCGCTCGGGTGCGCGATCGCGCTCGCGGCCCACTTCCTCGTCACGAGGGGCACCGCCCGAGCCGCACGAGGACCCGCCCGAGGCACCGGAAGAGCCGCGCGCGGGCGATAATCGCGGTACGGACGTGCTCGCCCTGACCGCGCTCCTCCCCGAGCTCGCGACCTCGCGGACGCGGCTGCTCGACAACCTCGGCCGCGTCCGGCGCGAGATCGGTCCGCTGACGCCCGAGCTCGCGGACACGCTCGCCGATCACATGAACATCCGCCGTGGCGAGGTGCACGAGGTGGTCTCGTTCTACTCGTTCCTCCGCGAGCCGGTCGACGTCGTCCGCGTCTGCACCGGTCCGGTGTGCGACTGCATGGGCGCCCGGGCCGGCACCGGGCAGCTCGCGGTCGCCTGCCTCGGCCACTGCGACCTCGCCCCGGTCGTGATGAACGGCGACGAGGTGGCGGGCGGGGTCACGCACCGCACGAACGGGTTCCTGGTCGAGCCTGACGACGTTCGCGCGCCGCCGGAGCTGACGCAGGACGAGGTCCTGGCTCGGCTCGAGGCCTCCGGTCTGACGGGGATGGGCGGCGCCGGATTCCCGGCGTTCCGAAAGTGGGATGCGGTGCGGCGCGAGCCGGGCCCGCGCGTCGTGATCGTCAACGCCGACGAGGGCGAGCCGGGAACGATCAAGGACCGGTACGTGATGGAGCTCCGCCCGCAGCTCCTCCTCGAGGGTCTCGCCGCCGCGATGCGCTTCTGCGAGACCGACGAGGCGTACGTCTACCTGCGCGAGGAGTACGCCACCTCGCGCGCGAGGCTGGGCGAGGCGATCGCTGCACGCGGCCTCGAGGTCGAGATCGTCATCGGCGCGGGCTCGTACGTCTGTGGCGAGGAGACGGCGATGCTCGAGTCGATGGAGGGGCGACGGGGGATGCCACGGCTCCGCCCTCCGTTCCCCGCCAAGTTCGGCTACCTCGGCCGGCCGACGCTGATCAACAACGTCGAGACCCTCGCCCACGTCGCGTTGATCCTGCGCGGGGATTGGGCGCCGGAGCGACTCTGGTCGGCCTCGGGCGCAGTGAACGAGCCGGGCTGCTACGCGGCGCCGCTCGACGTGACCACCAGGCAGCTGGTCGAGGAGTACGCGGGCGGGGCGAGCGACGAGATCGGCGCGATCGTCCCGGGCGGTGCGGCGAGCGGAATCCTCCCACCGGCTGCGATCGACGTGCCGCTCACCCGGGACGCGCTTCGCGAGTGGGGTGCCGGTCCGGGCTCGGCCGCAGTCCAGGTCTTCCCGGCCTCGTACCCAGTGCTGCGGCTTCTGTCCGAGACGATGCGCTTCTTCGCCGAGGAGTCGTGCCAGAAGTGCACCCCGTGCCGGATCGGCAACCGCGCCCTCCACCACGTCGCCGAGGAGCTCCAGGACGGTCGCGCGGCGATGACGCGCGCGAAGGTGGACGAGTGGCTGGAGGCGATGGCGCAGACGTCGATCTGCGGTCTCGGCCAGGCGTCGCCGTACCCGGTGCGCAGCGTCTTCAGGCACTGGCCGGAGCTCGTCGAGGCGCTCGGATGACAGGATGGGAGACGCAGTGGCCGGCTCGGTAGTCCCCTTCACCCTCGACGGTCGTGAGGTCTCGGCACCCGAAGGCGAGCTGCTGGTCCACGCGCTCGCCCGGCACGGCGTCTTCGTGCCCACACTGTGCCACGACGACATGCTCGACCCGTACGGCGGCTGCCGGATGTGCGTGGTCGGTGTCGAGGGCTCGCCGCGACCGTTGCCGGCGTGCGCGACGCGCGTCGCCGGGGGGATGGTCGTCTCGACGAGCTCCTCGGTGCCGAAGTTCCAGCGGACGCTGACCGAGATGCTCCTGGCCGAGCACCTGAACGCGAGCCCTGCCGGGCGTCCGAACGAGCTGCTCGAGCTCGCGGGCGACCTCGGGGTGGAGGCGCCGCTCGTCCTGCCCGACGCGGACCGGGAGCCGTACGAGGACCGCGACCTCCTGATGGGCTACGACCCCGAGGCCTGCATCCTCTGCGCACGCTGTGTCCGGTACACGCAGGAGGTGATGCAGTGCTCGGCGCTCTCGCTCGAGGGTCGCGGGCCGGAGGCGCGCGTCGTCCCGACCTGGGGCCGCTCGTGGCTCGACACCGAGTGCGAGCTCTGCGGCGGCTGTCTGTCGGTCTGCCCGACGGGGGCGCTGTACGAGAAGTTCGTGGAGGGCGCGCCTGCCGGCCACGAGGCCGGGCTGGTGAAGACGAAGACGACCTGCACCTTCTGCGGCGTCGGCTGCCAGGTCGACCTGAACGTCGACCCGGAGACGAAGCGCATCGTCAAGGTCACCTCCGAGTCCTCGTACGTCTCGAACGAGGGCAACCTCTGCGTGAAGGGCCGGTTCGCGTTCAACTTCGTCCACCACCCCGACCGGCTGACGACGCCGCTCGTCCGTCGTGAGGACGGCGAGCTCCACCCGGCCTCCTGGGACGAGGCTCTCTCAGCCGCGGCCGAAGGACTGTCCCGCGTCCGTGCCCGCCACGGGCCGCAGTCGATCGGCGTGCTCGCCTCTGCCCGGCTGACGAACGAGGAGAACTACCTGATCCAGAAGCTGACGCGGGGGGTGCTCGGGACGAACTCGGTCCACTCCTGCGAAGCGACCTGACACGCTCCGACCCTCTACGGCCTGGTCAGGTCGTTCGGCAGAGGAGCAAGCACCAACTCGATCCCCGAGATCGAGAACGCCCGGTTCCTGTTCGTGATCGGCTCGAACACGACCGAGGCGCACCCGGTGCTCGCCCTGCGGATCAAGAAGGCTGTGCGGAGAGGTGCGACGCTGGTCGTCGCCGACCCGCGGAAGATCTGGCTGACGAAGCTGGCGACGCGGCACCTGCAGCTCCGGCCGGGCACGGACGTCTGGCTCCTCAACGCGATGATGAACGTGATCGTCACCGAGGGACTCGTCGACGAGGAGTACGTCCGCGACAAGACTGAAGGCTTCGATGCGGTCGAAGAGGTCGTGCTCCGCTACACGCCGGACGAAGCAGAGCGGGTGACGGGCGTGCCGGCGGAGGCGATCCGGGCGACCGCGCGCGACTACGCGACCGAGCGGCACGCGGCGATCTTCTACACGCTCGGGATTACCGAGCACGCGAGCGGCGTCGACAACATCTGGTCGCTGGCGAACCTCGTCCTGATGACCGGCCACCTCGGCTACGAGTCGACCGGCCTGAACGCACTCCGCGGCCAGAACAACGTCCAGGGCCTGAACGACTCCGGAGCGAACCCGTCGTACCTGCCCGGCTACCAGCCCGCCGACGACCCGGAGGTGCGGCGCAAGTTCGCCTCGGCCTGGGGGAAGGACGTGCCGGCTGCGCCGGGCTACCGGCTCGACCAGATCGTCTCCGGGCTGCACGACGGCCGGGTGAAGGCGCTCTACCTGATCGGCGAGAACCCGGCCCAGACGGAGCCGAACGCCCACCACGTCGCGGAGGGACTCGCCGGCTGCGAGTTCATCGTCTCGCAGGACATCTTCCTGAACGACTCGTCGCGCGACTACGCCGATGTCGTCCTGCCCGCCTCGAGCTTCGCCGAGAAGGACGGCACGTTCACCAACACCGAGCGTCGCGTGAACCGCGTGCGGAAGGCGCTCGACACCCCCGGTGAGGCGCGCGAGGACTGGCGGATCGTCTGCGACCTGGCGCGGGCGCTCGGCGCGTCGTGGCCCGGGTACGGGAGCCCCGAGGACGTGTGGAACGAGTATGCCGACCTCTCGCCCAACTGGTACGGGATCCGCTACGACCGGCTCGAGGAGCAGGGGATCCAGTGGCCCTGCACCGACCTCGAGCATCCCGGCACGCCCTATCTGCACGCGCCGGCTCCGGCGCTCCCCGGTGGGCGCGGCCGCTTCTTCCCGGTCGAGTACCAGCCGCCGGTCGAGCAGCCGGATCCCGAGTACCCGCTCGTGCTCACGACCGGGCGGACGCTGTACCACTACAACTCGGCGACGATGACGATGCGGGAGGGCGGGATCGTCGAGAAGCAGGAGCGGCCGTTCTTCGAGATCCACCGCGACGACGCGATCTCGCTCGGGATCGGCGACGGGGAGCTCGCGAAGCTCGTCTCGCGCCGGGCCGAGCTCGAGGCGGAGGCTCACTACTCGGACCGCGTGTACCCCGGCCTCGTCTGGATGGCTCTGCACTTCGCGCAGGCGAAGGTGAACTGGCTCCTCCACGACGTCGGCGACCCGCTGATCGGCACGCCGGAGTTCAAGGTGTCGGCGGTTCGAGTGGAGCCGATCCGAGCCGCGGCCGCCGGCTCCAACGATCAGGGGTCAGACCCCGATGCGAAACCGTAACGTGCTCTGCACAGAACCCGCACCGTGCGCCGCTCTGCGCTGTGGGTGCCTCGTCACTCTCTTGGCATGGGGTCAGACCCCGATACGAGTGAGCAACGATCCGCCCACATGAAACTCGGCGAGCCGCGGATTCACGTCGACTCCTGTGACTCGACCCAGGGGCTGCTCGACCCGTCGATGCCCGAGGGTGCGCTCGCGCTCGCCGACGCGCAGACGGCGGGGCGCGGTCGGCGCGGGCGCGCGTGGGACGCGCCCGCCGGTACGGCGATTCTGGCCTCCGTCCTCCTCAAGCCGCCCGCTGATCGGAAGCCGGCCGAGCTTTCGCTCGTCGCCGGCGTCGGGGTCGCCGATGCGCTCGAGGAGCTCCTCGAGCTCGCGGTCCAGATCAAGTGGCCGAACGACGTGATGCTGCGCCGCGAGAAGGTCTGCGGGATCCTGGCGGAGATGCGGGAGGAGGCGGTGGTGCTGGGGATCGGCCTGAACGTCAACCAGACTCGCGCGGAGCTGCCCGAGCGCGCGGGATCGCTGCGCACCTCCACGGGCGCGGAGTGGGATCGCGAAACGGTGCTCTCGGCCGTGCTCGACTCCCTTGGTCGGCGCTACGAGCAATGGCTCGCGGGTGGGCTCGACGCGGTGTACGACGGGCTCGCGCCACGCGACTTCCTCCGCGGCCGGCGCGTGAGCGTGGACGGGACGAGCGGGACGGCGGTGAAGATCGACCGCGCCGGTCGGCTCGAGATCGCGGTTTCGCACGAGGAGGCGGTCACCGTCGAGAGTGGTGAGGTCACATATGAACGCTGAGACCGATCCCGACCTGCCGCAGGATCCCGGGATCCCAGGTACGAAGCCGCCGGAGGAGCAGTACCCTGAGGAGGACGAGGGCGCCGCCCCCGATCCTACGGTCGAGGGCGTCCCGGATGCAGAGCAGCCGGACGTGGACGACGAGGGGCACATGGCTCCTCCCGACTCGACCTGACGTACGCTTTTCCGTACGTACAGAATTTGGTACGTTAGATTCGTGTCGACGATCACCGCGACCGAAGCTCGACAGCGGTTCTTTGGCTTGCTGAAGGGCGCGGCTCGCGGCCACCGTGTGTACCGGATCACGCACAGCGACGGTGACGCCGTCCTCCTGTCTCACGA
The DNA here is from genome assembly GCA_038248655.1 of Gaiellales bacterium. Taxonomy (GTDB): domain Bacteria; phylum Actinomycetota; class Thermoleophilia; order Gaiellales; family Gaiellaceae; genus DATBLE01. The sequence continues at coordinate 7,336 of JBBRXG010000055.1, forward strand.
GGAGTACGACAGTCTGGTCGAGACGCTCGAGCTCCTGTCGACACCCGGGATGGCTCGAAGCATCCGGAAGGCTCGGCGGGAGATCGCTCGCGGCGAGACCTACTCGCTCGAGGACGTTCTCGGCCACGGGTGAGCCGGGCCTGGGAGATCCGCTTCACGAAGCAGGCCAAGAAGGACGTGAAGGGGCTCTCGCCCAAGCTCCGAGAGAAGCTGCGGGACATCCTCGTCGAGGTGCTGGCAGTGGATCTGTATGCAGGCAAACGTCTCGTCGGCGACCTCGAAGGGAGTTACTCCTACCGACTCACCTTCAAGGATCGAATCGTGTACAGCCTCGACGAGACGAAGCGCATCGTCTACGTCGAGGGCGCGCGCACGCACTACGGCGAGTAGCTACCTCGCCAGCCTCAGCGGGATCTCGACCTGGTGGATGCGTGATCCGTCGGCTGCGGAGCGCTCGAAGACGGCGAGCTTGCCGACGCCGTTCGGGGCCTCGAAGCGGACGGTGAAGTCGTACGTACCGCGCGTTCCGGTGCCCGACGTCGCGGTCACGAAGTTGTGCGACAGCACCTTGCCGGACGGGTCGAGCAGCTCGTAGTCGAAGGTCGCCTCGAAGGTGTTCGCCGTCCCCCGGACCCGCAGCGGGGAGGACACCGCCGCGAACGGCAGCGGCGACTCGACCAGGATCGACGGCGTCACGTCCTCGAAGTCGGTGCGCGTGTAGCTCTTGCCCCCGATGTCGACGGGCTTGTTCGGGTCGAACTGCGAGAGGGTGTAGAGCTCCTCGGTCGTTCGCCCGGTCGCCTCGCCCTGGGTGAACCCGATCGCGCGCTCCGCGCTGCTCGGGCCGGCGGCGACGGCGGCGAGCAACGACGACCGATCGACCCGCTCGAGCTGCCGGGCGACCGGCCCGATCTTGCCGTTGCGCATGAAGTAGACCCGCACCGTCTTCTTTGCCGCCGGTGTGGTCGTGACCGTCTCGGTGACAGTCTGCGTCGTCGTCACCGTCACCGTCGTCGTCGAGCCGCAACCCGCCGCCGCGGCGGCGACGAGGGCGACCACCAGCAGTCTGCGCATAGGCCGCCCAGCGTACCGACGCCCCATCGCTAGAGTCGGCGGATGCTCGGGGATCGACACGGGATCGAAGCCGAGGGGCTCGTTCGGGAGTTCAAGGACGTGCGCGCCGTCGACGGAATCGACCTGAGGGTCGCATCGGGCGAGATCTACGGCTTCCTCGGCCCGAACGGCGCCGGCAAGTCGACGACGGTGCACATCCTGACGACGCTTCTTCCCCCGACCGCCGGAGTCGCGCGGGTGGCCGGCTTCGACGTGGTCCAAGACGGCCCGAAGGTGCGTTCTGCGATCGGTGCCGCGCTCCAGGAGGCTGCGCTCGATCCGCTCCTCACCGGCCGCGAGCACATGCGCCTTCAGACCGCCCTGCACGGCATCCCCCGGGCAGAGCGAGCCCGCCGGGGCGACGAGCTGCTCGAGCGCGTCGGGCTCGTGCTCGCCGCCGACCGCAAGGTGCGCACGTACTCGGGCGGAATGAAACGGCGGCTCGACCTCGCGCTCGCCCTCGTCCACCACCCGAGCCTGTTGTTCCTCGACGAGCCGACGACCGGTCTCGATCCGCAGAGCCGGACCGCGCTCTGGCAGGAGGTCGGCCGGCTCGCGAAGGAGGAGGGCGTGACCGTCTTCCTGACCACCCAGTACCTGGAGGAGGCCGACGTGCTCGCCGACCGGGTCGGGATCATCGACCACGGCCGGATCGTCGCCGAAGGGACGCCGACCGCCCTCAAGGCGGAGATCGGCCGGCCGACCGTCGAGGTCGTCCCGGCCGACCCCGAGCAACGGCTCAGGCTCGCTGACATCCTCCGCCGCTTCGGCGAGCTGGTGGCGCTGTCGCCGGACACCGTCGCCGTCCGCTGCGCCCACGGCGAGATCGACCTCGCCGAGATCGTTCGCGCGCTCGATTCGGAGAGCGTGCACATCGCGAACCTGCAGCTGCACGCCCCGTCGCTCGACGACGTCTTCCTCGAGAAGACCGGGAGGACGCTCGAGGGCGCGGCCGCCGAGGCCGAGGCGGAGCCGGCACCGGCACCGGCGTGACCGAGCTCGCGGCGCAGGTCTACCACCTCGCCAGGCGCTCGGTCGTCCGGCAGGCCCGACAGCCGGCGAACGTCGTCGCCCCCGTGCTCTTTCCGCTCGGCCTCCTGGCCGTGAACTCGGGCGGTCTCCAGCCCGCGACCCTGATCCCCGGCTTCCCGACCGATCGCTTCGTCGCGTTCGCCCTCGCGATCCCGTTCCTCCAGGGTGCGCTGTTCGCGACGATGAACGCGGGCACCGACCTCGCCCGGGACATCCAGACCGGGTTCCTCAGCCGCCTGTCGCTGACGCCGCTCAGAGGCGTCGGCCTCGTCGCCGGCCAGCTCGCGGGCGTGTCGCTGGTCGCGCTCTTGCAAGCGGTCGTCTACGTCGCCGTCGGCTACGCAGTCGGCGTCGACCCGAAGTCGGGCGCGGCCGGCGTCGCGGTCCTGCTCGTCCTCGCGGTCGTGATCGCCGTCGGCTTCGGCGCCGTCGGCATCTTCATGGCGCTTCGCACCGGGTCCGGCGAGTCGGTGCAGGGCCTCTTCCCGGTTCTGTTCGTCTTCCTGCTGATCTCGTCGATGAACTTCCCCCGGAACCTGATCGAGGCCGACTGGTTCCGCTGGCTGGCGACGATCAACCCGGTCTCGTACCTGATCGAGGGCGTGCGGAGCCTGATCATCGAGGGTTGGAACGGTGAGGCGATCGGGCTCGCCTTCGCGATCTCCGCCCTGCTGCTCGTCGCCGCCCTGGGTGCGTCGGCGCTCGCGTTGCGCGAGAGGATGACGCGGACGTGAGGGGCGGCTTCCGCTCGGTCGCGTTCGCCGTCGGCTGGCGGACGATTCACAACGTGCTCCACAATCCGTCCCTGCTCTTCCCGGGGCTGCTCTTTCCGCTCCTGAACTTCGCCGCCTTCGCCGGCGGCCTCTCCCGGCTTCGGCACGTGCCCGGCTTCGACTACGCGCCCGGCTACGCGGGTTTTCAGTTCTGCTTCGTGCTGCTGCAGTCCGCCGCCTTCGGCGGGGTCTTCACCGGGTTCGGAATCGCCCGCGACTTCGAGCACGGGTTCTCTCGGCGGCTGATGCTCGCGGCCTCTCGCCGGAGCGGGATCATCGCCGGCTACGCGCTCGGCGCGCTCGTGCGCTGGCTGATCACCGCCGTCGTCGTCACCGGCGTCGCCCTCGGCGCCGGGATGAAGATCAAGGGCGGCGGGATCGACCTGGTCGGCCTGTTCACGCTCGCCGTGCTGATGAACATCGCCTTCCTGCTCTGGGCGTGCGGCATCGCCATGCGCTTCCAGTCCGTGCAGGCGGGCCCGATCATGCAGACGCCGGTCTTTCTGATCCTCTTCTTCGCGCCCGTCTACGTCCCGCTCCACCTGCTGCGCGGCTGGATCCATGCGGTTGCGACCGCGAATCCGGTCACTCGGCTCCTGGAGGCATGCCGGAGCCTGCTCGCCGGCCAACCGACGGAGGTCGGAATCGGCTTCGCGGTCGGGCTCGGGCTGATCGCGCTCTTCATGCTCTGGGCGGCATCGGGCCTGCGGCGGGCGGAGTCGATCGGATGAGCGGGCTCGCATGGCCGTAGGCGCCCGGCTTCGCGGAGCCCGGCAACGCGGGGCTCCGGGCCCGATCGTCGCCCGGCTCGCAACCGGCGCCGAGGCGCGCGCGACGAACCCCGGCCGCCGCCGTGCGGTCGTCTGTGTGAACGGCGGCACCGGCAAGGAGGTGGCGGGGACCTGGGCGGCGTCGCTCGAGTGGCTGGTCGGCAGGCTCGCGCCCGACCTCCCGGAGCTCTCGTTCCTGGAGGTGCGCTACCGGATCAAGTCGTGGAAGAAGCTTCAGTGGTGCATCGAGGACTGTGCGGCCGCGATCTCCCTCGCCGTGGACGAAGGCGCCGAGGAGCTCGCCCTGCTCGGCTTCTCGATGGGAGGCGCGGTCGCAATCGCTGCCGCCGACCATCCGCGCGTGACGATCGTGGTCGGGCTCGCCCCCTGGATCCCCGACCGGCTCGACGTCTCCACCCTCGACGGAAGGCGCATCGCGATCGTGCACGGCTCGCTCGACCGCTGGCTGCCCGGAGTCCCCGGCGTCAGTCCGAAGAGCACGCTCCGTGGCTTCGACCGCATCCGCGAGCGGGAGGTCGAGGCGACGCACACGATCGTCTCCGGTGGCATGCACGGGCTCGCGGTACGCTCGCGACACGGCGGAACGATCCCGCTGCCGCGCGCACGACACTGGGCCAGGCTCGTCGCCGGCGAGCTACGCCGGTTCGAGGCAGGGGCCGAGCGCTAGCGCTCCGGGCCGAGCGCGCGCTGAGGAGAGTCGGACGGGCCAGGCCCCGATCGGCCGGCAGACACGTCTGGCGACCCCGCCCGTCCACGCGCCCGAAACATCGTGCTCGCGGCCGACGCTCCCGGGCTGCCGGCCGACCTTCCGAGGCTTCCCGGGTCGAACCGCTCCAAGCGGTCGTACGAATCACCCGGTAACCAACCAACAGGAGGGTTCCCATGCCTGATCCGACGTTTCTCCCCGAGCTCTCCGAGCTCGACCGCGACGGTGCGATTCGCGAGGCCGCTGACAAGGTGGACGTCGACACCCGCGCGGCGTTCCTGCGCAAGGCAGGTGTCGGCGCCGGCGCCGTGATTGGTGGCGGTGCGTTCCTCGGCGGACTGCCGTCGGCGGCGTTCGCTCGCTCGAGGCAGATGCCCTCAGGCGACATCGACATCCTCAACTTCGCCCTCACGCTCGAGTACCTCGAGTCGGCCTTCTACGCAGAGGCCGTGAAGAAGAGGGCGCTCAAGGGCGAGACCGCACGGTTCGCGCGGGTCGTCGCCAACCACGAGTTCAGCCACGTGAAGTTCCTGCAGAAGGTCCTCGCGTCGAGCGCCGTCAAGAAGCCGGCGTTCGACTTCAAGGGCACGACGGAGAACCAGTCCAAGTTCCAGGCGACCGCGGACGTGCTCGAGAACACAGGCGTCCACGCGTATCTCGGTCAGGTCGGCAACATCAAGACGCCCGCCGTGCTCATGGGCGCCGGCCGCATCCTGCCCGTCGAGGCACGCCACGCCGCGTGGATCCGAGACATCCGGTTCAAGGGTGGGAACGCCCCTGCGACGACCCCGGCTCCGGGCGCCTTCGAGGACGGGTTCTCGAAGGCGAAGATCCTCGCACTCGTCAAGTCGACGGGGTTCATCGTCGGTTGACCAACGCTCTCTAGCGAAAGGACCCGACATGCCTGGATTCATCGGATTTCCCGAGCTCCTCCTGCTTGGCCTCGTCGTACTGCTCGTCTTCGGGCCGAAGCGTCTCCCCGAGATGGGCCGCTCGATGGGACGAGGCCTGAGAGAGTTCAAGGACTCGATCTCCGGCTCGCATGACGACCACCCAGAGCCGGACGAGCTGTCGCAGGGGCGGCCGACCGACGATTCGAGGAAGGCAGCCTGACCGTGATGCGCATCCCGCGCAGGCTCCGCAACGGAGAGGGAGCGGAGCTCGTCGACCATCTCGGCGAGCTCCGCGCCCGCATCGTGATCTCGCTCGTCGCCTGCGCCGGCGGATTTGTGGTTGCCTATGCGTTCCGTGCCGACCTGATCGCCTGGCTGAGCGCGCCGCTTCCAGCCGACCATCCGAAGCCGGTCACCTTCGGCGTGGCCGAACCGTTTACGACCTCGCTGAAGATCAGCGCGACTGCCGGGTTCGCGCTCGCCCTGCCCGTGGTGCTGTGGCAGATCTGGGCGTTTCTCGCGCCGGCATTTCTTCCGCGCGTGCAGCGCATGATCGCCGGGTCGGTTGTCGGTGCGAGCCTGCTGTTCGTCGGTGGCGTCGCCTTCGGGTACCAGATCGCCCTCCCGGCCGCGGTGCGGTTCCTGACCACCTACGACTCCTCGATCTACGAGATCCAGGTTCGGGCCTCGAGCTACTACTCGTTCGCGCTGATCGTGCTCGTCGCGGTCGGGCTGGTGTTCGAGCTGCCGGTATTCGTGCTCGTGCTTGTCCGACTCGGGATCACCTCCAGCGCCCGGCTGCGCCGAAATCGCCGGATCGGCTATGTCGTCGTCGCCGCCGTCGCGGTCGCACTGCCAGGGGTGGATCCGGTGACGACCGCCTTCGAGATGGCGCCGTTGATGCTCCTGTTCGAAGCCTCGATCTGGCTGGCGGTTCTGCTCGAGCGGCGGTGGAGGGTGACAGCGACTGCCGCCGAGGCTACGTAGCCCTGCGTCGCTCGACCTGCCGTGGCTCGGGACGCTTCACGTCGCGCACGAGGCCGAGCTGCTCGAGGCCGCGAATGACGGCCGCCGACAGGTCGACCTGCCCCGGCTCGAGCCCGTGCACGGCCGAGGCCGGAAACGCGTGGTGTCCGTTGTGCCACGACTCGCCGAACGACGGGAGGGCGAGAACCCAGACGTTGCGGCTCTCGTCCCGGGTACGGAACGGCCGCTTGCCGAACGTGTGGCAGATCGAGTTGATCGAGAAGGTCACGTGCTGGAAGCAGAAGATGCGGATCAGGCCGCCCCAGACGAGAGCCTGCAGCCCGCCCTGCCAGGTGCCGAACACCCCGTAGCCGACCAGGAACGGCAGCCCGACCGTGAGCGCGACCCAGAGCAGGTAGAGCCGGTCGATCCAGCGGATCATCGTGTCCTCGTAGAGATCCTTGCCGTACTCCGGCCCGCGCTCGAGCCCCTTCGTCGAGAACAGCCAGCCGACATGCGAGTGCCAGAGGCCGCGGGCCCGCTCCAGCAGGCCGAGTCCGCGGCCGGCATGCGGCGAGTGCGGATCGCCGGGCTGGTCGGAGAGCGCGTGGTGCTTGCGGTGGTCAGTCACCCACTGCGTCAGCGGTCCCTGCATCGCCATCGAGCCGAGAATGGCGAGCAGGGCCTTCACCACCGGTCCGGTCTCGAAGCTCTTGTGGGAGAAGTAGCGGTGCCAGCCGACCGTGATCCCGAGCCCGCAGGGGACGTAGAAGGCTGCGAGCACGACCAGGTCGACCCAGTTCACGCCGCGGTTCCAGAGCAGCACGGTCCCGGTGACGAGCCCGACGGGCGGGACGATCACCGCGACGAGGCCCGCCACCCGGCTCGCGAGGCCGGTTCGGTCGCGCACGGTACGGATGCGAACGGTGTCGACAGCCTGGTCCACGGCACGAGTCTAGATGGACAACCGTCCTTCGACCCCGTACGAATCACGGTTCAGATGCGCATCGCCGTGATCGGGACAGGTATCGCCGGCCTCGGAGCCGCGTACGTGCTCGCCCGCGCGCACGACGTCGAGCTCTTCGAGCGCGACGAGCGCCCGGGCGGCCACACGAACACGATCGTCCACGACGGGCTCGCACTCGACACGGGGTTCATCGTCCACAACGAGGCGAACTACCCGGCGCTCGGACGCCTGTTCCGCGAGCTCGGGATCCGGACACAGCCCTCGGAGATGTCGTTCTCGGTCAGCTGCGGGCGCCACGGACTCGAGTACGCGGGGCGGCGTCCGCTCGGACACGCTCCCATCCGGCTCGTGCGCGAGATCGTGCGGTTCCTGCGCGAGGCGCGCGGGACGGTCGAGCAGGCGCGCGGGCTCACGCTCGGCGCGTACGTCGCAGAGCATGGCTACTCGGCCCAGTTTCGCGATCACTTCCTCGTGCCGCTGACCGCGGCGATCTGGTCGAGCGGCGCGGGGGCGGCGCTCGAGTTTCCTGCCGGCTACGCGCTCGACTTCTTCGACAACCACGGGATGCTCGGCTTCCGCCGCAGGCGCTGGCGCACGGTCGCCGGCGGCAGCCGGACCTACGTCGCGGCGCTGCTTTCGCGCTCGCGCGCCGGCCTGCACCTCGGTCTGCCCGTGCGGGCGGTTGCACGCGCGGCCGACGGAGTCGAGCTGCGCACCGCGGACGACGAGCGGCGCCGGTTCGACGGTGTCGTGCTCGCAGTCCACGGAGACCAGGCGCTGCCGCTCCTCGTCGACCCGACCGACGACGAGCGACGCGTGCTGAGCGCATTCCGCTCGACGACGAGCGAGACCGTCCTCCACACCGACGAGCGCCTCCTGCCCGGTCGTGGCGCGCGAGCGTCCTGGAACTACCGCCTCGACGACTGCGGCGCCTCGAACGGGCACCCGACGATCACCTACTACCTGAACCGGCTCCAGCGGCTCGAGACCGACGAGCACTACTGCGTGACGCTGAACCGCGGCGGAGAGATCGACGAGGAACGCGTCATCCGCCGGATCCCGTACGAGCACCCGCTCTACACGTTCGAGTCGCTGCGCGCCCGCGACGCGCTGCCGGGCCTGAACCGCGGCCGGACGGCGTTCGCCGGAGCCTGGCAGGGGTTCGGCTTCCACGAGGACGGGCTGACGTCGGGCCTTCGTGCGGCGGCGTCCTTCGGAGCGACCTGGTGAGGTCGGGCCTCTACACGGGCACGGTCATGCATGCCCGCACGACCCCGGCGGAGAACGTCTTCACGTATCGCGTCTGCTTCTTCGTCCTCGACCTGGACGAGCTGCCGGCTCTCGACCGCCAGCTTCGCCTGTTCGGCTGGAACCGACCGAACGTCGTCACGTTTCGCGACCGCGATCACATCGACGTCCGCGCCTACCTGGAGGGCCACGGGATCGCGGCCGACCGGATCCTGCTGCTGACGAACCTGCGCGTGCTCGGCTACGTCTTCAACCCGGTCAGCTTCTTCTACTGCTACCGGGACGGCGATCTGGTCGCGATCGTCGCCGTGGTGAGCAACACGTTCGGCGAGCGGCTCCCGTACCTGCTCTCGCCGGACAACCAGGTAGCCGACGACCGCCGGTTCTCGTACCAGCACGACAAGCGACTGCACGTCTCGCCGTTCTTCTCCCTCGAGCAGGGCTACCGCTGGTGGTTCACCGCACCGGGCGACGAGGTGCACGTGCGGATCGACCTGTCCGAGAACGGCGGCCGTCCGTTCTCCGCGACGCTGCACGGCCGCCGGCGGGAGCTGACGAACGCCTCGTTCGCTCGCGCCCTCGTGCAGTACCCGCTGATGCCGCAGCGGGTGATCTCGTTGATCCACCTCCAGGCCGCCAGGCTCTGGTTGAAGCGTGTTCCCTTCTTCCACAAGCCGCCGTTCGTCCCCGGCGAAGGCTCGGTCCGGTGAGCGAGGCGCTCCGCGAGATCCCCTCCGCGCCCGGCGCGGGCGCGAGGGTTGCCGAGCGGCTCGTCCTCCGCGGGCTCGAGCACATCGAGGGCGGAACGATCGAGCTCGCGCTCCCGGACGGCTCGATGCAGCGCTTCGGCGCGGGGTCGCCGGTCCGGGTCGAGGTCCTCGACCGCGATGTCTTTCGGCGGCTGCTCTGGCGGCCGCGCCTCGGGCTCGGCGAGGCATACGTCGCCGGCGAGTGGCGGGCGGACGACCTGCCGCGGTTCTTCGAGCTCCTGATCGGGACGATCGAGCGCTGGCGCCGCTCGTCGCCGGTCGCCCGGCTCGAGCGCCACCGCCCGCACGTGCCGCCGCGGCAGAGCCTCCGCCGCGCCCGGAGGAACGTCGGCTACCACTACGACCTCGGCAACGACCTGTACCGCCTCTTCCTCGACGAGTCGCTGACCTACTCCTGCGCGATCTGGGCGGAGGGCGACACGCTCGAGCAGGCTCAGGAGCGGAAACTGCGCGGCATCTGCGAGCAGCTCGGCCTCGGAGCCGACGACCATGTGCTCGAGATCGGCTGCGGGTGGGGGGGCTTCGCGCTCACGGCCGCGGGCGAGTACGGGGCACGCGTCACGGGGCTGACGATCTCCGAGCGGCAGGCGACACTGGCGCGCGAGCGGGTCGCGGCTGCCGGGCTCGAGCGCCGAGTCGAGATCAGGCTCCAGGACTACCGGACGCTCGAAGGGCGGTTCACCAGGATCGCGTCGATCGAGATGCTGGAGGCGATCGGTCATGCCCAGTTCCCCGTCTTCTTCGGCGCATGCGACCGATTGCTCGCGCCCGGCGGCCGCGCGTGCGTCCAGACGATCGCGATCCCCGACGATCGCTACGAGCGCTACCGCCGCCACGACGACTGGATTCGCCGCTACGTCTTTCCCGGCTCGCTCCTGCCGTCGGTCGCCGCCCTCGAGCGGGCGGCGGCGAGAGCGTCCACGCTCCGCCTCGCCGCGCTCACCGATATCGGCGCGCACTATGCCCGCACGCTCGAGTCATGGCGCGAGCGCTTTCTGGCGCGACTCGACGATGTGCGCCGGCTCGGCCACGACGAGCGGTTCGTGCGGACCTGGGAGTTCTACCTCGCCTACTGCGAGGCGGCGTTCCGGACCCGGTCGCTGCGCGACGTCCAGCTCGTCCTCTCCCGATGAGGATCTGGCTCACCGGCGCGTCGAGCGGGATCGGGGAGGCGGCCGCGCGCGAGCTCGCCCGGCGGGGCCACACGCTGTTTCTGACCGCCCGCTCAAGGGAGCGGCTCGCCGGGCTCCCGGGCGAGGCGAGGCCGGGCGACGTCACCGATCGCGAGGCGATGCATCGGATCGCGGAGGAGATCGCGCCGCTTGACGTCGCGCTCCTGGGCGCCGGCACGTACACGCCGGTCGACCCGCAGCATCTCGATGCAGGCGTCTTCCGCGAGCACCTCGAGGTCAACGTGATGGGGACGGTCCATTGCATCGAGGCGGTGCTGCCTGGGATGCTGGCCGCCGCCCGTGGCCGGATCGCGGTCGTCGCGAGCGTCACGGGCTACGCGGCGCTTCCGCGGGCAGCGGCGTACGGGGCGACGAAGGCGTTTCTCATCTCGATGTGCGATTCGCTGCGCGCCGATCTCGCCGGCAGCGGCGTCGAGGTCACGGTCGTCAACCCGGGCTTCGTCCGCACGGCGCTGACGCGGCAGAACGAGTTCGAGATGCCGTTCCTGATCGAGCCGGAGCAGGCCGCGGCCGCGATCGCCCGGGGGCTCGAGGCGGGGAGGCCGGAGATCTCGTTCCCGCTCCCGATGGCGCTCTCGATGAAGATGCTCGGCGCGATGCCGGGAGCGCTCTCCCGCCGCTACGCGGCGCGGCTCTCGAAGCGGCTGCGCTCACGCTGAGCAGTCCCGTTCGGCCATGTCAGGGGTCTGACCCCTGCCCTCCGCGTCGAACGCGGCCGAACGAGGCGACGGGGCCTCTGCGCGCCGTGTTCATCCGCCCGGTCGCCCTTTCGACCATGTCAGGGGTCTGACCCCGGACATGGCCGCTTGCGTCGATGCTCGAGGCGACCCAGCGCCTGGCCAATCGCGGCCGCCGTGACGCCCGGGCGGGACGTTCGCGGCCTGCTCGATCAGCGCGTCGATGCCGTAGCCCGACAGCGCTCCGGCTGCCTCCGAAGGCGACGGCGAGAACGACGGGCACGGGCTCCTCTCGATCAGCAGGAGCGATCAGCCGGTTCCGCCGGTCGAAGGCGAGCCCTTCGCCCGTCGCCGACAAGCGGATCGCTACGAGCCGAAGGCCTGCCGCCGTGGCAGATCCTTCTCCGGATCGACCAGGTGGCCGTCGCGCTCGACGTAGCCGTCCTTCCCTCCGACCACGAGGACGACGAGATCGACATCGCCGACGTTCGAGAACCTCCGCGGCGTCGTCGACTCGACGTGGACGAGGCTGCCCGGCCCGAGGTCGCGCACCTCGTCTCCGACCTCGAACCTCGCCGTGCCGCTGTGCACGAAGTAGAGCTCGTCCTGGGCGTCGTGGTAGTGGTGGAAGCCCTCGAACCCCGGCGCCATCACGAGCGCATTCACCCCGAACGCGGTCACGCCGAGCGCAGAGCGCACCTTCCTGAAGCCGTACCCTTCACCGAGCTCGTCGACCGAGCTGATCGCGTAACCCATCGTCGTCAACCTCCTCTTGGAGATAGCATCATCCCTTGGAGTGCCGTACCGCAAGGTAACGATGCGGCCCTTCCGGGCCGACGACGAGGGCCTCCTGTTCGGAGTCGCAAAGCTCGCGTTCACCGAGCAGGACGACACCCGCACGCTCGCGACGCTGGCGCGCGACACCGTGTTCGTCGCCGAGCTGTCCGGCGCGCCCGCCGGCTATGTCGCGCTCGAGCAATCCGATCAGGCCCTGCGCATCGAACAACTCTGCGTGCACCCGGCCCACGAGGAGGAAGGCGTCGGCCGCCAGCTGCTCGACTGGGCGGAGGGCTACGCGATCTCGACCGGCGCCCGCCGCCTCGAGATCGTGGTCGAGGAGGGGAACGATCGTGCGAACGCGTTCTACCGCGGGCGCGGCTTCGTCCCGACCGGGCTGGATCTCCTCGCACTCGTCCTCCCGCAAGGCCTGTAGCTGACGAAGCTTGTCCTCGCGCTCGCGGTCGTCGCGCTCGCGTGTCCGGCGGCCGCCTCCGCGCACGCACGCCTGGTCGGGTCGAAGCCGGCGGACGGTGCCGTGCTCGTGACGCCGCCGGCCGACGTCCGGCTGCTGTTCGACGACGCGGTCCGACCCGCGGGAGGCGACCGTGCCGTCGACGCCGCCGGCCGATCGGTGCTCGGCGGCGCCGCGCGGCGAGGTGGGAACGACCGGACGCTCGTCATTCCACTCCGCGCCGGCCTGACGCGGGGCGCGTACACAGTGCGCTGGCGGGTCGTCTCGAACGACGGCCATCTGATCCAGGGCGTGCTCGCGTTCGGCGTCGGCAGCGGGCTGGCGCGGCCCGTCCCGACGCTCTCGGCCGGCGGCGGACCCTCCCTCTCCTCGATCGTGCTCCGCATCCTGTTCCTGGCGGGGGTCCTGCTCGCAGGCGGCGCGGCGCTGGCCGGCCGGATCCTGCTCGGTGCCGGTCGCAGGCGGCTGGAGACCGCGGTTGCCGCGGCCGGGCTCGCGCTCGTCGCCGGCGGCGGCTTCGGCCTGCTCGCGCTCGAGCCGGCCGCGGACGCCACCCGCTTCGGCCTTGTGACCGAGACAGCGGCGATCGTCGCCCTGGTCGGCGCCGCCGCCGCGATCGCCTCGGTGGCGGTACCGCCGCTTCGCCACGCGGTCTCCACGAGCTCGCCGCACCGACGCTGGCCGGTCAAGCGCTCGACCCGCGCCGCCTGCGCGCG
>JBBRXG010000056.1:0-20420 GCA_038248655.1 Gaiellales bacterium
GAAGGCCGTCCGGCCGGGCGCGTCGCGCGGCCGGTCGAGCAGGTTGTGGAACTCGCGGTCGCCGGTTACCTTCCGCTCGAGCCAGGGCCAGAGCGCGACGATTCCGAACACGACCAGCGGGAATAACGCCCCGCCCCAGAAGGGGTTCGGCGCCAGCGTGTACCTGCCGATCGTCCAGTCCCAGCCGGGAACGAGGCGCAGCCCGCCGATCAGCCAGCCGAGGTACCAGTCCGGCTGAGCGCCGTTCGTCGAGAGATAGGTGTGGTAGGGCCCCCAGAGCCAGATCGGGTTGATCTGCACGAGGCCGCCGAGCAGGAAGAGGACACCCGCGACGACGAGCGCCAGACCGACGGAGCGGGGCGCCTGCCCGGGGAAGGCGGGAATCCCGACCACCCGCCGCTCGGTGTGTCGCGGAGAGCGGCGGAACTGCGTGTGGTGCCGCGAGGCGACGAGCACGAGATGCATGCCGATCAGCAGGAACAGGAGGAGCGGGATGATCAGGATGTGGGCGACGTACATCCGCGGCCAGAACGCATCCGAACCGGGGAACGCGCCGCCCCAGACGAGCTCGGCGAGGTTCGCGCCGACGAACGGCAGCGAGAGCGCGACCCCGTAGCCGATCGCGAGGCCCATTCCCGAGAGCAGATCGTCGACCAGCGAGTAGCCGAGGTAGCCCTCGAGCAGCGCGAGCACGAGCATCGCGAGGCCGACGTAGTAGGTCAGGTCGCGAGGCTTGCGATACGCGCCGGTGAAGAAGATCCGCAGCAGATGCAGGACGATCGAGGCGACGAACAGGTTCGCGGCCCAGTGGTGGGTCTGGCGGATCAGCAGGCCAGCCTTGACCGAGAACGAGATGTCGACGACCGACTTGAACGCCGGGGTCATCCTGGCGCCCCTGAGCGGCTCGTAGGGGCCGTTGTACACGACCTCCTTCACGACGCTGTCGTCGAAGAAGAGCGTCAGGTAGACCCCGGTCGCGACGAGGACGATGAAGCAGTAGAGGGCGACCTCGCCGAGCAGGAACGACCAGTGGTCGGGGAAGACGTAGCGGAGCGCCTTGCGCACGAACGGGATCCCGCCCGTGCGCTCGTCGAGGAAGCGGACGGTTCGTCGGATCACGGCTTCGGCTCTCGATTGCGCACTCCCCACCAGGAGGGCCCGACCGCACCGGAGAAGTTGCCGCCGGCGCGCAGATGGCCGCGGCGATCGATCGTCAGCGGCAGCTGGGGCAGCGCTCTTCCGGCGGGCCCGAACCTGACCGTGCCGCCGGTGGACGGGTCGAACGTCGAGTAGTGGCACGGGCAGACGAGCGCCGGCTCGGGCGCGTCCGGCCGGAAGAGCGGCGCCCGGTAGAGCGAGACGGCGCAGCCCGCGTGCGTGCAGATCTTCGAGTACGCGAGGATCCCGCCCGGCGCCCAGTTGGAGCGGCCGTCGGGAAGGTCGAGCGACTCCTCCGGCAGCCGGACCAGCACGAGCGACGCGCCGAGCTCCTCCCTGTCGGCACCTTCGGGAAACGCGGTATAGAAGGTGTCCTCGTGGATGTCGGCGGCGCGGTAGGGTCGGCCTTGCTCGTCGACGAGGCGACGGCCCCGCCGCCACGGTGTCGCGAACAGTGCCCCGACGCGGAAGAGCGGCCCGAGCGAGACGATCGGGGTGAGCACCGCGACCGCGAGCACTCCACCGGCGGCGCCGCCGGCGAGCGTCAGCAGGCGCTTGCGCGAGATCGCGTCGCCCGCCTCGGCGACGATCTGCTCCAGCGTCTCCTGCTCCTCCGGATGCTCCGGCTCGGGGTACGCCTCCTCGTTCTCCTCGGTCACGACCACGCCTCGCCCGAGGACGACGAGGGCCGCGCCGGCGAGCAGGAGGGCGAGCCCGAGCGAGGCGCCGAGCGTCTGGGTGAGGTTGCCGCCGAGCTCGAATGCGTACAGCACCGGGAAGGCGGCGCCGGCCGCCGCGGCGAGCAGAAACAGCAGGATCGCCGCACGCTCGGCGCGGTCGTTCGGCGCCCGGCCCGGGACGATCCGCTCGCGTCCGCGGGGAAGGAGCCTGCCGACCAGCAGGAGCAACCCGGCGAGCACGACGTTCTTCGGTCTCTCGATCACGAGCGCAACCTCGTGCCGATCGCCATGCAGGCAACGATCACGGCGACGGCGCCGAAGAACCACGCGACCAGCCCCTCCGGGATCGGGCCGAGGTAGCCGATCCCCCAGCCGCCCTTGTGGTTCGGGCTCCTCGCCGCGTACTGGACGTAGCGCACGATCGAGTCGAGCTGCGCGTCGCTCAGGTCCCGGTTCGTGTACCTCGGCATCACGTACGGCCCGATGCGCACCGCCTCGGCGATCTGCGTCGCGGTCGCGCGTGCGAGCGGAGGGGCGACCGCGCCGCTCACGTACCCGCCCCGGGCGACGACCTGGTGGCAGCCCGCGCAGTGCTCGGTGAAGAGACGAAGCCCCTCCGAGAGGCTGCCTCGCTCCGGGTGCGGCTCGGGAACCTTCGGTCCGGGTGAGAGCCAGGCGACGTAGGCGACGAGCGCGTCGATCTCGCGCTCGTCGAGAAGGAGATCGGTACGGCGGCGCGGTTCGACGCCCACCCGGGGAAGCGGCATGTACCCGGTGCGCAGGTAGAAGTCGGCGGCGAGCGCGCCCACACCGCGTAGCGGTGGGCCGTACCCGCGCTCTCCGGCGCGCCCGGGCCCGGTTCCGATCGGCCGCGCCGGAGCAATACCGGCTCCGTTTGCTCCGTGGCAGGCCAGGCAGTACTCGCCGTAGAGGTGGTAGCCGTTCCGCTCGGGCTGGGTGGCCGGCGTCCCGACGTGCCCCGGCGCCTGGGCGGCGCTGCCTCGGCCGGCGGCGATCCCCGCGGAGAGCGCGACCAGCGCGCAGACGGTCGAGGCGCGTGTCACGACTGGCGGCATCCGGAGCCGGCGATCGATCCGATCGCGTCGAGGACGACGATCGCCAGGAAGAGCAGATTCGTGACCATCGCCGCGATCGCAAAGAACCGCATGCGGGCGAACGGCGGGTCGCCGCCCTCGGGGTCGTGGCCGCGCGTCCCCAGGAAGACGGCGACCGCCGCCCCTTCCGCGGCCAGGATGATCGCCCCCGCCCCGGCGGCGAGGCCGATCTGCCAGGCGTCGTTGTCGAGCCCCCAGTTGCGGCCGCCGGCGCCGCACACGGCCTGAGTGACGCCGAAGCCGAGCACGTGCAGCGACGTCCAGGCCAGCGCCGCGCCGAGCACGCCGAACCACTGGAGCACCTCGAGCAGCCGCCGTTTGTGGGGAAGCACCCGAACAGTGCGCGCGACTGTCATACGGCGGCCGAGAGGATCGTGCCCACGACCACGAGCGTGAGCAGGTTGACGGCGTGCCAGTAGAAGGCGATCGCCCTCACCGCGTTCGAGCGGTACGTCGTCAGGCCGCGCGCCAGCTTCACGAGCAGCCAGGCGACGAGCACGATCCCGACGAAGACATGCGCGTGGTCCGCGCCCAGCAACGTGTAGTAGATCGACCCGTAGGCGCTCCCGCTCGGCCCGAACCGGTGCAGATCGTCGTGGTACTGGATGACCTGGAATGCGAGGTAGCCGCTCTGGACGAGGAGCGCGACGGCCAGCGCTGCACGCGCCGCCGCCAGCCGGCCGGCCCGCGCCCAGACCGACGCCGCCTGCATCGGGAGGCTCGATGCCGCCAGCGCGCCGGCGAGGACGAGCGGCACGACGACTCGTGGCCCGGGGACGCCGGCGGGCGGCCACTCGGCAGTGTGGACGCGGAGGTAGTAGTAGGTGCCGATGAACGACCCGAACAGGGTCGCCTCGCTGGCGACGAGGACCGCCATCCCCCACCAGCCGACGGGCCGGCCGGGTCGGCGCCCGTTCACACGCACGTTCGGGATCAACGGGACGCTCACTCCTGCGGCTCCTTCGAGTGCCAGCCGGCGAGGGCCAGGCCCGAGAGCACGACGAAGATCCCCGCGCCCGTGAACTCGTGCAGCACGAGCATCGTGAAGCCGAGGCCCATGAAGAGCGCGAGCACGATCGGCCAGGGCGACCCGTGCGGCATCTCGACCACCTCCTCGAACACGCCGTCGACCGCGGTCGACACCGACTGCTGGACTCCGCGCTCGAGGACGAGCACGCCCAGCTCGAGCTTCCGGCGATCCTCGGCCCGGTCGCGCGCGTCCCAGTTCGGATACGCGCTCGACACCGTGGGGATGACCGGGAAGTTGTAGGCGGGCGGCGGCGACGAGACCGTCCATTCGAGCGTCGGCCCGTGCCAGGGGTCGGACGGGGCCGGGCGGCCGCGGAGGTAGCTGACGACGAGGTTGCCGAACAGGAGCAGGATCCCGGCCGAGGTGACGAAGGCGCCGATCGTCTCGGCCAGGTTGTAGCCGTCCCAGCCCAGGCCGCCCGGGTAGGTGTAGACCCGTCGCGGCATCCCGAGCAGGCCGACGATGTGCATCGGGAAGAAGAGGAGGTTGGTGCCGAGGAAGATCGTCCAGAAGCTGATCTGGCCCGGCAGCTCGAAGTAGAGCTTTCCGGTCACCTTCGGGAACCAGTAGTACATCCCGCCGAAGATCGGGAAGACCGCCGCGCCGAAGATGATGTAGTGGAAGTGGGCGACGATGAAGTAGGTGTCCGTCACCTGCTGGTCGAACGGGACGGCGAGGAACATGATTCCGGTCAGACCGCCCGCGACGAACATGAAGATGAACCCGGCGATGAAGAGGAGCGGAGTCTTGAAGCGCGCCAGCCCGCTGACCATGGTCGAGGTCCAGGCGAAGACCTGGATCGTGCTCGGGATCACGACGAGGGCGGTGGCGCCGGCGAAGAACGCGACGGTGATCGTCGGCAGCCCGACCGCGAACATGTGGTGGGCCCAGACGCCGAAGCCGATGAAGACGACGAGCAGCTCGGCGAACGCGACCAGCGGGAACGCGATCATCCGGCGCTGGGTGAAGGCGGGGATGATCTCGGTCGCGATCCCGAAGGCGGGAACGATCAGGATGTAGACCTCCGGGTGGCCGAAGATCCAGAAGAGGTGCTGCCAGAGCAGCGGGTTGCCTCCGTGGGCGACGCCGAAGAAGTGCAGCCCGAGGTTGCGCTCGGCGAAGAGGTAGATCAGGTCGGCGGTCAGCGGCGGCAGCGCGAACAGCAACCCGAACGAGGCGGCGAGGAAGGCGAAGCCGAAGAGCGGGATGCGGTTGAAGGACATCCCCGGCGCACGCATCTTGAAGATCGTCACGATGAAGTTCGCCGCCGTGAGCGACGAGGCGATGCCGTTGAAGATCAGCCCGAGCGCGTAGAAGTCGATCGCCGGGCCCGGGTCGTACCTCGAGAGGGCGAGCGGCGTGTAGTCGAACCAGCCGGCGTTCGGCCCGTAGCCGAGGAAGAAGCCCGTGTAGAGGAACAGGGCCGAGCCGAGGAAGACCCAGTAGCCGAGCGCGTTCATCCGCGGAAAGGCCATGTCCCGTGCCCCGAGCATCAGCGGGAGCAGGTAGTTCCCGAACGCCCCCGTCGTCATCGGGATGATGAAGAAGAAGACCATCGTCAGGCCGTGCGTGGTGAAGAGCTCGTCGTAGGTGCTCGGCGAGAGCACGGTGCCGCGCGGGCGCGCGAGCTGCGTCCGGACGAGCAGCGCCTCCACCCCGCCGGCTCCGAACAGCGCGAGGGTCGTCCAGAAGTAGAGGAGGCCGATCCGTTTGTGGTCGGTGGTCGTCAGCCAACCGAGGGCGCCGGGACGCTCCTCCCACAGCCGCTCGAGACGGGCGACGCGCTCTCCCGACGTACCGGTGATCGGTGGCGCGATCGCCATCAGCGCAGGCTGTCCAGGTAGTCGAGCAAGTCTGCCAGAGCGGGCTGCGAGAGGTCGATGTTCGGCATCCGGTTCCCGGGCTTCAGCCGCTGGGAATCGACGATCCACCGGGCGAGCGAAGCTCTGTCGTTCGGAATCACGAGACCGGCGAGCATCGACCGGGACGCCAGGTGGGTGAGGTCGGGCCCGAGACGCCCGCTTGCCGGAGTGCCGCGGATCGCGTGACAGCTCGCGCACGCCCCGTCGAGGAAGACGCGCTGCCCGCGCCGCTCGGCGGGGGTCGACGGCGTCGGGGCGGGCTCCGCCTGGTGGGCGAGCCACGCGCGGAACGCCGCCGGCCGCTCCGCGACGACGAGGAACGCCATGTTCGCGTGCTGAAGGCCGCAGAACTCCGCACACTGACCGCGGAAGCGCCCCGGCCCGTCGGCGCGGAGCAGGATCCGGTTCGTGCGTCCGGGAATCACGTCGATCTTGCGGTTCAGGCCCGGGACCCAGAAGCTGTGGATCACGTCCACGGTGCGCACCTGGAGGTCGATCGAGGTTGCGGCGGGGATGTGGATCTCGTCGGCGACCACCGCCTTCGACCCGGGGTAGTGGGCCTCCCAGAACCACTGGTGGGCGACGACCGTGAGCTTCATCGTCGTCGAGCTCGCCGCGGGCGCCTGCGTGTCGCGGATCAGGAAGACGTCCGAGAACACGAAGAGGGCGGCGACGACGAGAATCGGCAGCGCGATCCCCCCGACACCGACGAGCCAGTGCCCGGCCCGGTCGCCTCCGCGTCGCCTGCGCCGAAACCAGGAGAGGACGAGGAGGGCGACGACCAGTCCGAGCCCGAGCCAGGCGCCGATCATCATCTTCCAGAAGAGACCCGAGATCTCCCGCGCCTCTTTGCTGTGCGGGGCGAGCGTCGACTGCTCGGACCGGCCGCACCCGGCGACGATCAGCGTCGCGAGGAGGCCGAGCCCGAGCGCCGGCGGCTTCGTCACCTCACGGGCATCCCCCGCTGCAGATCGGACGAAACGGAACGTGATTCGATCGGACGGAGGTCGGGAGGCGCTCGGCCCGGCTGGCGCTCGGTCGGTCCCTTTACAGGAAGCTAACGGTTCGATCCCGCCTGCTCGGGTAGGTGTATCGGAAACCGAAGCTCGTACATCATGCTTCCGGAAATCCAAGGAGGAAACCGATGGCAGAGAACATCAGGACACGGAGGCCCGGGCGGCGGGCCTGGCTTCTGAGCGGGGCGGCGCTCGCCCTGGCCGCGCTGGCGATGGTGGCGTTCGCCGGGGCAGGGTCGGCGGCTGCCAACGACAAGCCGGTCGTCACCTCGCCGCCCTCGATCGCGGGCTCGGCCCAGGAGGGCCAGGAGCTGACCGCAGACCACGGCCAGTGGAGCAACAACCCGGATCACTACGACTACCAGTGGCAACGCTGCAACTCCGACGGGTCGAGCTGCAGCGACATCTCCGGCGCGACCGACAACAAGTACACCGTCGGCTCCGCCGATGTCGGCAACCGCATCCGGGTGATCGTGGTCGCGAAGTCGGGCAACGACACATCCGACCCCTCGGCATCGGGTCTGACGGATGTGATCGCAGCCGCCGGCTCGGCGCCGTCGAACACGGCGCCTCCGTCGATCTCGGGCCCGGCCCAGGACAACCAGACCCTGACCGCGAGCAACGGCAACTGGAACGGGGCGGCGCCGATCACCTTCAGCGACCAGTGGCGGCGCTGCAACTCGAACGGCGACGACTGCGACGACATCGGCGGCGCGACCCAGCAGACGTACCGGGTCAGCTCCAACGACGTCGGGCATCGGCTGCGCGTCGTCGTGAAGGCGTCGAACAACTCGGGCTCGAGCTCGGCGACCTCGGACGCAACCGCGGTCGTGATCGCGGCCGGCGCCGGCCCGAAGAACACCACGGCACCGACCATCGCGGGGACTGCAAAGGACAACCAGGTCCTGACGGCGAGCGTCGGCGCCTGGACCGGCAGTACGCCGATCACGTACACGTACCTGTGGCAGAGCTGTGACGGCAACGGCAACGCGTGCAAGGCGATCGGCGGCGCCACCGGCGCGACCTACAAGGTGTCGTCGAAGGACGTCGGACATCGTCTGCGCGTCTCGGTGACGGCGAAGAACGCCGTCGGCTCGAGCGCCGCGACCTCGGGACCGACGGCCGTCGTGACGGGCGCGGGACCGGCCGGGGCGATCAAGCTTCCGAGCGGGGTGACCTCGATCCCGATCACGAGCGTCTCGCTTCCCGACCGGCTGGTGATCAGCCGGATCGAGTTCTCGCCGCGTCTGATCGGGTCCCGCAACGACCGGGTGACGGCCAGGTTCCGGGTGATCGACTCGAACGGCTACGTCGTCCGCGGCGCCCTCGTCTACGGGATCGGCGTTCCCGCGAACCGTGTCTCCGTGCCGCCCGAGGCGACGACGGACCAGTCGGGCTGGGCGACGCTCACGTACCTGCCGTTGCGCGGCCTGCCGCTCAAGAACGGGGCTCGGCTGTCGATCTTCGTCCGGGCCCGCAAGCCGGGCGGCAACGTCCTCGGCGGCGTCTCGACGCGCCGGCTGGTCTCGATCGGCGTGCACCCGAGGTAGCGCGCTCGAATCACGCGGCGGCGCGCCCGGGGACCACCGGGGCGCGCCGCCGCCACACGTTCGCGAGCGCGGCGACGGCCGCTAGCAGCGAGGTTTCGCGAATGCGGGACGGATGTCGCAGGGAATCTGCTCGCGGACGCGTTCCGGCTCGGGCTGGACAGCGGCGGCGTCGAGGCCCTCGTACTCGACGTGCCAGCGGCCGAACGGCTCGCCCAGGCTCAGCCACATCGCCCAGAGGCGGTGAATCGGCTGATCGTAGACTCCACTGAGACGGATCCAGCGCGTGTCGCGCCGGCTGCGTACGACCGTGCGGATCTCGATCGTGCCTGCCCCGTAGCGGTTCACGAGCCGGTCCCGGACGAAGGCGCGTGCCCGGACGAGCTCGCTGCGATGAAGCAGGTCGGAGATCCTGCGCCAGCTCCAGTCCGGAACGATCTGCGGGGCTGTCGCCGGCCGCGATTCGGCACTACGGAAAGCGTCGTTCTCGTACGGGCCGCGGTGGAGATACCACTGCGCCCAACCCCAGAACCAGCCGGGAACCGGTACCGGCCACTCGAACTGGCGGTACTGCACGGGAACGATCCGATCCTCGAGCGCAGCTCTCGTCCGGTCGTCGGCGACACCGTCCACGTGCAAGCCGGCGGCGGCTTCGAGCGCCTGCGTTGCGGCCAGGGTGCGGTCGCCGAAGGTGCCGGTGACGGGGAGCTCCTGGCCGCCGGTCGCACGCAGCCAGATGTTCAGACGCTTCTGCCACGTCCGAACCGCGGCGCCCTGGTCGCCGATTCGGAGCGCCGGCTCAGCGGCCGCGCCCGCCGACGCTCCGACGAGAGCGAGCCAAAGGGCGCCTGTTGCCACCATTGACAACAGAGCGACTCGGTGCATCGCCCAGTACCCTACAGGGCTCTCCGGGCATCACTCCTTCGACGACGGGGCGCGCATCTCCACCCCCAACCACCGGGCGACGAGCGGAATGCTCGAGCCCTGGACGATGACCGAGAACGCCACCACGACGAAGACGATCCCGTAGATCCGCGTGCCGTCCGCGAGCCCGTTCAGGAGCGGGAAGGTCGCGAGGAGGATCGGAACGGCGCCCTTGAGGCCGCTCCACATGACGAACAGGCGCTCTCCCTGCTTCAGGCGTGCCGGCGCGAGCAAGGGCCACGCGACGATCGGGCGAGCGACGAGCGCGAGGAAGACCGCGAGCACGAGGCCGTCGCGCCAGCGCTGATCCTCCCCGAGGGAGGACAGGTGCACTGACAGGCCGAGCGCGGCGAAGACGACGATCTCCGCGAGGCTGGCGAGCGAGGTGTGGAACCGCTCGATCTCGCGCTTGTTCGGCGCATCGGAGTCGCCAACGAGCAGGCCGGCGACGAACACGGCGAGAAAGCCCGAGCCGTGGGCGATCGTCGCGGCGCCGTAGATCATGCCGGCGGCCGCGAGGGTCTGGATCGAGTACAGCTCCGCCCTCGGCAGCGAGATGTGCCGCAGCAGCGGCAGGAGGATGCCGGCGGCGGCCACGCCGACCGCCAGGCCGACCGCCATCTCGATCGAGAACTCGCGCGCGACGACCCAGGCCGATGCATCCGTGTGGGTAGCGAAGTCGATCATCCCGATCATCAGGGCGATCCCGACGGGGTCGTTCGCGCCCGACTCGCCCTCGAGAATCGTGCCCGCCCGCCCCCCGATCTCCTTGTTGCCGAGAACGGAGAACATCACCGCGGGGTCCGTGGGAGCGAGAGCGGCGCCGACGATCAACGCCGGCGTCCAGCCGAAGTCGAGCAGCTCGTGCGTGAAGACGGCGATCACGGCCGCGGTGCCGAACGTGCCCAGCACGCCCAGCGCGACCACCGGGGCCGCGGCCGTTCTCAGGCGCCGGCCGCCGATGTGCATGCCCCCGTCGAAGAGGATCACGATCAGCGCCACGACAGCGACCCGCTCCACGCCCTTGATCGAGAGGACGCCGAGCCCGGGGAAGACGTCCGATGCGACCGCTGCTCCGAGCAGGAAGAGCGCGGGCGAGGGGAGCGGAAAGCGCTCGGTCGCCTTCGTCAGCCAGACCGCGGCGGCGAAGCCGCCGGCGACGATCAAGACGACCGCCCCGAAGTCGAGGATCTCGCTCACTGCCGTGAGCTCGCGAGCGGATCGAGCCGGCGCGCATCACCGTGCACGCCGCTCGGCCTCCTGCTTGATCGCCTCGAAGGAGCTTCGCACGGTTGCCTCCCATTGGCGGCCGACCACACCGCCCCACCAGCGCCCGAGCGCCCACAGGTTCGTCGTCAGCTCCCCGGAGTAGGCGAGCTCGGTCGCCCCGCCGGCGTCGTGCAGCTCGAATCGCTCGGCGACGCGCGGCACCGGGCCGCGCACGAGCTCGAACTCGACGCGGTCCGGCCGGTCGAAGCGAACCTGCTCGAGGGTCGTCGCGACGACCCGCCCCGACTGCGTGTAGTGCTCGGCGACGACGGAGCTCTCGTCGCGCTCGAGCACCTTCAGCTTCTTCGCGAGCGCGCGCGGAGTGCGGCCGAGATACGGCTGGGAGATGACCTCGAAGACGACCTCGCGGGGCGCATCGACACGCAGCGAGAAGGGTCCGAGCGGACGGACCGAGGCGCCGAGGCCGAAGTCCCGCGCGAAGATCGCGACGGCGAGCCGGTAGACGCCGGTCGCGACGGTCTGGCTCGGTGTCCTCAGGCCGCCACCGGAGGCCGGCCGGCCGCGCTCTGGGTCGAGATCACGGGCACGGTAGACGCGGAGCCTAGCGACCGGATCCTGCCGGGGTCACGCGCTCCCGGAGCGCGACCGGGTGCGGAATGATTGCGTGAGCCGTGGGCGAGCTCGACTACACACCGGTACCGCTCGAGTACGAGCGGCCGGCCGTGGAGCAATCGTTCGCCGCGGCGCGGACGTTCCTGGAGCTGATGCGCCGGCGGCGGACGGTCCGCCACTTCTCCTCGGACCCGGTGCCGTTGGAGCTGATCCGCGACGCGATCGAGGTCGCGGGTACCGCCCCGTCGGGCGCGCACCAGCAGCCGTGGACGTTCGTCGTCGTCTCCGATCCCGGGCTGAAGGGCCGGTTGCGCGCCGCGGCCGAGAAGGAGGAGCGAGCGAGCTATGAGGGCCGGATGAGCCCGGAGTGGATCGCCGCGCTCCGCCGGCTCGGTACGGACTGGCCGAAGCCGCACATCGAGGACGCGCCCTACGTGATCGTCGTCTTCGAGCAGACGTACGGGGTCGTGGACGGCGAGAAAGTCAAGCACTACTACGCGCGGGAGTCGGTCGGGATCGCGGTCGGGTTCCTGCTCGCGGCGCTGCACGCCTCGGGGCTCGCGACCCTCACGCACACGCCGTCCCCGATGGGCTTCCTGCGCGACGAGCTCGGGCGGCCGGCGAACGAGCGGGCGTTCGTGCTGATCCCGGTCGGGTACCCGGTCGACGGCTGCCTCGTCCCCGACCTCGAGCGAAAGCCGCTGGACGAGATCATGGTGCATCTGCCGTGACGATTGCCGGCCCTGCGCCGGGTATTACGAAATTCTGAAAAGTGCGGCGGCGGCGTTTGCGGAGGCACGGATGCCCGAGTAGCGTGGCAGTCGTGAGGCCGACGTGAAGGGAGCAGGTCTGGCGGCCGTGGCGGCGGGGGTGACGATCGCCGCCGTCCTCGCGGGCTGCGGCGGAGGCGGCAACTATGCATCCGGCAAGGCCGCCGGCGGCCGGCCGACGGTTCGCTTCAAGCAGGTCCAGGCGGTGTTCGTCAAGTACAGCTGCGCCGCGTGCCACCCGAGCGTCAACCCCTCGCTCGATCTTCGGCCGGGACACGAGTACGCCTCGCTCGTCGGCATTCGCGCGACCGAGGATCCCCGGCTGGTGCGGGTGGTGGCCGGCGACCCGGCCCGGAGCTTCCTGTATCAGAAGATCGCGGGCGACCCGAAGCTCGGAGACATCCCGGCGATCGGCGCCCGGATGCCGCAGGGCGCTCCGCGGATGGCGCAGTCGGACATCGACATCGTCGCCGCCTGGATCAGGCAGGGGGCAAAGAACGCCCAGGGCAAGACGGCCGGGCCCTCGGTCCCGACGCCCGGCGCTCCCGGCCGGTCCCCCGTCGGCAAGGAACCCTCCGGCCCGACCGGGACGGCGACGATCCGCGGGGTCGTCGAGGACCAGCGGCACCGGCCGCTTCCCGGCGCGATCGAAACCCTGCTGCTCCGCGGCCAGGATCAGCCCGGAGGCGAGGAGCACTACCGGGTCGCCGCCACCGACGCTCGCGGACGGTACGTACTGCGGCGCGCGCCCGTCGGCCAGTACCTGCTCAAGGCGTACGCCTCGCGGAGGATCTACGTCTCGCGGATCGTCGCCCTTGCCAATCGCCAGACCGCGACGATCGACTTCGGGCTGCCGAATGCGGTGATTCCGAACCCGACGATCTCCGCCGCCCGCGTCCGGCGCGCCGGCAACGCAACAACGGTCTCGATGACGGTGAGAGGGGGCTCGCTCGACCCCAACTACACGCTCGCCGTCAACACGCGCGCCGGGCTCGTCTTCGAGCTGCACCGGCCCGACGGCGGTCCGGGCCTCTGGAAGCGCACGATCTCGCGGAAGCTGCCCGGCCGTTGGATCTTCCTCGCCGTCGACCACCAGTGCAACATCAGCACGTTCCTCACCGTCTCGGGATAGCCGTTCTGGTCTCGGCCCTCGTCGCCGCGGGCCTCGTGCTCGCCCTCACGCGGTCCGGGTCGGCGCGGCAGGTCTCGTTTCGCCACGACGTCCAGCCGATCTTCGACGCGAAGTGCGCCTCCTGCCATCCCGTCGCCTACCCGTACCTCGACCTCAGGCCCGGGCGCGCCTACCGTGAGCTCGTCGGCGTGGTCTCGCCGCTCTCGCCGGCCTTCGAGCGGGTGCTTCCGGGCCGGCCCGACCTCTCCTACCTGGTCACCCACGTCCCCGATCCCTCGCGGCGACACCTGCTGTCTCGAGCGGAGCGGCGCACGATCGAACGCTGGATCGGACAGGGAGCCAAGGACAATTGAGCCGCCTGCCGCTGCTCTCGGCCGACGAGGCGCCGCCGCTTGCCCGCCGCTGGTACCGCGAGGACGGCGAGGCGTCGGCGCTGACCCGCTCGCTCGCGAGCGCCCCCGACCTGCTCGAGACGCTGATGCCGTACCTCGGCCAGGTGATGGGCGAGAGCTCGATCGACCTGCGGACGAAGGAGCTCGTGATCGTCCGCGTCTCGCAGCTGAACCGATGCAGCTACTGCCTGGCCGCCCACCGCCCGGTCGCCCGCGAGGCCGGCGTGCCCGACGTCGAGCTCGCCGCGATCTGTGACGAGCGACTGCTCGACGAGCTGTCGCCGCGCAAGCGCGCGCTCGTCGAGTGGGTCGACCGCCAGACCCTCGACCCGGGCGGGATCGACGACGAGCTCTACGAGCGCACGCTTCGCCACCTGCGCCGCGATCAGCTGATCGAGCTGACCCTGCTCGCGGGGACGATCACGCTGCTGAACCAGTACTGCACCGCATTCCGGGTTCCGCCCCCCGCATGAGCGTCGCTCGCCTTCGGCTCGCTCCCGTGGGGGAAACCATGTTTCCCCCACGAGCCCCCTTCTTCCAGAGGCCGATCTCTTCGGGGAACCTCCCGGTTCCCCTGGGACCCCTCCCCGCTCATCGGCCAAAGGTCGGCCCATGAGCGTCGCTCGCCTTCGGCTCGATCCCGCGGGGGGAACAGCCCGTTCCCCCCACGAGCCCCCCTCCCCCTCGTTCTCGCCAGGATCGGTCCTGTGCCGCGCCCGCCGGGTCGGTCGCGGCGACGGAAACCCGCGGAAGAGCCTGGAGACTCATCCATGAGCGGAGGGGACGGTGGAGCTATCAGCGCGCTGCTCGAGCAGGCGGTCGCCGAGGGGCGGGCAGGGGATCGGCTCTGGCTGTACGCGACCTACCACTGCAACCTCGCCTGCAGCTACTGCCTGACGGAGTCGATGCCCGGGATCGTCGACCGGCGCACGCTCAGCTCCGAGACGATGGTCCGGGCCGTGCGCGAGGCCCGCGAGCTGGGCTTCCGTAACGTCGGCATCACGGGTGGAGAGGTGTTCATGCTGCCCGACTTCACCGAGACGCTGCGCCGGATCGCCGATGTGCTTCCCGTCGTCGCGCTCACGAACGGAACGCTCTTCACGGAGCGTCGCCTGCTGGAGCTCGAACGGCTCGCCGGCCTCGACGTCGCGCTCCAGCTGTCGCTCGACTCGGCCGACGCCGCCCGGAACGACGCGTGGCGCGGTCGCGGGAACTTCGACGACGTCCTGGCGACGATCCCTCGCCTGATCGAGCGCCGGATCGCCGTCCGGATCGCAACCACGGTCGAGGATCAGACCCCGGGGGAGCTGGCGGCGCTCTGCGAGCTGCACCGCTCGCTCGGCGTGCCCGACTCCGACCACATCGTCCGTCCGGTCGTGCGCCGCGGCCGCGCGGTCACCGAGCAGCTCGGCGTCGAGCTCGGCCCCCACGACGTGCTGCCCGAGCTCACCCTGACCACAGACGGCGCGTTCATGCACCCGTTCGCGCCGACCGTGCGGAACGGCGAGACCGACCTCGACCTGCTCGTCAGCCGGCAGGTGCTCCCGCTGGAGGAGCCCCTGCGCCGCTTCCTCGCCCTCGTCGGCGACCAGCCGGTCGGCGACGACGTCGTCAGGAGCCTCAGGTGAGCATGACGCTCGCCGCCCGGTCGGGTGGCACGCAGGCGCTCGTCGCCGCGGCGATGCGCGTCACCCTCGGCGTGCTGTTTCTCAGCGTCTGGGCGTCGAACCTGCACAAGGGGCTGTACTCGGTGCACGGCTACCGGGGGCTGATCCACCGCTACGTCGAGACCGGCGACGCGCCCGAGCCGTGGAAGGCGGTGATGCGCGCCGTCGCCGACGCCGCCGTCGTCACGTCGAAGGCACAGCTCGTGACCGAGCTCGCCCTCGGGCTGCTGCTCGTCGCCGGAGTGGCGACACGGCTCGTGGCGCTCGTCGCCGCGCTGTTCCTAGGCTCGCTCTGGCTGAGCGAGATCGGCGTCCCGCACGAGTGGATCTGGTCGCTCGTGTTTCCCACGCTCGTCGCCTTCGCCGTCTCGCTCCTCTCCGCCGGACGGGCGTTCGGCCTCGACCGCTGGCTGCTCGACCGAGCGCCGCTCAGCCGGTTGCCGCACTGGGCCCGCGGATGAGCGCGCCCAACCAGGTGCTGATCGTCGCCAAGGCGCCCGCGCCGCACCGAAGCAAGACGCGCCTCGTGCCGCCGCTCGATCCCGAGCAGGCCGCCGAGCTGCAACGCACGCTGCTGCTCGATACGCTCGCGAGCTGCCGGGCCGAGGCGGAGGACGTCGCGCTCCTCTACGCCGACCCCGACGAGCGGTCCGCGCTGGCCGCCCTCGCCGGGCCGGAGACCGAGCTCGTGCTCCAGCAGGGCCGGGGCCTCGAGGACGCGCTGCGGCTCGGCCTCGCCGAGCGGCTCTCCCGCGGGCCGACCGCGATCGTCTCCTCCGACATCCCCGGCGTCCCTCCCGGGTCGATCAGGAAGGCGTTCTCGGAGCTGGACCGCGGCGCCGAGGTCGTCCTCGGCCCGGCGGAGGACGGCGGGTACTGGCTGATCGCGATGCGCGAGCGGAACGACGCCCCCTTTCGCGAGATCCCCTGGTCGACCCCGGCGGTGCTGCCGGTCACGCGCAGACGCTGCGAGGCTGCCGGCCTGCGGGTGGTCGAGCTCGAGCGCTGGCGCGACATCGACACGGCGGTCGACCTCGCCTTCGTCTCGCGCGACCGCGCGACTCTGATCGCCCCGCGCACGCTCGAGCTGCTCGACCGGCTCGACCTGCCCGCTCCTCCGGCCGCTCGGCTGCTCGGCAGCGAGCTCCTAGCCGGCTCGCCCTGGCGTGCCGTCCTCTCCGACAGCCTCTCGATCGGCGCCGGGCGCACGACGAGCTACACCTATCTCGCCACGCCGCGGGCGGTCTTCGTCGTCCCCGTTACGACGGCCGGCGAGGTGTTGCTCGTCCGCCAGTACCGCCACCCCGTCCGCGACTGGACGCTCGAGGTTCCGGCCGGCTCGGTCGAGGAGGGGGAGACCGCCCTCGAGGCGGCGCAGCGCGAGCTCGCCGAGGAGGTCGGCGGGCGCTCGGAGCACTGGCGGCACCTGACCACCTTCTACTCGTCGAGCGCGCACATCAGTCTCCGGTCCGACGCCTTCCTCTCGATCGGCGTCGAGGTCGAGGCCGCGCGGCCGGACGAGGACGAGAACGTCGCGATCGTGCGCCTCCCGGTCGCGGTCGCGATCGAGCAGGCGCGGGCCGGCGCCTTCCAGGAGGGCCAGACCGCGCTCGCGATCCTGCTCGCCGCCCCGTACCTGGAGCAAGTCGCAGCGTGATCGGAAGCTCGGCCGCTCGACGGTGGGTCGCGTCGCGTTGTCTATGGGCGGAGCCGGATGATCCCGCCCCCCTTTGCGCAGTAGGGAAAAGGCGTGCCGGTTGCGGTGCAGATGCTGTTGGTACTGATGTAGAGGGAACCGTCCTTGGCGCGCGCGATCCCGTTCGGGAAGGTGAGTCCCCCGGCGAGCACGGACGCGGTGCCGTTGGCGGCGAGCTCGACCACCGAGCCGCTGCCGGCCGCGCTGGCGGGGCCGGCGGGGATCGGTCGGCCCGGCGTGCCCCACATGTCGACCAGGTAGATGTTGCCCTGCTGGTCGGAGGTGCAGCCGGTGACGTGGTGGATCAGGCTCTTGCCGCTCGCATCGGCGACCGCGATCTCGGTGGGGGTGAAGCTGCCGCCCCGCTTCCAGAGGTGTCCCGAGAGCGAGGCGGCGTAGAGGTTGCCGCGGACGATCGTCACGCACGTGGGGACCGTGTCGGCGGGGAAGCTGCCCGGGGGCGGGGGAGCGATCGCGGAGGCGACCGTGATCTGCCCGTTGGCGGCGACGTGGTCGAGTGTGTTCGCACCCGCATCGGCGACGACCACTCCGCCCGGAGAAGCGACGACCGCGTACGGGTTCGCGTTGGGCGGCTCCCTCGAGTAGGACGGGTTGCGCCCGGCCCAGTCGTAGTCGTGGCCGCCGACACCCGCGACGGACTTCATCGTGCCTGCCGGCGTGAAGGTGATCAGCTGTCCGGCCTGGGCGCGTGCGGCGGCGAGCACGGTGGCGCAGTCGGCGGGCTGGCCGGCGCAGCTCCAGCCGGTCAGTTCCTGCGGGTACGAGGTGACGACTCCGAAGAGCTGGCCACCGTTGGCGGAGAGGCCGTCGACGCCGGTGACCCCTTCCATCGCCACCGACCGCGAGTACAGCCCCTTCACGAGCGGGGTGTGGGCGCCCGTGGTCGGGTCGACCTTCGAGATCTGCGAGCTCAGGCCAACGCAAAACGTCATGCCATTGATGCAGACGTCGCCGCCGTGGCCGGACTCGGCCACCAGCAGCGTGCCGTTCGGCGCAAAGACGGGGCCGCGCGGGCTGTCCAGCCCGCTCGCGACCGGGCTGACCGTCCACGCGCCGGCGGCCGACGAAGCGCCAGTCGCGAACGCCAGCCCCGCGGCGAGCGACGCGAGCCCGAGGATGAGTGGCACGAACCGTTTCATCAGTCTCCTTCGAGCGGGTCGCAGTCGAGCCTCGCCGCCATATTGACTAGGGTATGACCCTAACAGATATGGAAAGGAACGACAAGCGAGCCAGACGCCCCTACCATGCGCCGCAGCGCGAAGCCGCCGCGGCGCGGACGCGCGAGGCGATCGTGCGCGCCGCGAAGCGCCTGTTCGAGGAGCGCGGCTGGTCCGGGGCGACGATCCGGTCGATCGGCGGCGCGGCGGGCGTCTCGCAGAAGACGGTCGAAGCGCTGTTCGGCACGAAAGCCGCGCTCCTCCGGGAGGCTGTCGACTACGCGATTCGAGGCGACCTCGATTCAGTGCCGATCTCACAGCGTGCGGCGGTCGCCCGGATGGAGGCCGCTCCGGATGCTGCGAAGATGCTCCATCTGCACGCCGCCCATCTGCGAACGGTCAACGAGCGCTCCGCCCGGATCGCCTCGGTTGTCGAGCACGCCGCCGGCGACGCGGCAGTCGGCGCGTTGTGGCGGAGGATGAACCGAAACCGCACCCTCGGCGTGACGTGGGCGACCGACACGTTGCTCCAGAAGCCCGGCCGCAAGCGCGGGCTCGCCCGGCCATACATCGAGGCAACCTTCTGGGTCGCGCTCGACTGGGGCACCTACCGCACCCTCACCGAGCACGCCCGCCTCGGCCCGGATCAGTTCGAAGCCTGGCTGCGCCGGTACTACCGGGCGACCCTGCTCGCGCCGTCCCGTCGAGAGCGTCCGGGGCTCCGGTGAGCGAGTCGACTAGCCTCTGACCTCGATGACCGAGGCTGAGATCGGCGTCTTCGGCGGCTCGGGCTTCTACTCGTTCCTCGAGGACAGTGAGGACGTCGAGCTCGATACGCCGTACGGAGCTCCGTCGGCCCGGCCGGTCGTCGGGAAGATCGGCGGCACACGCGTCGCCTTCATTCCACGCCATGGATCGAAGCACGAGCTGCCTCCGCACCGGATCCCCTATCGGGCGAACGTGTGGGCGATGAAGGAGTTGGGCGTGCGGCGCATTCTCGGCCCGTGCGCCTCGGGTGCGCTCCGCCCCTACCTCGCGCTCGGCGAGTTCGTGATCTGCGACCAGTTCGTCGACCGGACGACGGGTCGCGCGGACACGTTCTACGACGGCCCCGAGACGACGCACGTCTCGGCCGCAGACCCGTACTGCGCCGACCTGCGGCGGCTCCTGTACGAGACGGCAGTCGAGCTCGGCATCCCGGCGCGCGACCGGGGCACGGTCGTGACGATCCAGGGGCCGCGGTTCTCGACGCGCGCGGAGTCGCGCTGGTTCCGGTCCTCGGGCTGGGACGTCGTGAACATGACCGCCTACCCCGAGGGCCACCTCGCCCGCGAGCTCGAGCTCTGCTACGCGAACGTCTCGATGGTCACCGACTACGACGCTGGCGTCGAGGACGGCGAGCCGGTCAGTCAGCACGAGGTCGCGCGGGTCTTCGCCGAGAACAACGAACGCCTGCTCGGGCTCCTCCGCGCCGTGATTCCGAGGATCGGCCCCCAGCCCGACGACACCTGCGCAACCGCCCTCCGCCACGCCCGCTTCTAGACGATTGCTCGATACATCGACCAATCGTCCAGCTGAACCCGGAATTCGAGATCCCAGGGGCAATGCACAAACGCTACAGCGGGGCCCAACGCAGCCAAGTCGAGTCACATCACCTGCTAGATGATTGATCGAGTTTCCGATCAATCATCTAGAGAGAGGAGAGAACCATGCCGGAGAACGCCAAGGTCGTCGTCAATCTCGCCACCGGACTCGACGAGGACGCCGAGCGCGTGACCGTCGCCTTCCTGGTCGCAAACGCGGCGCTCGAGCAGGGGCGCCAGGTCGCCATGTTCCTGACCAGGGACGCGGTCCTGCTCGGACTCGAAGGCACCGCCGAGGGGATCGCCTGCGACGGCTGCCCTCCGCTCGAGCGGCTCTTCGCGCAGTTCGCCGAAGGCGGCGGCGAGCTGCTGGTCTGCCCGATCTGCTTCAACAGCCGAAAGCAGGACGAGACGAAGCTCGTGGCCAATGCGCGCCTGGCCGGCGCCACCCCGCTCTGGGAGTGGATCGGCGCGGGCGCCACCGTGTTCAGCTACTGAGACGACTCACCTCGCCTCGATCACCTCTTTCGCCTTGCCGAGCGACGAGGTCTGCCGGCGGAAGAGAAGGCCGGCGATCGGAAGGAACGGAGCCGCGAGCCAGCCCAGCCCGCGCGGCCGGTACCGCAGGCTGTAGCGAACATCCGTCGTTCCGGAGTCGACAGGGGTCAGATCGAAGGTGCCCTGCGGGCGGAGCGGGCCGCCGGATGTCGCCTGGAACGAGAGCGTCCGCGGCCGCTCGAAGGCGGTCAGGACGTAATCGGTCGAGACCTTGAACCCGAGCGGGTGTCGCATCGACTGCCTGTACGTGGTGCCTTCTCGAACGGGTCC
>JBBRXG010000057.1:0-20153 GCA_038248655.1 Gaiellales bacterium
GCAGAGCGTGCAGATCGGCCCTGTCACGGGCGAGCGGATCGTCGGTAGCCATCCCTAGCGGGGCTGTCACGATCGTCTTCAACTA
The DNA here is from genome assembly GCA_038248655.1 of Gaiellales bacterium. Taxonomy (GTDB): domain Bacteria; phylum Actinomycetota; class Thermoleophilia; order Gaiellales; family Gaiellaceae; genus DATBLE01. The sequence goes on from JBBRXG010000057.1 coordinate 86, forward strand.
TGGCAACAGGTCACGAGCTTCGTTATCGCCAGGACCGGTCATCCGGATAGCCCATTTGATCGATGAGTCGACCAATCGTCTAGCTGGACTGACCAGACACCTGCGAGACGGCTGATTGCGTCCGGGCCTCCCGCGAGTCTTGGGGTTGTCGAGATCCCAGATCGCGGAAGGAGGCCCGGATGCCTAGTCCAGTTTGCCCGCCCCGGCGGATGCGTTTCTCGTTTGAGTCGCGCTGCCGGATCGTTGCCTTGACCGTCGCCGGTCAGAGCCCGCAGGCGGCCGCGGCCGCCTGCGGCGCCAGCCGTGCGACCAGCGTACGTTCGGTGCAGGGACAGACCCCGGGGGTCTGTCCCTGCACTCGTCCGTCGCGTCGACTAGCCGCCGAGGCACGCATGTGGCTTCTCGCCCTCGCCCAGATACGGAACCTGCGCACGCAGGTCGTTCGGCCCCTTCGCCCGGTCACAGGCGCGGGCCAGGTCCAGGACGTCCCAGATCCGCACCGTACCGTCCTCGCTGCTCGTCGCGAACCGCTGACCCGGTAGCGCGACCACCCGCCAGATCGATCCTCGATGCCCGGTCAGCGGACCGCCGACCGACACCCCCCGCTCGACGTCCCACAGACGAACAGACCAGTCACCGCGACTCGTCGAGACGATCGTCGACCCGTCGCTCAGGAAAGCGACCCCGAGCGCGCCTCCCGGGTGAGGGGTGAGAGAAGCCGTCGAGGTCCCCGACGATGCGTTCCACAGCCGCACCACCTCGTCGGCGCTCGCGGTCGCGAGGGTAGAACCGTCCCGCGACCAGGCCAGACCCCACACCGCGTCCCCTTTGGCGGCGAGCACCTGACCCACCGGCCGACGGTCGCGGAGGTTCCACAGCCGCACCATCCCGTTGAGCTCCGCGACGGCGAGGGTGCCGCCGGGCGACACCGCCATGGCGGTCACCCCCGAATGCGGACCGAGCTGCGCCTCGAGCGTCTCCCCGTTCCAGATCCTGACCCACCCGTCGCCGCCAGCCGCGAGCAGGCGACCCCCCGCGAAGAGCACGGCGCTGATCCCGCCGTGCACCCGGGGCGGAGACGGCAACTGCTTGCCCGTCGCCGCGTCGATCACCGCCACGTCGCCGTCGGCGCCGCCCGACGCCAGCGTGGAGCCATCGTCGGAGAACGCCAGTCCCCAGACCCTTCCTGCATGGAGCCGTAGCGGCCCCAGCTCGCGCTTGCCGGTCACCGCCGAGAAGATGCGCACGTTGCCCGCGCCGTCGCCCGTGGCGATCCGGGTGCCGTCGGGGCTGGCGGCGAGGCCGAACGCGCCTGCGGTCTGATCGGCGATCGCGACTGCGGTCGGAACTCCACCTCTCGACCAGAGCTGCATCCGCTGATCGCTGCCCAGCGTGGCGAGCGTGTCGGCGCCCTGCGCGGCGTCGATGACCTGTGCGTCTCGCGGGCCAGACGACACCGGCTCGGTCGAGCCATCGAGAGGCGCGGCCAGGAGCCGGCCGTCCTGGTCGCCGGCCAGCACGTCGCCCGTTCCGTCCATGATCACGCCCCTGACGTCCTCGGCAGTGCGGAAGGGCTCGGAGACGAGCTCGTGCGACGCGGTATCCCACACGCGGATGCTCTTGTCGCTCGAGGCCGTGGCGAAGTGCGCCCCGCTGGGATCGAACTCGATCTCCCACACGTCGCTCTTGTGCGCGGTGAAGGTCGGGATCGCGATCCGCCTGTCCGCCGTGCTCCACCCGGTTATCTGACCGGCGCCGTTTCCGGCGAGGAGCAGCTTGCCGTCGGGACTGAAGGCGACCGTGAGAGCGTCGGGATCCAGATTGGCAAGCGCAGGGCCGCGCTTGCGCCTCGAGCCGAGGTCCCAGAGCTGGATCGTGCCGTCCTCGGAAGCGGTGGCAACCGTCTCACCGTCCGGTGAGACGGCCACGCTCCAGACGATCTGGCCGGTCTGACCGAGCATGGCGGGTGCCGGCACGGCGGTCGGGTCGGCCAGGTCCCAGACGAGCACGGTTCCATCGTCACTGCCGGTCACCAGCCGGCGGCCGTCGGGCGTGAAGTCCATCTCCTCGATCGCCTTCGTGTGCCCCGGGATGTTGCCGGCGAGCCGTTCGCCGGCGGGTCCCCAGATGGAGATCGAGCCGTCGCGGTTGCCGGTCACGATCCGCTGCCCATCGGGGCTGACGCCGACGGTCAAGGCGTCTCCCACCGAGACGGCCGGCCCGGACGGTACGAACTTCGCATCGGCGAGCGCCTGGCTCGCATCCACCAGGGCCGATCGGGCGTCGACGGATCCCGCCTGGCCCCGCGACATCGCTTCGACGGCCAGCGCGATCGATGCCCGCGGGTCCGAGTCCGCGAGTCCGCTCGCCTGGAAGGCGAGCGCCTGGCCGAGCCGCGACCTGGCCTTGCCCAGGGCCGAGAACGCGACGATCGACGCTCCGACCGCCGCGAGCGCGAGGAGGACGAGGAGCGACACGGCGACCCGTCTGACTCGCCTCGATCGTCTGGCCGCCTCCTCCGACCGGGCCTTCTCCTGGAGCCAGGCGTCGCGGCCGGCGGCCAGGAAGTCCTCCTCGAGGGGTCCCAGGAGGTCGCCGTGCTTGGTCATCCATTCGAGTGCCACCTGGAGCGTCGTCCCCCGATACAGGAGATCCGGGTTGCGTTCCTGCATGCTCCAGTCGGCGGCCGCGAAGCCGATCCGCTGGCGTGTCTTCAGGTCGTCCCGGCCTTCCTCGATCCAGCTTCGCAGCCGGGGCCAGCTCCTGAGCAGCGCCTCGTGCGCGATCTCGAGCGAGTCTCGATCGGCCGTCAGCAGTCGAGCGTCGATCATCTCGGCGGCCACCCGGCGGCTGACCTCCGGGTCGTGGTCGCTGTCCAGCTCCCCGATCGGCAGACGGCGGCGGGTGTCGGGCGACCCCTCTCCCGGCGTGACGAGGCGCAGCATCAGGCGGCGGCACGCATGCCGCTCCGCCTCGTCGAACACCGTCTCGTAGAGCGCGTCGGCGGTCTGGGAGATCGAGCCCGCAACGCCGCCGGCCGCTCGGTACCCGGAGAGGGTCAGCGCGCGTCCGTCTCGTCGGCGCCACGTCTCGGCCATCGCGTGGGACACGAGCGGGAGCGCAGCGGGCTCGCTCCCCGCATCCTCGAGCACCGCGTCCACCAAGCCGTCCTCGAGGTGAAAACCAGCTGCGACGGCCGGCTGCTCGATCGCCCTGTGCAGATCTGCCCGGCTCATCGGCCCGACCAGCATCTGGTTCGCCGTGATCCGTCTCGCGAGCCACGGAAACGTCGCGCAGATCCCGTAGAAGTCGGCCCGCATCGCGAGCACCGCTCGCACCCTGCTCGCGGCCGGATCAACGACGGCAGCCAGCAGCTCGATGAACGCCTCCTGGTCCCGTCGCTGGCTGAGTGTGAACAGCTCCTCGAACTGGTCGATCACCATCAGCAATCCGCCCCTGACGCCGCAGATCGAGTCGGTCAGCCGGCGGGCCTCGTCTGTTGCGATGATCGAGGAGACCGGATCGGGCGCGCCGCCTGACCCGTTGGCCCCATCCGCCATCCGTCGAAGGTGGTACGAGAGCTCCGCTGTCGGGTTGGATCTCGGCGAGAACAGGGCGACCGGCCATTGGTCGCTTCCGGCGATCGCTCCGCCCTGGACCGCCGGGATCAGCCCGGCCCGAACCAGCGAGGACTTCCCGCTGCCGGAGGGGCCGACGACGAAGAGCACCCGGTCGCGGTCCAGCTGGTCGACCAGGCTGGCAACGAGCCCCTCGCGCCCGAAGAAGCGGCTGCCGTCCTCGGGCTGGAACGCAGCCAGCCCGCGATACGGACTCACCTCGTCCCGGGCGGCGAAGGAGCTCGCTCGCGGCCCGATCGCGGCCTGGAACGCGGCGTCCTTTCGCGGATCCCATCCATCGCGTTCGAGCTGGATCACCCGGACCGAATCGGCGAGCCCCTTGAGGCGCGCGGCGCCGAGATCGATCTGAGCGATGCCCTCGACCCGACGCGCCAGATGCACGACCCCTTCGCTGGCGAGGATCTCGCCGGGCCCCGCCAGTGCGCAGAGCCGGGCCGCCAGGTTCAGTGCCCCGCCGCGGAAGCCGTCCTGCACCTCGACCGCCTCGCCGGCGTCCAGCCCGATACCGACCGGCAGCGGGAAGGACGGATCGGCGATCGTCGCCGCGACGAAGGCGGTCTGGAGGTCGGCCGCGGCACGGATCGCCTGCCTGGCGGAGGTGAAGACTCCGAGCACCTCGTCTCCGCGGAACTCGAGGGCAGTTCCTCCGCCTCCCTCGAGCGTCGTTCGCGCGATCGAGGCGAACCTGGTCGCGAGGACAGCCGCCGCTTCGTCGCCCCGCTCCTGCGTGAAGGTCGTGTAGCCGCGGACGTCGGCGATGAGGAAGATCCGGAGTGTTCCGCCGGCATCGACCACCGCTTCTGCAGGAGTCAGGAGCCCGTCCGGGTCAGAGGAGATCCGAGACGTCCCGGCAACTCACGAGCGACGAGTTGATCACCGCGTGGTCCCGATCGCCCGCGGTCGCGCAGATCCTCGTCGAGCCGCCGCGCTTCGAGACGGAGACCGCACCCCCGGTCACATACGTGGGGACGACGTCGGTCGGGACCCACTCGCCCTGGGTGACGCCGCGAGACTCCGCGTCGCTGGAGACCTGGTCGGCGGTGTAGATGTCCCAGTACACGTGGATGTGGTTCCTCGAGATGTCGGGGACGAAGTTCGCCTTCCACGTGACCGCGATCTCCTTGCCCCGGCGCGCGGCACCCGTGATCGTGATCCTGCACCCGTCCGCGGGACAGGCGTTCGAGACCGGAGTCGCGGATGTGGATGCCTCGCCCGTGGTCGCCACGCTGGAGCTTTTCGACGCTTCGTTGCTACTGCCGCAGCCGACGAGAGCGAGGGCCATGAGCGAGGCGGGAACGGCGACCCGCGGAATGAGAGTTCTGAGCACGGGCGACTCCTAGGACGGCGAGGAGCGGACAGTCTAGGTACCGCCGCCGGCCGACGCAACCTGGCGTCCAGCCCTGTCCCCTACCTGATCTGCCCCCTGATCTCGCCGCCCGCGTTCTTCGCGGTGTGCACGTTCACGTACGCGCCGCCGGTCCTGATCGCAGCCAGGGTCGCCGCCGAGATCGGCTTCGTCCCGGTCTGCCCGGACTTGCAGGGGCCGCACAGCGGGACCACGACGGGCCCCGCGACGCCTGACTTGCCCTTGTGGATGTGTGCGGCGACGGCTCGGCCCGTGAGGTTTTCGAAGGTCAGCTTCCACGTCGCCGAGTACTTCGTTCCCTTGTGGCTCAGCCAGAGCGCGAATGCGCCCCCGGCCCTGGGGGAGGCTCCCTTCGGGGCCGGCACCTCGGCTCTCGCGTCCATCGCCGCGACGTAGAGGTTCGACTTCGACATCGCGGGCCCGGGCATGCTCTCGCTCGTCGTCGTCGCAGGCTCGGTGATCTCGCTCGTCGTCGCTGCCGGGCTCGGCGACGTGCGCGACGACGCAAACGCGCCCACCGCGAGGCCGACGGCGAGGATTCCGCCGAAACCGGCAACCATCAGTACCTTCGCGAGCGGTCTGCGCATCTCTTTCTCCTCCTCGAGCTCGGGTGCGCATCGATTCTCGCAGCTCCCGGCCGGCCGATCGGTTAACAGGTTCTTAAATCCCCGCGGGATCACGCGTAGCGGGCGACGACGCCGAGCATCCGCGCGCCGGCCTTCAGCGACGGGCCGAGCCGGCCGGAGACCTTGGACTCTCCCGCGCGACGCGTACGCGCCGGGACCGCGAGCTCGACGATCGGCACCCCCGCCCGAGCCGCCTTGACCACCATCTCGGTCGGCCAGCCGTAGGTCAGCTCCGTCAGTCCGAGCCCGAGCAGGACGTCGCGGCGGACCGCCCGCATCGGCGGGATGTCCCGGACCGAGACGCCGTAGACGCGCCGGACGAGCCACGAGACCAGGCGGTTTCCCATCCGCTGGTGGACGTGCTGCGCGCCCGGCTCCGGGTCGAGGCGCGCCCCCAGCGAGAGGCCCGCGCGGCCCGAGAGAATCGGTGCGAGCAGCTCCGGGATCGCGGCCGGATCGTCGCTTCCGTCGCCGTCGAGGAAGACGACGACGTCCGCACTCGTCGCCTCGGCGCCCGTGAGGCAGGCGCGCCCGTAGCCCGGCCGCCGCTCGACGAGCACCCGGGCGCCGCCGGCACGGGCGGCGTCGACGGTCCCGTCGCTCGACCCGCCGTCGACGACCACCACCTCGTCGACGACCCCGGGGTCGAACTCCGCGAGCAGCCCCGGCAGCGACTCGACCTCGTTCAGGACCGGGATCACGGCGGCGACGGACGGGCGTCTGTCGAGCTCTGAAAGCGTCGCGACGGGTGTGCGGCGCGGCCGCGCGACCCGTACGAGCGACAACGCGGCGAACGGACCGTAGATCGCCGCCCGCACCCACCAGGGCAGCGGCCCGGGATCGAGCCCGTAGACGTAGATCATGGGCAGCAGGCCCGAGAGCCACAGCCACGCCGGCGCGGCGACGATCGCGAGAAACGGCAGCAGCAAGAGCCCGTACCACGGCTGCAGATACGCGATCGAGAGCAGCACGCCGCCGAGCACGAGCAGCGCGCTCCTGGCCACCTGGTCAACGGAGTCGTGCTCTCTCAACGCGACGACCCCGACGACGAGCGCGAGCGCCGCGGCCAGGAGGATCTGCGCTCCGCTCCGCCCGACATGCGGCTCGAGCTGCGACCATGCGAGCGAGCCGAGATCCTCGGTCCGGAGGTCGCGGCCGAGGCTGCCGAAGACCGTGATCCCGGCGGACGAATACGCGCCGTACCCTGCGACGACGACTGCGAGCGCGACGAGCGCGAGGCGCCTCCCGCCCCGGCGGACGAGGGCGGGCAGCAGGAGCAGCGGGGCGAGCTTGACGAGCGCGCCGTAGCCGACCATCGCGCCGGCAAGGCCGCGCCGCCGGCCGGACCAGGCGAGGAGGAGAAGCGCTCCCGCAAGGACGGCGAGCGCGTCGGAGTGCCCGTTCGCGGCGATCTCGCTGATCGCGAGCGGATGCCAGGCGGCGACCGCGACCCGTTCCGGCGGTGCCCGCAGCCGGACGAGGACGACGACGAGCACCCCGAGGCCGATGGCCTCGGCGACGAGGAAGAGCCACGTCGTCTCCCGTACCCCGTGGCCGAAAGCGGCGCGGGCGGCGAGAAACGACGCCTCGGCTCCGGGCGGATAGATCGTGTGCCAGGACTTCCGGTTCACGTGCGGCCAGATCTCGCGGTCGCGCAGCGGGGCGAGCCCGGGTGCGGCCGGCGTGTAGCGGTACGGGTTCACGCCGTGCGCCTGCACCCTCGCGTCCCAGGCGTAGCGGTACGTGTCGGTCGTCAGCGGTGGAGGGACGGACGGGTCGAACGCGACGGCGCGGAGGCAGAGCGCGAGCCCGAGCACGAGCACCACGCCGCGAGCGCCGACTCCGAGCCCGCGCCAGCACAGCCACGCCGCGGGCAGGTAGATCGCGAACGCGACCGTCTGGCCGATGACCTGCCCGCGCAGCCCCGTCCGCGTGCGGAGCACGAGCTCGACGCCGACGAGCGCCGCCCCGAGCGCGGCGACGACCGCGGCCCGGATCGGCTTCCGCACCGCCGCGCTTCGCGTCGGCCCGACGTCCCGCACCTGCGCTGCTCGCGCGGAGGGGATAGCGAAGCGATCGAACATCCGGCTCCTCTTATCAGGAAGCTCTGGCTTCTCGCCTGCGTGGCCGCGGCGAGGGAATGTTGGTCGCGCCCGTAGACGGGAGCGTCCCGGCGGTCTGCCCTAGCTCGATCGGCGGGCGATCGCCGAGTGCGCGAGCGCGACGCCTGCGCCGTAGCTCAGGTGGTAGCCGAGATCGTTCGCGAGGGTCCTCGCCGGGTACTTCCACGGCGGTTCGTAGATCCCCATCGGCACGAGCTAGACCTTGCGGTGGAAGACGCCTTCGAGGATCCGCTTGCCCACCTTCGCCGGGGCCGGCGCCGCCTGCCACGGGTCCGCCTCGTCGCCGCCGCCCTTCCCGTGCGAGTCGCCCATCCGCCTGGCGATCTCCTGGTGGGCGGTCATCACCGCGGTCCCGACGACGCCTGACGCAAGCCCGTGAGACAGCGTTCGCAGGCGGGGCCCCCACTCGTCCTCGAAGGCGCCGGCAGCGATCATCTCAGCGGCGAACGGCGGCCACGAGCCCGGCCGTGGCGAGCGCTCCGGCGGCGAGGAGCGCAGAGGCGCGGCCGGCGCGGAGGGCGCGCGAGGGCTGCGGCCTTCGGAACATGTCGCCCTCCCGGCCCCCCTCGCGGGCGAGCTTCAGGACCTGCGCGAGATGGAGCGCCCGCCGTCCGGTGTCGCCCTGCTCGATCTGGGTCTTGCACGAGAAGCCGTTCGCGACGATCAGCGTGCCGGCCTCGGCTCCGCGCACCGCCGGCAAGAGCGCGTGCTCGCCGGCCTGCATCGACAGGTCGTAGTGGCCGGCTTCGAAGCCCCAGGAGCCGGCGAGGCCGCAGCAGCCCCCGGTCACGTCCTCGACCTCGAGGCCCGACCGCTCGAGCAGATCGCGTTCGGGGTCGATCCCGCCCGTCGCCTTGTGGTGGCAATGCCCTCAGAGGAGCGCCTTCCCGCCGAGGGGCGGTAGCTCCCCACTCTCCTTCGCCAGGAACTCGGAGTAGTGGAACGCGTTCCGCCGCAGCCGCTCGGCGTCGTCGTCGTGTGGGAGCAGCTTCGGCAGCTCGTCCTTGAACACGGCGACGCAGCTCGGCTCGATCCCGACCACCGGCACGCCCGCGCGGATGTCCTCGCGGAGCGTGTCGAGCGTGCGGCGCAGGTAGCGCCTGGCCAGGTCGAGGAAGCCGTAGTCGTAGAGCGGCCGGCCGCAACAGACGTGACCTTCGGGCAGCACGACGCGGAAGCCCTGCGCCTCGAGGCCCTCGACCGCGGCCACGCCCACGTCGGTGTGGAAGTGGTTGTTGAACGTGTCCGGCCAGAGGATCACCTTCCGGCCGTGCGGGTTGACCACCGGGCGGTCTCGGAACCAGCTCTGGAGGGTGAGCGGCGCGAACGCGGGCACGTCGCGCGAGCGGGTGAGACCGGCGGCGAGCTTGAAGGCCCCGGAGAACGGCGGCGTCTGCGAGAGGAAGTTGACCAGCCCCGGCGCGAGCGACGCCACCCGGGCCGCCTGATCGATCAGGCCGAAGGCGTACGCATGGCGAGGTCGCAGCCGCCCCGCCCAGTGGTGGTGGAGGAACTCCGCCTTGTAGGTGGGCATGTCGACGTTGACGGGGCAGTCGTTCGTGCAGCCCTTGCAGGCGAGGCAGAGATCGAGCGCCTCCATCACCTCTTTGCTTCGCCAGCCGTCGGTGACGACGTCGCCCTGCAGCATCTCGAAGAGGAGCCGCGCCCGGCCACGGGTCGAGTGCATCTCCTCCTTGGTGACGATGTAGCTCGGACACATGACGTCCACTCCGCCCGGGGTGCGGCACTTGCCGACTCCGACGCAGCGGAGCGCGGCGTGGGCGAAGTCGCCCTTGTCCTCCGGGTACGAGAAGACGACGCTCGGGCGGGCCGGGTTGTAGTCGACGCCCAGCTTGAGGTGCTCGTCCAGCCGGTAGGGGTCGACGACCTTGCCCGGGTTCATCTTCCACTGCGGGTCCCAGATCAACTTGAAGTCGCGGAAGACGTCGACCAGCTCCTCGCCGTACATCTTCGGCAGCAGCTCGGCCCGCTGCTGGCCGTCGCCGTGCTCGCCCGAGAGCGAGCCCCCGTAGGAGACGACGAGATCGGCGGCCGCCTCCATGAAACGGCGGTAGGTCTTCAGCCCGTCGGGGGTCCGGAGGTCGAAGTCGATCCGCGAGTGGACGCAGCCCTGCCCGAGGTGGCCGTACATCGCGCCGTGGTAGCCGAACTCGTCGTAGAGGCGCTTCAGGTCGCGCAGGTAGTCGCCGATCCGCTGCGGCGGCACGGCCGAGTCCTCCCACCCCGGCCAGTGATCCCTGCCCTGAGAGAACGCGGTCGCCCCGAGACCGCCCTCGCGCACCTGCCACAGGCGCTGCTCGTCCTTCGGGTCGTCGAAGAAGCTGAGCTCCTCTTCGCCGACGCCGTGCTTGCGAGCGTCGCGCGCGAACTTCCGCGCCAGCTCGTCGGCCTCCGCCTTCGTGTCGGCCCCGAACTGGACGAGCAGCCAGGCGGCGTCCTCGTCGCGGGCGGGAAGCTGCTTCAGCTCCGAGGGGTGCATGTGCAGGTGCTGCTCGTCGGCGAAGAGGACGTGGTCGATCGCCTCGCAGCCGATCGGTCGGTGCTCCATCACCCACGGAACCGCGTCGCCGGCGGCGCAGATGTCTTCGAAGGCGATGACGACGAGCGCGCGCTCGAGCAGCGCCGGGGTCAGGTACAGCTCGGCGCGAAGCACGGTCGCGCAGGTCGACTCGGTGCCGACGAGCGCGCGGGCGACGTTGAAGCCCTTCTCCGGCAAGAGCTCGTCGAGGTTGTAGCCGGAGACTCGTCGCGGCAGCTCCTCGACACTCGGGTAGCGCGAGCGGATCAGGTCCGCGTGGCGGGCCGACAGATCGCGCAGGCGGCCGTAGATCTCGCCGCGCCGGCCGCCGGCGGCGACGATCCGCTCGAGCTCCTCGTCGCTCGTCTCGCCGACCCAGAAGCGCTCGCCCTCGTAGGTGACGATCTCGAGCGAGTGGACGTTGTCCGCCGTCCGCGGGCCGTGCCCGTAGAACTGCGCCTGCACCGAGTGGACCCCGCACGAATTGTTGCCGATGTTCCCGCCGATCGTGCAGTACTCGTGCGTGGACGGATCGGGCCCGAAGATCACGTTCCACTTGCCGCAGTGCTCGTTCACCTGCTCGTTGACCGCGCCTGGCTCGACCAGCACCGTCCCGCGCGCGAGGTCGGGGTCGCCGATCGCCCGCAGGTACTTGGAGTGGTCGATCACGACCGCGACGTTCACGGTCTCGCCCGAGAGGCTCGTGCCGGCGCCTCGCGAGACGATCGGCGCGCCGAACCGGGCGCAGGCGAGGTGGGTGGCGACGACGTCGTCGAGCGTCTTCGGAATCACCACTCCGATCGGCGGCTGCCGGAAGTTGGAGGCGTCGGTCGCATACAGGGCCCGGGCGGCGGTGTCGAAGCGCACCTCGCCCTCGACGGATTCGCGCAGCGCCTTCGTCAGGCCGCGCCGGTCGAGATCCTCGGTCGCGGCCATCCCGCCGCGGAAGCGGCGGTCGACGCGCGCCGGGATCTTGATCGCGCTCACAGCCGGTACGCCGCCGCGTCGGCGCGCCGCAGCTCCAGGCCGTGACCCGGCCGGGAGCGGTCCGGCCGGAGCGCGCCGTCTTCCGGCTCGAGCACGCCGTCGAACAGCAGGCCCTCGATCCGAACGTGGTCGTGGAAGTACTCGAGGTGGCGCAGCCGCTGCACGCCGCAGAAGGCGTGGGCGGAGAGCTGCGGCGCGCAGTGCGCGGAGAGGTCGATCCCGTGTGCATCCGCGAGCGCCGCCGCGCCGAGCAACCCGGTGATCCCGCCGCAGCGGGTGACGTCGGCCTGGAGGCAGTCGACGACGCCCGCCTCGAGCAGGTTGCGGAAGTCGGCGGCGACGAACGCGTACTCGCCGGCGGCGACGTCGAGCCCGGCGGGGCCCCGGTCGCGCAGGAGCCGCAACCCCTCGCAGTCGGCCGAGCTGACCGGCTCCTCGAACCAGGAGACGCCCCACTCGCCCGCGAACCGCTCCGCCCAGGCGAGCGCCTCCTTCCGGGTCAGCGCTCCGTTCGCGTCCGCGTACAGCTCGACGTCGTCGCCGATCTCGGCGCGAACGGCGTCGAGCCGCGCGGGGTCGCCCGCGGGATCGCGGGAGGTCTTCAGCTTCACGCGCGGGATGCCCTCGGCCACCCAGCCGCCGAGCTGCGCGCGGAGCCGGTCGAGCGGGTAGTTGCAGAAGCCGCCGCTCCCGTAGACGGGCACGTGGTCGTGAGCCGCCGGCAGGACGTCCACCAGCGGCAGCTCGAGGAGCCGCGCCTTCAGATCCCAGAGCGCGATGTCGACGGCGGAGAGGGCCATGAAGCCGACTCCCGGGCGTCCGAGGTTGCGGAGCTCGGCGGCCAGCTTCCGCCAGACGGCGACCGGCGCGGTCAAGTCCTCGCCCTCGACGGCCGGGGACAGCGTGTCCTCGACGAGCTGCGCCGCAGCGGCGTGCGCGTACGTGTAGCCGAGGCCGACCATGCCTCCGGCATGAGCGTGGACGACTACGATCGTCGTCGAGTCCCAGGCCAGCGTGCCGTCTGTCTCCCGGCCGTCCGGTCCGTCGGTCGGGATCTCGTAGGCGGACACCTCGAGCGACTCGACGGTCGTACCGGCCGTTGCGGCGACCGTCACGACCGCCCCGGGAGCGACTCCTTGAACTCCTGGAGCTTCCCGACCAGCGACTTCTGCATGATCCCGACCCGCTCGGGGTCGCCCTTGACGAGCGCCTCGGCCATGTTCTTCGCCTGGCTCGAGCGGATGTGCGGCGGCAGCGGCGGGATCTCGGGGTCGGTCTTCACCTCGAGGAGGCACGGCCGCCCGGCCGAGAGCGCCTCCGCCCAGGCGTCGCCCACCGCGTCGTCGGAGTCGCAGAAGACGCCCGCGAGCCCGAGCAGCTCCGCGTAGCGGTGGTAGGGCACGTCGGGGATCCACTGCGTCCCGAGGTACTTCGGATCGCCGGAGAGAATGCGCTGCTCCCAGGTGACCTGGTTCAGGTCCTGGTTGTTGAAGACGCAGAAGACGAGGGTCGGGTTGTCCTTCCAGTACCGCTCCCAGTACCGCTTGACGGTGATCAACTCGTTCATCCCGTTCATCTGGAACGCACCGTCGCCGACGATCGCGATCACCGGCCGGTCGGGGTAGGCGAACTTCGCCGCGATCGCGTACGGGGTCGCCGGGCCCATCGTCGCCAGCGTCCCCGAGAGCGACGCCTTCATCCCCTTGCGCAGCTTCAGCTGCCGCGCCCACCAGTTCGTCGACGAGCCGGAGTCGGCGGCGACGATCGCGCCGTCCGGAAGGCGCTGGGAGAGCTCCCAGATCACGCGCTGCGGGTTCACCGGCTCGGCCTCCTCGAGCGCGCGGTCCTCGACCACGCGCCACCACTCGGAGACCTCTTCCTCGATGTGCTCGCGCCACGAGCGATCGTCCTTCCGCTCGAGCCTGGGGATCAGCTCTTTCAGCGTCTCCTTCGCGTCGCCGACGAGGGCGACGTCGGTCGGGTAGCGCATGCCGATCATCCGGCCGTCGAGGTCGATCTCGACGCAGCGCGCCTCCCCCTCCTTCGGCAGCCATTCCGAGTACGGAAAGCTCGTCCCGACCATGAACAGCGTGTCGCAGCCCTCCATCATCTCGTAGCTCGCGGTCGAGCCGAGCAGGCCGATCGACCCGGTCACGAACGGGAGATCGTCGGGCAGGACCGCCTTGCCGAGCAGCGCTTTGGCGACCCCGGCGCCGAGCAGCTCGGCGACCTGGACGACCTCGTCGGCGGCTCCGGCAGCGCCCTGGCCGATCAGCATCGCGACCTTCTCGCCCTCGTTCAGCACCTCCGCGGCACGGTTCAGGTCCGCCTCCTGAGGGATCACCCGGGGCCGGGAGTAGCCGACGCTCGAGTAGACCGCGCCGTGCACGCGCGGCGGCGAGGGGACGGCGTCCTCTTCCTGCACGTCGCCGGGGAAGATCAGGGTCGAGACGCCCTTCCGGTCGAGGGCGATCCGCACCGCACGGTCGACGAGCTGGCGTGCCTGCGCCGGGTCCATGCAGTACTGGACGTACTCGGAGACATCCTTGAAGAGGACCTGGAGATCGACCTCCTGCTGGTAGTGGACACCGAGCGACATGCGTTTCTGCTGCCCGACGACGGCGACGACCGGCTGGTGGTCGAGCTTCGCGTCGTAGAGGCCGTTGAGAAGGTGGATCGCACCCGGTCCGGAGGTGGCGAAGCAACAGCCGACCTCGCCGGTGAACTTGGCGTGGCCGCAGGCCATGAACGCTGCCATCTCCTCGTGGCGCGCCTGATGAACTCCGGATCGCCGTCGGCGCGGTCGAACGCGCCGAGAAAGCCGTTGATCCCGTCCCCCGGGTATCCGTACACCCGGTGGATCCCCCACTCCTTCAGCCGCTCGAGCACATAGTCGGCAACGATCTGGCCCATGTCCACGCTTCCCTTCGGTCGGTGAATCGTCTCCAGGACGACTACCTCGACCGGGCCGCCACGAAACGTGGGAACCGCTCGGCGCCGTGTTCCGCACGAGGCGTCAGGCAGCGGCACGGCTCTCGTCGAGCAGCTCACCGACCCGGGCGCGCGGATCCATCTTCTCCTTCCACCCCTTCTGCAACAGGGCCCGGTTGACCGGCCAGCTGGTGAGGAAGCCGAGGATCATCCCGACCTGCATCATCAGCCAGTCGCCGCTCGAGTCGATCGGGAGCGGAGGCTGCCAGATCACCTCGTGCGAGAGCGCCATCCAGCCGAACAGACCGACCTGGAAGCTGAGGATCGAGAGCGTGTCCGCGCGGATCGCCAGCCAGAGACCTTCGAGCCGCCCGACGTCCGCTCGCATCGGGACGATCGTCAGGTACTGGAAGACGATCCCGAGCGACCAGGCGAGGACGAAGTCGAGCATCAGCTCGGGAGCGAGCGTGCCTGCCGCGCCGATCGTCCACGGGCCGAGAGCCCAGACGATCCACGCCGCCGATGTCTCCGAGCGTGCACCCGGCTCCGCAGTGCGAGACCGCGCTCGCGACGTGCCAGCGGCTCAGGTGCCGGTCGTCCGTCGCCTCGCCCGCCCGCCGGAGAGGCTCCGGGTCGGCGCCCTCGCGGCTGAGCTCGCGGGCACGCGCCTCCAGGTCGCGCTTCGAGGCCCGGCGGGCGCGGCGGAAGTAGAGATAGAGCCAGACCGGGCCCAGGTAGAGCGCGGTGATCGGGTGGACGATGTTCATCACCCCCATGTGCTGGCGGTACCAGAGTAGGAACTCGTCGACGAGGATCACGACCGCGGAGCCGAAGCCGAGGCCGATCCAGCTGACGATCTGCAACCAGTGCATGCGACGAGGTGCTTGCCGATCGCGCGCCCGGCAAACACCGGCGGGAATCGGACCACGCCCGAGTGGGTATCGGTCCAGCTCATGGCCGGATTGACACGTCGATGGCGGCAAGTGCTCGAGAGCCTCTGGTTCCTGCCCGGAGTGATGATCGTCGGCTTCGGGGGGCTGGCGTTCGGCCTGGTCGAGATCGACCGCACGACCTCCCCGCACGGCAGCATCGTGTTCAGCGGCGACGGAGCGGCGGCACGCACCGTCCTCTCCGTTCTCGCCGGGTCGCTGATCACGGTCGCCGGCGTCTCGCTGTCACTGACCGTCCTCGTCCTCCAGCTCGCCTCGAGCCAGTTCAGCCCTCGGATCCTGCCCAGCTTCCTCGGCGACCGCCTGACGCAGGTGACGGTCGGCGGCTTCGTCGGCATCTTCACCTTCTCGCTGGTCACGCTCAGATCAGCCGGCGGCGGATTCGTCCCCCGGCTGAGCGTAACCGTCGCGAGCGCGCTCGGGATCGGCGCCGTGGTCCTGCTGGTCGCATTCATCCACCACGTCTCGACGATGATCCAGGTCTCGCAGATCGCAGCCCGGCTCGACCGGGCGACCCAGCACCGCCTGGAGTCGCTCTACCCGGAGGACTTCGGGCGCGAGGACGGCGACGACGCCTCCGTGGTCGCCGAGTGGCGCCGGTCGGGTCGCCCGCACACCGTCAGCGCAGCCCGGTCCGGCTACGTGGTGGACGCCGACCTGCACGCGCTCGCGAAGCGGCTCGACCGTCGCTCCGCCCGGGTACACGTCCGGGCCGTTCCGGGCGACTTCGTCACGCCCGCCGACACGCTCGCCGAGTACTGGGGCGACGACCCCGACGCCGCCGAGCGCACGATCCGAGGCACGATCGCCGTCGGAAACGAGCGGAACCTCGACAGCGACCTCGGCTTCGGGATCCGCCAGATCACCGATGTCGCCCAGCGCGCGCTCTCCCCGTCGCTGAACGATCCGACGACCGCGCGCACGTGCATCGGCTACCTGCGCGGCATCATCGAGCGGCTCTCGGTGCGCAGCTTTCCCGGGCGCCTGCGACGCTTCGAGGACACGGACACGGTCGTCGTCGCCGAGCGCCGCGAGTTCGCCGACTACCTGCACGTGCTCGTCGAGATCGGACGCTGCGCCGGCTCGGCCGTCGAGGTGTACGAGTCGCTCCTCGACGCGTGCGACTCGGTCGCCGCGCAGGCGGAGCGCGCAGGCGCGACCGCGCGTGCGCAGGCGGCCCGGGCCGTGGCTCAGGCGATCGTCGAGCACGCAAGCGACGAGGTGCGCGCGCACCTCGACCGCGCGCAGCTCCGCCGCGCTGCGTCGACGAGCGCAGCCGAAGCAGGTTTCGCCGGCGCCGCTCGAGGTAGCTCACGGTCGTGAAGTCGAAACTGCTCGCAGACGGCCCGGAGCGCACCTACGCGCTCGTCTTCGACGAGGGCGACGAGGTGATGGCCGAGCTGCAGGCGTTCGCGGAGGCCCATGATCTGACCGCGGCCCGCTTCGACGGCATCGGCGCCTTTCGCGACGTGACGCTCGGCTACTTCGACTGGGACACCAAGGAGTACCGGAAGAACCGGTTCGACGAGCAGGTCGAGGTCGTCTCGCTCACGGGCGACGTCGCAGACGACGAGGGCGCGCCCGCCGTCCACGCCCACCTCGCCGTCGCCCGCGCCGACGCGACCGCCCTGGGCGGCCACCTGATCGAGGGGCACGTCCGGCCGACGCTCGAGCTGGTGCTCGTCGAGTCGCCGGCGCACCTGCGCAAGCGCCACGACGAGCAGACCGGCCTCGCGCTGATCGACCTGGACGCCTGAAGGCGAGCACGGACGGCGACCGGTGAAGGACGGCGACCCTCTCCGCCGCGCGCCGCCGTTCGAAAGACCCGGGTTGCTCGAGCCCGGACCTTTCAAGTAACAGTCTGTTACAAGCCCCTCCTCCCGCGCCCGAGCGCGCCTACCGCGCGCTGCGCGAAGCGCCGGCCCGGCTGCTGACGAGCGCCGCGCTCTCCTCGTCCACTGCGGCGGCATGGGAGCGGTCCCCGTCCGGGCCCGCAGGGCGGCGATCCAGCTCGCACAACCGTTCACTGCGGCCGTAGAGGACGACGGTGTCCTTCGGGTGGAGCACGGTCGGGCCCACGGGCGCGCCGATGTAGTCGCCGCCCCGGTAGACGCCGAGCACCACGATCCCTTCCTCTCGCAGACCCAGCTCGCCGAGCGACCGGTCGGCGACCCAGTCGCCCTCCTCGACCTGGAGCTCGAAGACTGCGTACGGTCCGGCGAGGTGCAGTAGTCCGGCGTAGTCGCGGGCGTCGAGGTCGGTCCAGCGGCTGAGTGCCCGCGCGATAAGAGCGGTCAGGCGCCGGTCGACCCAGGTGCTGCGCGCGAGTGCCAGCAGGGCGAGGAGGCCGCCGACGACCATGCCGATCCGAATTCCGCTGCCCGTACTGCTCGTTCCCGCGAAGGAGATCACCAATGACGTGACGACGGCGGCGATCCCGGCGTTGCCGAGCAGCATCAGGAACATGACGATCCGGCGGCGGACCGGATGGTCGACCACGGACTCCGCCTCGGTCGTCGTGAAGCCCGTCCCCGTCAACGCCGACCGGGCCTGGAAGCGTGCCGACTCGCGTGAGAGCCCGGTGGCGACGAGCGCGACGGTGGCCACGCGCGTGACGAGCAGGGAGACGGCGACGACAACGAGCATCGCTGCGACGGCGATCATCAGGCGCTCGACGTCCTGGACGGAGCGCGGCGTTCGCAGCGGTCAGTACGCGCCTCACGTCGTCTCACTGCGCGCCTCCTCCAGCTCGTGGGCCGCGCCGATCAGGGCGAGGTGGGTCAGCCCCTGAGGGAAGTTGCCGAGCAGCTCTCCCGTCTGCGGGTCGATCTGCTCCGAATACAGGCCGAGATCGTTCCCCAGCTGGAGCAGCTCGGTCAGCAACGAGCTCGCCTCGTCCACGCGGTCCAGCTGGACGAGCACGCCGACGAGCCAGAACGAGCAGGCGAGGAACGCTCCTTCCCGTTCGCGCATCCCGCTGTAGCGGTACAGAAGCGGCCCCTCTCCGAGCTCCTCGCGGATCGCCTCGACGGTCGCGGCGAGCCGGTCGCGGTCGAACACATGCCACGAGGCGGCGCGGAGGATCGCGGCGTCGAGATCGTGCGAGCCAGCGTACAAGGCGTATGCCCCGCGCGACTCGGACCAGCACTCCTCCTCGACGAAGGACCGGATCGCCTCGGCCTCATGCCGCCAGCGGTCCGTGTCGCCCTCGAGGTGGCCATCGTCGGCGAGCCGAACGGCGAGCTCGAGCGCGGCCCGGCAGCCGACCTTGGAGATCGTGTAGTGGCGCTCCTCGGGCAGCTCCCACATGCCGGAGTCCTCGTTGCGCCAGCTCGCGCAGACGACGTCGGCGAGCTCGCGGACGCGCACCGCGGTCTCGCCGTCGAGCGCGTTCCCGCCGCGGACGTAGAGGGCGATCGTCTCCATCAGATCGCCGTACGCTCCGAGCTGGCGCTGGCGGGCGGCACGGTTCCCGCTCCGGACCGGCTGCGAGCCCCGGTAGCCCGCCAGGAGGAGCTCGACCTCGTCGTCGGGGACGCTGCCCGACAGCGTGTACATCGGCCGCAGGCGCGGATGCGAGCTCTTCGTCGCGTCGAGGAGCCACGACAGCGACGCGTGCACCTGCTCCCGGTAGCCCAGCCTGATCAGCGCCTCGAGCGTGAACGCAGCATCCCGCACCCACGCGTAGCGATAGTCGTAGTTCTTGTCGCCGCCGACGCGCTCGGGCAGCGACGTCGTCGGTGCGGCCGCGACCGCACTGCTCGGCTCGTAGATCAAGAGCTTCAGAGCCAGTGCGCTCCGGACGACCGTCTCCCGATGCTCCCCCTGGTAGACGGCGGCGTCCGCCCAGCGCCGCCAGGCGCCGCAGGTGCCCTCGAAGCGGGCCTCGATCTCGTCGCGCTCGGGCAACGGAAGCGGCTCGCCGTCCACGGAGATCAGGCAGAGGAGCGCCGAGCCGCCTTCTGCGAGAGTGCAGCTGCCGGCGACCGCGCCGTCTGCCGGGATCGGGTCGCCGGCACCGAAGGAGCGGACCGAGAGCAGCGTACGCCCGTCTCGGAGCACCGGCACGTCTCCGACCCAGTCGAGCGTGGCCGCGCTCCGGCCGAAGTCGAATCTCGGCTGAACCCGCCAGTGCATCGCCACCTCGCCGTCGATGCACTCGAGTTTCCGGGCGAGCTCGAACCACGACAGCGGAATCCCGTCCTGGAGCATCAGGGCGTCGGTCACGCGGACCGTGCCCTGCCCGGTCCTGAACTGCGTCTCGAGGACGTTCGTCCGCGGGAGGTAGCGGCGCTCGACCTCGAACCGCCCCTCGGGGGCAAGCGTGAAGCTTCCGCCCCGTTCGGCGTCCAGCAGCCTCGCGAAGACGGCCGGACTGCCGATCGTCGGGAGCGACAGCCAGTCGACGGCGCCGTCGGCGACGACGAGGGCGACCGTCGCCGATCGCCGCATAGTCGGCGATCGGCGCGTAGCCGTCGACCCGCGTCGGGACGCCGGCCTTCACGTCTCGGCCGCGTCACTCGGGTAGACGGCAGCCGCGGATTCTGCCTCTCTCAGCGCCCGCTTTCGCTCGTGCTCGACCTGCTCGCCCAGCCGCAGCTCGCCGCAGATCCGGTACGTGATCGCGAACACGATCGCCGGCACGACCAGGGCGAGCACGCGGTACGCCCAGATCTGCCCGGAGTACGAGAGGCCGAAGAGAACGTCGGCCCGGTCGGCCGAGCCGGCGATGAAGACGAGGAAGACCCAGCTCAGGAGCGCCATCCCGAAGGCCGTCCGGCCGGGCGCGTCGCGCGGCCGGTCGAGCAGGTTGTGGAACTCGCGGTCGCCGGTTACCTTCCGCTCGAGCCAGGGCCAGAGCGCGACGATTCCGAACACGACCAGCGGGAATAACGCCCCGCCCCAGAA
>JBBRXG010000058.1:0-20097 GCA_038248655.1 Gaiellales bacterium
GGCTGTCGAGCGCCTGCTCAGAGGTCATCCCCGAGTCTCCGACCCAAGCCTCGGCCGCCGCGCGCCGGTCGTCGGTCACCTCCACGGTCTGGAGCAGCGCGTTCAGCTCGGCGTCGCGTCCGGCGGCGGCCTCCCGGACGAGCTCGACACGCGGCGCGATGCCATCGGCGGAGAAGGTGCTGAAGTCGAACGCGGTACCGCCCTTACGGTGGGTGAAGCCGGCCAGTCCGACGATGTCGGCCTCGCGGCCGGCGAGGGCGAGCAGTTTCTTTCCGTTGCCGCCGACCAGGATCGACGGGCGGACCGCCGGGACCGGGAAGACCGTGTGCCCGGTCAGCCTGTAGTGCTCGCCCGCGAACGTGACCTCCTCGCCGGCGAGCAGGCGCTTGATCACGTACACCGACTCGGCGAGGCGCTCGACGCGGCGGCCGGGCGGGTCGAAGGGAAGGCCGATCTGATCGTACTCCTCCTTCATGTGGCCGGCGCCGAGCCCGAGCTCGAGCCGGCCGCCGCTGAGCAGGTCGATGGTGGCCGCGTCACGCGCGACGAGGGCTGGATGGCGGAAGTCGTTGTTGAGCACGAACGTGCCGATGCGCAGGGTCGTGGTTGCGTCCGCGAGGGCGACAAGTGCAGGGAACGGCTGGAAGATGCTCGCGATGTGATCGGGCACCATCGCCGTCGAGTAGCCGAGCGCTTCGAGCCGGCGGCCCTTCTCGGCCCAGTCGCGCGCCGTTCCCGAGGGACGGAGGTTGACGCCGAAGCGGAAAGGCCGCACGCCGCCAGGATATCAGCCTGATATCCTGATATCGCGATGACTCGCGTTGGTTTCACCGGGACGCCGGGGCGCCCGACGGCTCTCTTCGCGCGGGTACCGGCGGCGTCGGCGGCGAAGCTCGAGCGGGCGTCGACCGCGCTCGGCCGCCCGAAGCAGGAGCTGATCGCGGCGCTGCTCGACCGCTACCTGGACGCGCTTGGCGATGAGTGGGCGGTCGGGCACGCCGAGGTGCGCGCGCCGGCTGCGCCCGAGGTGCTCACGCTCCAGCAGCTCGCCGAGTTGCTCCAGCTCTCGCCGGAGCTCGTACGCGAGCACGCCGCGCGCGGCCAATTGCCCGGCCGCAAGCTCGGCCGGGAGTGGCGCTTCTCGCGCGTCGCCGTGCTGGACTGGCTGCGTGGCTAGCTCAGGCCGCGACGCGCGAGCGCTCGAGGTGCTGGTGCGAGGGGCAGTAGTCGCGCTCGGGCAGCGGGGTGCGCTGGCAGGGCTTGCCCTTGCGGGTCGTCGCCCGGCAGCGTGCGACGCCGCCGTCGAAAGCGCCGGCCTCGATCTGGGTCTGTACGAACGCCACGGCTGCGCCGACTCCCTCCTGCACCGCCCAGGCGACCTGCGCCTGCTGGGTGATCGGGAAGTACCGGCGGATGTCCTGGAACAGCGTCTTGTCGGGGTTCGCGAAGTAGTGCGGATCGCTCGCGAGCCGCTCCATCGTCTCCTCGCAGTGCAGAAGCACCGCGCGCCGGGACTCGAGCTGTTCCTCGTGATCGGCGTACGGGTCGATCAGATCCTTGATCGAGCGATAGATAGCTCTCGAGTACTGATACATGCAGTTGCGAATCTGAGCGCTCAACTCGTCCATGGTCAGTATCCCGTTCTCCTGTTAAGTCGCGGAAAAGCTTTGTTACGGGGCGGTTAAGCGTGCCCGGCGACGATCTCGCCGGCAGTCTACTCCCTTTCGGGGCGTGTTACAAAGTCGCGCCCTTTGTTGTCATCGTCGCTAACTGTCGAGACGAAACCGCCTACACCCCACCCTGGCATTGCGGGGCCTCAGCGGGTGATCTGGCGGGCGTATGCGTTCGGGTAGCGGCCCGTGAGGCGGTTCGCGGCCGCCTGCGCATCCTCGAGCGAATCGTAGACGCCGGCGAAGACCACGTAGTATCCGGGATGGAGGCTGGCGAACCTCGAGGACGTGAGGATGCCGACGTTTCGGACCGTGCGGCCGCGGGCCTCCTTCGCCTTCGCCCGGGCGTCGTCGAGCCCGCTGCCCCGGGCGGGGATCGAGGCGAGTACGACGGTGTACCCGTTTCGATTCGGCCAGGCGGTCAGCTCCTTCGGCGGAGGCGGCGGAGCCGGGGTTCGGGCGGCGCGGGTCGTCGTCGACCGGGTCTCCACGGGCGGCGCGGGTGGAGCGGTGACGACGGATGACGTCGCAACCACCGTCTCGCCGGCGGCGACGTCCCGATCACCGGCTGCGACGATCCCCGCGGCCGCCGAGCCGGCCGCGACGAGGAGGAGAAGGAGCGATGCCCAGATCCAGTCGCCGGGATAGCGGCCGAATCGTCGCTCCAACGTCCGTCCGACCGTGCTGGTCCGCTGTGCCGGCACCACGCGGAAGCCGCATTCGAGGCAGTACTCCTGGTCCGGCTCGACGGGCTTGCCGCAGGAAAGACAAGCCTCAGGCGGCGCTCTCACCCGTCTCCTCCGCCCCGACGCTCGGATCACCGGTCTGCTCGAGCTCGCGCGGGGCCGCCGCTCCGCACCCGGGGCAGAATCGCGCGTCGGCAGGAAGGGGATGGTCGCAGTCGGCGCACGCGGACACGGTCTGCTCGCCGGCGGGGCGGCCGCAATTCGGGCAGAAGTGCGAGCCCCACGGGAGTGGCGCGGCGCACTCGCACCGACCGGCCGGGATCCGTCGCCGGGCTGCGGCGAGCATCTCGCCGAGCTCGTGCAACCGTGCGTTCACGCCGAGCAGCTCGTTGCAGCGCTCGGAGAGGAGGTCCTCGCGGAATCGGTCGCGTCGGTACATCTCGAGCATCAGTCCGCCCAGGTCGCGGAGCCTCTCCTCGCGAATGCGTCCGAGTGTCCGGCGCTCGCGCCTGATCACCCCCGGCGGCGGGAGAGCACGCCGAGCCTGCTGCGGCCGGGCACGGCGGAGAAATCGACCGAAGAGGGGCATCGCCCCGACGAGTTTACGGTCCTCTCTGTCCGGCAGCACCGCCGCCGCGCCCGACATGGCGGGCGCGGCACTCAACGGTCACTGGGGTGCGGAAGCTCGGGGAAGGGGGCTCACAGGGCGCCCTCGGCGCCCGTACGGGGGCTCTGTCTGCTTTGCACGCTTCGCGTGCGGGCGGCCGTTTCCCCCGTGCCCTTAGAGCTGGAGGACGATCACCCGCTCCGCGGTCAGCTCGCGGACCGCGTACGCCGGCCCCTCGCGCGTGTTGCCGGAGTCCTTGACGCCCCCGTACGGCATCTGATCGGCCCGGAACGTCGGAGCCTCGTTGACCGTCACCCCCCCGAAGTCGAGTGACCTGGCCGCTCGCAGGGCGGTCTTGACATCGGCGGTGAAGATTCCGGCCTGCAGCCCGTACCGCGTCCCGTTCGCCAGCGCCAGCGCCTCGTCGAGCGTGTCGTACGGAGTGACGGTGCAGACCGGCCCGAAGACCTCCTCGCACCCGACCTTCGCATCGGGTCGGGGGCGCCCGATCACGGTCGGGCGGATCAATCCGTCGTTGGTCGTGTCGCCGCCCGTGAGCACCTGGCCGCCCGACTCGCGGATCCACTCGAGGATCCGGTCGCGCGCATCGGCGTCGATCACGGGGCCGACGTCGGTGTCCTCGTCGGCCGGATCGCCGACCTGCAGCGCCTCGACCTCGGGCAGGAACACCTCGAGGAACCGGTCGTAGGCGTCCCGGGCGACGTAGATCCGTTGCACCGAGATACAGCTCTGCCCGGCGAACGAGAATGCGTTCCCCGCGAGCCTCGAGGCGGCGTCTGCGAGGTCGGCGTCTCCCTCGACGATCACCGGAGTCGCGTTCCCCAGCTCGAGCGCGACGTGCTTTCGGGGCGCGCGCTCCTTCAGGCTCCAGCCGACGTCCCCGGAGCCCGTGAAGGTGATCGCCGCAACGCGCTCGTCCCCGACGAGCACATCGCCGATCTCGGACGACGGTCCGACGACCACGTTCAGCCAGCCCGGCGGAAGTCCGGCCTCCGTTTCGAGCTCGGCGAGCAGGAGCGCGGAGAGCGGCGTTTGCGACGCAGGCTTGAGTACGACGGCGCAGCCGGCCGCGAGCGCAGGGGCGATCTTGTGTGCGACGAGGTTCAGCGGGAAGTTGAATGGGCTGATCGCGCCGACGACGCCGACCGGAATGCGCAGGGTGAACGCGAGCTTGCCCTCGCCCGCCTGCGACGCGTCCATCGGCACGACGTCTCCGGCGAGGGTGCGGGCCTGGACGGCGGACATCGTGTACGTGGACATCGCCCGCGACGCCTCCACCCGCGCGGCCTTCAACGGCTTTCCCGCCTCGGCGCAGATCGTCCGCGCGGCCTCCTCGTGCCGGCGACCCAGCGCGCCGGCGACCCGGACGAGGATCTCGGCGCGCTTGTGCGCGGGCAGCGGGTCGCGCATCGCAGCCTCGGCGGCGTCGACCGCCCGCCGCGTCTCGTCGGCGCCGGCCTTCGCGACCCGGCCGACGACGTCACCCGAGTACGGGGAGCGCACCTCGAGCCAGTCGCCGGTCTCGATCCACTCGCCGGCGACGAGCAGCTTCCGCCCGGTCTGCGTCACTGCCATGGGTACGAAGCCTATGTACCCCGAGAGGCGCTGTGAGGCTGATGTGGTGGTAGATTGACTGTTCGGTCAATGCGCGACGCGCTGATCATCGATGCCGTCCGCAGCCCGATCGGGAAGCGGAACGGAACGCTCGCCTCCGTCCGCGCGGACGAGCTTGCCGCCCAGATCCTGGCCGGTCTGGTCGAGCGCGTGGGCATCGAGCCCGGGGCGGTCGAGGACGTGCAGATGGGCTGCGTGTCGCAGGTCGGCGAGCAGGCGCTGAACGTCGGTCGGGTCGCATCGCTGATCGCCGGATGGCCCGAGACCGTCTGCGCGAGCACCGTCGACCGGCAGTGCGGCTCGTCGATGCAGGCGGCGATGAACGCAGCCTCGGCGATCCAGGCCGGCCACCTCGACCTCGTAGTCGCAGCCGGAATCGAGAACATGTCGCGGGTGCCGATGGGGTCCAACCTCGGCGAGGCTGGGTGGTCGGGCTTCTCGGACAAGCTGCTCGACCAGTGGCAGATCGTTCCGCAGGGGATCTCCGCCGAGGTGATCGCCGAGGAGTGGGGGCTGTCGCGGGAGGCGCTCGACGAGTACGCGTACGAGTCGCACATGCGGGCCGTTCGCGCGATCGACGAGGGCCGGTTCGAGCGCGAGATCGTCCCAGTCGAGGTCTCGAATCCACACGTCGGGGTCCTGTTCGCGGTCGACGAGACGCCGCGGCGCGAGACGACGCTCGAGAAGATGGCGACGCTGCCGCCCGCGTTCAAGGAGGACGGGGTCGTCACCGCAGGCAACTCGAGCTCGATCGTGGACGGCGCGGCGGCGATGCTCGTCGCCGGCGAGGAGCGGGCCGCCCAGCTCGGGCTCGAGCCGCGCGGGCGGTTCGTGTCGTTCGGGCTCGCCGGCGTAGATCCGTACCGCATGCTGCACGGCAACCCGCAGGCGTGCGAGCGCGCGCTTGCGAATGCGGGCCTCGGCTGGGACGACATGGCGGTGATCGAGGTGAACGAGGCGTTCGCTTCCGTCGTGCTCCAGTTCGTGCAGGACACGGGGCTCGGCGACCGGATGGAGGACGTGAACCCGAACGGGGGCGGGATCTCGCTCGGTCACCCGCTCGGTGCGACGGGCGCCCGGATCACGGCGACGCTCCTGAACGAGCTCGACCGGCGGGAAGCCCGCTACGGAATCGCGACGATGTGCATCGGCCAGGGCCAGGCGATCGCTTCGGTCATCGAGAGGATGTAAGTGCAGGGTCAGGCTTCAGCCTGACCCGGGGGTTCCGTTGGAGTCTTGTTTGCGGCCGTCGACCGCACGCGCAGCCCGCAAAGCAAACAGAGCCCCCGCACCGGCGCTGAGGGCGCCCGTCCGCCCCCTTCCCTCAACGCCGCTCTCCCGGGCGAACGGTCGTGGACCGCGCCCGCCATGTCGGTCGCGGCTGCGGAGCAGGGACGTGGGAGCAGGGACATACTGCGCAGGGGACCGTGGTGAACGAACCTGAGCGTCCGCAGGACCTCGTTGCGCGCGGGTACGACGCCGGCGCCGACGCGTTCGCCGCCTGGCAGCGGCAGATCACAGGCTCGAGCAGGCTCGAGCGACTCGAAGACCTGCTCAGCCTGCTGCCCGAACGACCGGACGTGCTCGAGCTCGGCTCGGGTGCGGGCGTACGGTCTACGCGCATGCTGGCCGAGCGAGCGCGGCTCGTCGGCGTCGATATCTCCGCGGAGCAGGTCCGCCGCGCGCGCAAGCGCGTTCCGGACGCCGATTTCATCCACGCCGACTTCACCGATCTGGATCTCGCGCCGGCGACGTTCGATGCGATCGTCTCCTTCTACGTCTTCAACCATGTGCCGCGCGAGGAGCTGGGGCCGCTGCTCGTCCGGATCGGCGTATCGCTTCGTCCGGGGGGATATCTGCTCGCCACCTTCGCCGCGTCGGACGTGGCGAAGGTGGCGCGGCGAGTGGGTCGGCGGTGTCGAGACGTTCTTCAGCGGCTACGAGCCCGAGGTGACTCTGCGGCTCGTCCGCGAAGCCGGGCTGGCGGTCGTCCGCGACGACCTGGAGACGATTCGCGAGCCCGATGGCGAGGCGACGTTCCTGTGGGTGCTGGCCCGACCAGAGCAGGGACAGGCTGAAGCCTGTCCCTGAGCAGTAGGATCGCCCGCCGTGGAGGTGAAGAAGGTCGGTGTCGTCGGGCTCGGGACGATGGGGGCCGGGATCGCGCAGGTCTGCGTCCAGGCCGGGTTCGAGACCGTCGGACGGGAGGTCTCGGACCAGCTCTGCGAGCGCGCCCGGCAGACGGTCGGGCGCTACCTCGCCCGCGGCGTCGAGAAGGGGCGGCTGACGGAAGAGGAGCGCGCCGCTGCGCTCGGACGGCTGACGACGACGACCGAGCTCGAGGACCTGGGCGGCTGCGACCTCGTGATCGAGGCGATCGTCGAGGAGCTCGAGCCCAAGCGGGCGCTCTTCGCCGAGCTGTCGGCGCTCGCGTCGGGGGCGATCCTGGCGACGAACACCTCTGCCCTGTCGGTGACCGAGATCGCCGGCGGTTCGGCGCGTCCCGAGCGGGTGGTGGGGCTGCACTTCTTCAATCCGGCACCTGTGCTGCCGCTGGTCGAGGTCGTGCGCACCGAGTTGACCGACGAGCGGGTGTACGGGGCGGCGTACGCGTTCGCCTCCGCGCTCGGCAAGGAGCCGATCCGCTGCCACGACACGCCCGGCTTCGTCGTCAACCGGATCCTGATCCCGCTCCTGAACGACTGCGTGCGCGTGCTCGACGAGTCGCGCGTCACCCCGGAGGACCTCGACCGGGCGATGCGCTTCGGCCTGAACTGGCCGATCGGCCCGTGCGCGCTGATCGACCTGATCGGCCTCGACGTGCACGTGCACGCCTCCGAGGCGCTGTGGCGGGGGCTGAGAGAGCCGCGGATGGCACCGCCGCCCCGCCTGGTGTCGATGACGAAGGCCGGGTTGCTCGGCCGCAAGTCGGGCCGAGGGTTCTTCTCGTACGGCGAGGAGGATCCGTCGGGTGCGCCGCGTACCCTGTAACCATGATCACGTGCGCACGCTGTGCGCGAAGCCTGCTACTCGGCGAGGCGTTCGGGCACTGGCGCGTCGACGGCGCCGGAACCGAACAGGTCGTCTGCCGCCTCTGCGAGGACGAGGTGGAGCGCCTCGGCTGGGTCCGCGTCGAGCGGGAGCCCGAGCGCCGCACGACCCTGGGGACGACCCGGCACGCCCGCCGAGTCGCCTAGAGCATCCAACCATAGTCGGCGAGATCGATCCCGGTCAGCTCGGCGGTCGCCCGGTTGCTCGCCACGTAGCGGTCGCCGATCGCCTCGTTCACGACCTCTCGTAGCCGCCGCTCGCTGCGGGCGGCGAGGGAAGACGCGCCGGGGACGTCCAGGCGGCTCGCCCGCAGGCGCTTGGCGAGCCGGAAGACCGGCTTCGCCCGCCCGAGGGGCGCCGGGTTCAGGTCGCTGCGCGGGCCGAGGCGGTTCAGGGGCCGGGAGGCGGCGATCGCGAGGGCGGTCGGGGCCTCGTTCGATCGCCTCCCGAACGGCATCGCGTCGAGAACCGCCGCCGGCACCGGCCGCCCGGCGAACGCGGCGATCGCTTCGACGAACCCGCGTCCGTCTCGCACGAACCGCTCGTACGGGAGTACGAGCACCGCCTCGGATCCGAACAGAGATCGGTAGTACGCGATCAACCGGTCGTACGCGAAGTGACCGAACTCGAACCCGGGGACGCGCCAGCCCTGCTTTCGCGCCGGCCGGAGGAACTGCTCGACCGACATCGCGCCTCCCGCCTTCACGTACTGCTTGTACGTCGAGAGCACCATGCTCCGCTGCTCGCGGATGACGATCAGGATGCTCGCCTCCGGGAACACCTGCCTCAGCCGGTCGGCGATCTCCTTGCTGTCGTAGCCGCCCGAGTACGGGTGCCCGGAGAGCCGGCCGAACGAGATGACCGGCAAGAGACCGGCGGCCCGAGCGTCGGCGAGCCGGGGCTCGAACGCGACCCGGACGCCGGCGGCGTCGAAGTCGAGCGGCCGGGTCCTGATCAGGCGGTGCACCGGGTGGTCGGCCAGCCGCTTGTCGAGCCAGCGGTACCCGGTCGCCGGATCGGCGAAGAGCTCCTCCTGGAGCCAGTTGGTCCCGGTCTTGTGGTAGCCGATGTGGACGAGGATCGGAGAGGCGGTGATGGCTTGGCTGGCCGGGCGAGTCGGAATCTCGATGTCGCCCGCACTGTTCGTGCCGACGTTCAACGGCCGTGCGGTCGGCGCGAACTCGAGCGACCCGGTCGACAGGTACGGGGTGCTCGCCGACCGGACCGAGGCGTGGCGCGAGGTGCTCGACCTCGCGGCGATCGAGAGGATCGAGGAGCTCGCCGGTGAGCTCTACGACCGCGTCCGCGAGCGCGTGCGCGTCGAGACCGGCCGACCGTAGCCGGCCGGGCGCTACGCCCCGGCGGATCGCTGCTCGACGTCGCTCATCGGCACGCCGAGCCGGGAGGCAAGGAGCGGCAGCGAGCTGCCCTGAACGACCACCGAGAAGAGGACGACCACGAACACGATCCCGTAGATGCGATCGGCGTCCCGGACCTCTGCGATCACCGCGAAGGCGGCGAGCAGGATGGGGACAGCGCCTTTCAGGCCGCCCCAGAGCACGAACAGGCGCTCACCAGGCCGGAGGTGGGCGGGGAGGAGCAGCGGCCCCGCGGCGAGCGGTCGAGCGACGAAGGCGAGGATCAGGGCGAGCAGGAGCCCGTCGATCCAGACGCGCCGCCCGTCGAGCGACCCGAGCCCGACGGTCAGGCCGAGGGCGGCGAAGACGACGATCTCGGCGAGGCTGGCGAGCGACGTGTGGAAGCACTCGATCTCCGTCTTGTACGGAGCGGGCGCGGCGCCGAGGAGCAGGCCGGCGACGAAGACGGCGAGGAACCCCGAGCCGTGCGCGACCGCCGCCGCTCCGTAGATCGCTCCCGCGGCCGCCAGTGTCCGCAGCGGGTAGAGCCCCTCGTTCGGCAGTGAGATCCGTCTCATCACCGGGAGCAGGACGAGCGTACCGGCGACGCCGATCGCGAGGCCGACCGACATCTCGATGGCGAACTCTCTGACCACCGTCCAGAAGGTCGCCCCTTCGTGCGTCGCGAAGTCGAGCATCCCGATCATCAGCGCGATCCCGACCGGGTCGTTCGCGCCGGACTCGCCTTCCAGGATCGTGCCCGCGCGACCGCCGATCTCGCGCTTGCCGAGCACGGAGAACATCACCGCCGGGTCGGTCGGAGCGAGCGCAGCGCCGAGGATCCCGGCCGTCGTCCAGCCGAAGTCGAACAGCCAGTGCGCGGCGAGCGTGACGGCGCCGGCGGTCGCGAACGTGCCGAGCACGCCGAGAACCGTGATCGGCACCGCCGACTCCCGAAAGCGCGTCCAGCCGACGTGCATGCCGCCGTCGAAGAGGATCATGATCAGCGCGACGACGGCGATCCGCTCGACGTCGACCGTCGAGAGATGGGCAAGGCCGGGCCAGATGTCGGACGCGACCGCCGCGCCGACGAGAAAGAGCGCGGGCGCGGGAAGCGGGAAGATCTCGGTCAGCTTGTGCGCGCCGAGCGCGAGCAGGAACCCCCCCGCGACGAGCAGCGTGATCAGGCCGAAGTCGGTCAGCTCGCTCATCGGCGGCTGTGCTCTCCGGGTGGGGGGACGCCCATCGCGCTGTACTCTCGCAGTCCGTGAGCACGTACGACCTCGTCTCGACGTTGCCCGTACGGGTGGACGGCTACGAGCTCGAAGGGCTCGAGCAGCCGGTCGCCGCCGACTTCGTTCGGCGCTCGACCGTGATCCACATTCGCGGTGGCGGCGAGGAGGGGATCGGCGAGGACGTCACCTACGAGGCCGAGGACCAGGCCCGGTTCCAGGCTGCCGGGCCGGCGCTGGAGCTGGCGGGAGACCACACGCTCGACTCGCTCTCGGCCCGTTTCGAGGAGCTGGCCGACTACCGCCGCTGGGGGTTCGAGAGCGCTGCCTTCGACCTCGCGTTGCGGCAGGCGGGGATCTCGGCGCACGAGGCGCTCGGGCGGCCACCGGGCGAGCTCGTATTCGTCGTCTCGACCTCGCTTGCGGGGGAGGGAGCGGCCAGGTTGCGCCGGCTGCGGAGCGTCCACCCGGGCCTGCGCTTCAAGCTCGACCCGGAGAGCTCCTGGGACACCGGCCTCGTCGGGGAGCTGGCCGAGCTCGACTGCGTCGACGTCGTCGACTTCAAGGAGGCCTACACCTGGCGCGAGCCCGAGCGGGCGGCGGGTCCCGAGCTGTATCAGCTCGTGGTCGAATCGCTTCCGTCCGCCTTCATCGAGGATCCGGACGTCGCCGACCCCGAGAAGGCGGCCGTACTCGAGCCGCACCGAGCGCGGATCACCTGGGATGCGGTGATCCATTCGGTCGCCGACGTGGACGCGCTCCCCTTTCCGCCACGGACGCTGAACTCGAAGCCTTCCCGCTTCGGGAGTCTCCGCGGCCTGCTCGATTTCTACGACACCTGCGCCGAGCGTGGGATCTCGCTCTACGGCGGCGGGCAGTTCGAGCTCGGCCCGGGCCGAGGGCAGATCCAGTACCTCGCCTCCCTCTTCCATCCATCCGCCCCGAACGACGTCGCCCCCCGGGGCTACAACAGCCCGAGCCCGGTGGAGTCGTTGCCGGGCAGCCCGCTCGACGCGGCCCCGGATCGGATCGGCTTCCGGTGGTTGCAGGTCTAGGTCCACCGGCGTAGCGTTAGGGGTTCGGTGCCGAACTACGTTCATCCCCGCCTCGATCCGAACGAGCGGTTTCGAGAGCGGCGGCGGCAGGGGATCAGCAGGCGCAGGCGCCGGCGGCTCGCCGCGGTCTCGGTCCTGCTCGCGCTCGGGGGCGGTATCGGCCTCGGCGCCACCCAGATCTCCGGCCGCCACGAGGCGCCGGTCGCGTCGCAGCCGCCGATCCGCGTGGACAAGCCGAGCCCGGAGCGAACGTATCCGAGGGACGTGCGCGGCGTCCACGTGACCATGGCTCTCGCCGGGCTCGAAGGGAAGCTGGACGAGTACGTCGCGCTCAAGGGCTACGGCCTGAACACCCTCGAGGTGGACGTCAAGGACGAGAACGGGAAGGTGGGCTTCATCTCCGCCTCGACGCCGAAGCTCGCGCGGGAGACCGGCGCGGCGCAGCCGTTCTACGATGCGAAGACGGTGGTCGACAAGGTGCATGCGGCGGGCATGTACCTGGTCGGCCGGGTGGTCGTCTTCGAGGACCCGGTGCTCTCGGCGGCGCGTCCCGACCTGGCCGTACTGCGCCCCGACGGCTCGCGCTGGCTGAACAACGGCGGGCTCGGCTGGACGAACCCGTACGACCGGCGGGTATGGCGGTACGTGGTCGGGATCGGGATCGCCGCGGCGAAGGCCGGCTTCGACGAGATCCAGTTCGACTACGTGCGCTTCCCGAGCGACGGCGACCTCTCGCAGATCGTCTACCGGCACACGCGGCCGGAGCCGAAGGGGACGACGATCGCGAGCTTCCTCCGCTACGCGTCCGGGCAGCTGCACCCGCTCGGCGTACGCGTCTCGGCGGATGTCTTCGGTCTCGCCGCCACCCACGATCTCGGGATCGGGCAGGTGCCGAAGCGGATCGCCCCGTACCTCGACGCGATCTACCCGATGGTCTACCCCTCCCACTACGGCCCGGGCGAGTACGGGATCCCCGATCCCGACGCATATCCGGGACGGACCGTCGCCCACTCGCTGCTCGACTTCAGGCGGCAGGTGAAGGGCAAGGCGAAGATGATCCCGTGGCTTCAGGACTTCTCGCTCGGACGGCCGTACACGGTCGTCGAGGTCACCGATCAGATCGCCGCCGCCCGCCGTCAGCACGCCGGTGGGTTCATGCTCTGGAACGCCGAGGGTCTCTACAACAGGGAGGCGCTCACGGACTAAGCCGTGGACGAACGACGCGAAGCTCGAGCTGATCGCGCTCGGGCGGCGCGGGGCCGACGAGGCACTGCGTGAGCACGGCTTCTCGTAGGCGCGGGTCGGGCAGGATTCCTCCGTGCTGCTGACGACGCCACCGCCGCCTGCGCCGCTCGCACTGGTCGCCCCGGTCGAGCGCGAGGCGTCCTTCGGGCGGATCGCCGGGCGCGTGCCGCGCGGCAGGTGGGCGATCGTCGTGCGGGTGGGGACGAAGACGCTCGCCGTCCGACGCGTGTCCGGCGGGAGCTTCGACTTCGAGGTCTCGCTGCCGCGCCGCGACTCGACGCTCGGCATCACCGCCTACTCGGCGGGCGCACCTGCGCGGCGCGCAGTCGTCCGTCACGTCTTCGGACTGCCGCGCTCGGCGCGTCCTCGCGCCGTCCGGGGCACGAGCGACGGGCGCCTCGCGGGCGCCGTCGAGCCCCTTGCCCGGTCGTTCCCGGGGACGAGCGGGGTCTTCGTCGAGGATCTCGTCACCGGTCGCGGCGCGGCCTGGAACGCGAGGGCCCGCTTCCCGGCCGCCTCGACGCTGAAGGTTGCGATCGCGGTCGAAGCCCTCCGCGTATCCGCCCGCAAGCCCGCGGTCGGCTCGAACGTCGACTCGCTCCTCCAGCGGATGCTGATCGAGTCCGACAACGACGCCGCCAACCAGCTCGAGTCGCTCTTCGGCGGCGGCGACCGGGTCGACGACCTCCTCCGCGGCATCGGCCTCGGCGACACCTGGATGGGTGGCGGCTACCTGCGCGGGACGGCAATGAGCATCCCGATCCCGGTGCGGGTCGAGAGCCGGCCGTCGTTCGGCTGCTGCAAGTACACGACCGCGTTCGACCTCGCCCGGCTGCTCACCGACGTCCACCTCGCCGCCGGCGGCCGCGGCCCGCTGATCGCTCAGTACGGGCGGGAGTTCACGGCCTCGGACGCCCGCTACCTGCTCTACCTGCTCGCGCACGTGCCCGACCGGGCGAAGCTCGGGCGCTTCCTCGGGGGTGGCCCGTACGCGCTCGCGCACAAGGCGGGCTGGATCTCGAGCGCCAGGCACGACGCCGGGCTCGTCTACTGGCCCGGCGGCGTCTTCGTCGCGGTCGTGATGACGTGGGGGAACGGGGTCGGTCTTCCGTCCGACGTCCTTGCCGGGCGGGTCGCGAAGGCGACCCTGAAACGCCTGCAGGAAACCGGCTAGCTACCCTGGGCCACGTGCATGCCCTGCTGATCGGGCTCCTGCTTGCGGCGCCTGCGCCGCCGAAGCCGCCGGTGGTCTCGCGCCCGATCCCGTTCGGCCACGGCAGGAAGCTCGAGATGCAGGCGTACGCGAACCGTCACTACGGGATCGACACCTGGCGCCTGCGCAACCCGAAGGTGATCGTCGAGCACTACACGGCCAGCGACAGCTTCTCGTCCGCGTTCGCGACCTTCTCGCACGACGTCGCCGATGCCGAGCTCCACGAGCTCCCGGGAGTCTGCGCGCACTTCGTGATCGACCGGGACGGGACGATCTACCAGCTCGTTCCGCTGACGACGATGTGCCGCCACACGGTCGGCCTCAACCACACGGCGATCGGGATCGAGCACGTCGGGACGAGCGACGGCGAGATTCTCGCCGACACGCCTCAACTGCAGGCGTCGCTGCGTCTGACGGCATGGCTGATGCACCGGTTCGGGATCCAGCTCCGCAATGTGATCGGACACAACGAGAGCCTGACGAGCCCGTATCATCGCGAGCGCGTCTCGGCGTGGCGATGCCAGACGCACGGAGACTGGCGCCGGGCGTCGATGCAGGTCTATCGCCGCCGCCTGGCCACGCTGGCGCACCGCTACGGTGTCCCGCTCGGCCCGGCGGCGCGTCCGATCGACCCGCGGTGTTGAACCGGATGTGCGGGTGTCCTTACACTCTCCTTACAGCCCGATTAGACGCTTCACAACTGAGAGGGCGATACTTGGAGACGGCGATGCGTCGACTGGTGGTGATCGTGATCGGGGCCCTCGTGCTCGCGCTGCCTGCGGGCGCGACGACGGCTGGACTGGGGGACGGCTCGCTCGTCGTCGAGTCGGCCTGGGGCGTGGTCGTCCTGAACATTCGCGGCGGGATCATCGGGCGGTTCGACTCGGGCACGATCGAGGTCTTCGACCGGTTCGCCGGCGACGGCCCGCCACCCGTCGTCAAGGGCTGGCAGCAGCGGAACGTGCTCGGCCCGCGGCGCACGCTGTACAGCGGCGCGGGCGACATCCGCTTCCGGCTGATCGGCGGCGCCTACTACGTGCGGATCAGCGCGATCCATCTGGACGTCAGCGTGGTCGGAAAGGGCACGACCGTGCTCGCCGGGACGGGGTTCCCGGACCAGCTCGGTCGGTACTCTCTGAACGGCGACCTCTTCAAGCCGATGCCCGGCTTCCCGGCGCGCTTCACGCTCGGTCTCCCGCTGCCGGCAACGCCCGCGCGTTGAGCGCGCGCGGGACGCAGACCGTCCTGGTCGTCGAGGACGAGAGCTCGATCGCGTCCTTCGTCGCCCTCTACCTCAAGAACGCCGGGTACGTCGTGCGAACGGCCGCGAACGGAGGCGAGGCGCTCGCTCAGGTCGCTGCCGGCCAGCCCGCGCTGATCGTGCTCGACCTGATGCTGCCCGACATCGACGGGATCGAGGTCTGCCGGCGCATCCGCAAGGGCTCCGACGTCCCGATCCTGATGCTCACCGCCCGCGACGAGGACGTCGACAAGATCATCGGACTCGAGGTGGGCGCCGACGACTACCTGACGAAGCCGTTCAACCCGCGCGAGCTCGTCGCCCGCGTGAAGTCGATCCTCCGACGCGCGGCGCCCGAGCGCCGTCAGATCGAGAGCAAGCAGCTCATGCACGGCGACCTGGTGATCGACGCCGGGCGGCGTGAGGTCAAGGTCGGCGCCGAGGAGATTCAGCTTGCGCCCAAGGAGTTCGATCTGCTCTGGGAGCTCCTCGACCACCGCGGCCTCGTGCTCACGCGTGACCAGCTTCTGGAACGCGTCTGGGGCTACACCTTCGCCGGCGACACGCGCACCGTCGACGTCCACGTCCGACAGCTCCGCCGGAAGCTCGGCGATGCGTCGCCGATCGTCACCGTGTGGGGGGTCGGCTACAAGGTCACACCCGCGAAAAGCGCGGACGCGGCCTAGCGGTCGATGTTCCGATCGCTGCGCTTCCGCCTGCCGGCATTCTTCCTGGCGGGCGTTGCGCTGGCGGGGATCGTCTCGACCGCGATCGCGGTCCAGCTCTTCCAGGATCACATCCGCTCCCAGTCGCTCGCGGAGTTGAAGCGCGAGGCGGCCGGTCTCACGCAGCTCTACTCGCAGGCGGCGACGCGCTCGAGCGACGAGGGCCGCTCGGCGCCCAATTTCGCCGCCGCCGAGCTCGAGC
Organism: Gaiellales bacterium; assembly: GCA_038248655.1. Taxonomy (GTDB): domain Bacteria; phylum Actinomycetota; class Thermoleophilia; order Gaiellales; family Gaiellaceae; genus DATBLE01. The sequence continues at coordinate 15,920 of JBBRXG010000058.1, forward strand.
GGGCGACCGGCGCCAGGCTGTTCTACGTCGGCGTGCCGATCTTTCCCGGGCAGAAGTCTGGGCTCCGGGAGCTGTCGCAGTCCCAGGTCGGCTCGGACGAGTGGCAGCGGATCCAGACGGGCAAGGTCGTCACCTTCGACTTCACGCCCCCGGGCGAGGACCGCACCTTTCTGGCCGTCGGGCAGCCGCTGCACCTCACGGCGGGAGACAGCCCGATCTTCGGTGCGCTGATCGTCGCGAAGAAGAAGACGGAGCTGACGCACGGCTGGCTCTCACTCGTCGAGCTGCTCTTCGTCGCGCTCGGGGTCGGGCTCGTCGTCGCCGGCGCGCTCGCCCTGTACCTGTCGCGCCGGATCGCGCGCCCCGTGCTCGCGCTCTCGGCCGCCGCCGACCGGATCGCCGGGGGCAAGTACGACGTCGCCGTCCCGGAGGTGCCGGGTAGCGGCGAGGTCAGCCATCTGGCGAGCCGCTTCCGCGAGATGGCCTCCCGGCTCTCCGAGGCCGAGGAGCAGGAGCGGAACTTCCTCATGTCCGTCTCCCACGAGCTGCGGACGCCGCTGACCGCGATCCGCGGGCATGTCGAGGCGATGCGCGAAGGGCTCGTCGGTGATCCCGAGTCGCGGGCGGAGTCGCTCGGGGTCGTCGCCGCCGAGGCAGAGCGGCTCGAGCGGCTCGTCGGCGACGTCCTCGACCTGGCGAAGCTGGACGCGCACCGGTTCACCGTCCTGCGCGAGGAGGTCGACATGGGGAGCCTCGTCGATCAGGTCTACGCGGCGTTCGGCGAGGAGGCGAAGCGGCGGGGGATCGACTACCAGTGCGATTCGAACGGCGGCCAGGTGATCGTCTCGGACGGCGACCGCGTGTTCCAGATCGTGTCGAACCTGGTCTCGAACGCCTTTCGCTGGACGCCCGACGGCGGGCGGGTAGCGCTCGCCCTCGAGACCCAGAACGGCAACGTCGCCGTGTCGGTCGCAGATACCGGGCCCGGCATCCAGCCGAGCGAGCAGGAGCGAATCTTCCGCCCGTTCTGGTCACGCGACGGAGCCGGGACGGGGCTCGGCCTGGCGATCGCCCGTGAGCTGGCGGTCGCGCTCGGCGGCCGGATCGTCCTGATCAGCGAGCCGGGAGCCGGCAGCAGGTTCGACCTCGTCCTGCCTGCGTCGCCGCCCGTCTAGCCGACCTAGGATCCCGAGGTGGCAGTCGCGGCCCTCGCCTGCACGCGAACGCTCGCGCGCGCCGCGCTGGCCGCGCTCAGGCTCCGCCAGTGGTCGAAGAACCTGCTGCTCTTCGCCGGGCTGATCTTCGCCGCGAAGATCGGGGATGTCACCCGCTGGGGAGAGGCGCTCGGCGCGTTCGCCGCCTACTGCGCGGCCTCGAGCGCCGCGTACCTCGCCAACGACGTCCGTGACGCGGCGGACGACCGCGAGCACCCGGTGAAGCGGCTCCGTCCGGTCGCAAGCGGCGAGCTGCCGGCCCGCGCCGCCCTCTGGCTGGCGGGTTTGCTGACGTCGGCCGCGCTCGCGGCGGCGGCGCTCCTCGGCCCTTGGTCGGCCGCGTTCATGGGCGGCTTTCTCGTCCTCCAGGCCGCGTACACGGGGGGCTTGAAGCGGATCGTGCTGATCGACGTGCTCGCGATTTCCGGACTGTTCGTGCTCCGAGCCGCCGCGGGTGCGCAGGCGGTCGACGTGCGAATCTCGCCCTGGCTCCTGATCTGCACCGGTCTGCTCGCGCTCTTCCTCGCGCTCGGCAAGCGGCGTGCCGAGCTCGTGCTCGTCGGCGCCGACCGGGCGCCGGGACGCGCGGTGCTCACGGGGTACTCGCTCGCGCTCGTCGACCAGCTCGTCAGCGTCGTCGCCGCATCGACCGTGATTGCGTACTCGCTGTACACGTTCACCGCCCGCGACTCGAACGCGATGATGGCGACGATCCCGTTCGTCGTCTACGGCGTCTTTCGCTACCTGCTGCTGCTCCATCGGCACGGCCTGGGCGAGGAGCCCGAAAACGTGCTGCTCACCGACGTGCCGCTGCTCGTCACGATCGCGGCCTGGGCGGCGACCTGCGCCGCGATCCTCGCTCTGACCTGAGCCTAGCCGGCTTCGCCGATCCTGTAGACCGTGGCGCCGCGGGGCGACTGAAGCGCCTCTTCGATGCGGGCGAGGCGCTCGTCGACGGCGCGCCAACCGGAGTCGACGAGGTCGACGAGCAGGCCGAGATCGTCGACGCGCGAGTTTCGCTCTGCGAGAAGCTCGGTCTCGATCCGCTCGAGACGTCTGATCGTCTGGTTCGCGAGCCCGCGAACCTCGGCGAGCTGCCGGGAGACCGGCCGCGCCTCGATCCTGATCCCCTCGCGGACCGCCTCGCCCACCTGGCCGGGAAGGGACGCCTCGAGCTCCGAGGCAGTCGCGGCGAGCTCCTCGATCTGGGCCCGGGCCCGGTCCAGAGCGGCCTCGACGTCGCCGGGCTGTGCCTTGCCGGCGGCAGCCTCCGCGAGACGATCCCGGGCTCGGTCGAGGGCGTCTTCGTCCACCAGCGCGACGATAGCGTGTCCGCCGGATGAAGGCCTCCGAGCTGGAGTACGACCTGCCCGCAGAGCTGATCGCGCAGCATCCGGTCGAGCGGCACGGCGAGTCGCGCCTCCTCGTCTACGAGCGCGCGACGGGCAGGGTCGGACACCGTCGATTCACCGATCTCCCCCAGGAGATCGGTGACGCGCTCGTCGTCGTCAACGACTCGCGGGTCGTCCCCGCGCGAGTCCCGATCGAGCGGCCGCGGGGCGAGGTGCTCCTGCTCGAGCCGCTCGGGGACGGAGTCTGGGAGGCGCTCGCGCGCCCGACCGGCCGGCTCAGGCCGGGCGGCAGACACGGGCCGGTCGAATTGCTCGAGCACCGGGGGGTGGGCCGGTGGCGCGTGCGGCTCGACGGCGAGCCGCACGGCGAGATACCACTTCCTCCGTACATCACCGAGCCGCTCGCCGATCCGGAGCGCTACCAGACCGTCTACGCGCGGACGCCCGGCTCCGCCGCGGCGCCGACTGCCGGGCTGCACTTCACGCCCGAGCTCGTCGCCGAGCTCGAGGTCGAGCGTGTGACCTTGCACGTCGGGCTGGACACGTTTCGCCCGGTGAGCGTGGACGACCTCGCCGAGCATCGCCTGCACGGCGAGCGCTACGAGGTGTCGGAAGCGGCGTGGGGACGGATCCGCGCCGCCGAGCGGGTCGTCGCGGTCGGCACGACCACCGTCCGGGTGCTGGAGACGCTCGCGCGGGGCTCGCCGCTCGCCGGGCGGACCGACCTGTTCGTCGCGCCCGGCTTCGACTTCCGCCGCGTCGATGCGCTTCTGACCAACTTCCACCTGCCCCGGTCGACGCTCCTGGCGCTGGTGATGGCGTTCGCCGGCGTGGAGGAGACGCGCGAGCTCTACCGCGTCGCGATCGCCGAGCGCTACCGCTTCTACTCCTTCGGCGACGCGATGCTGATCCTCTGAAAGTGCTGCGCACTTTCAGAGGAGAGACGCTCTACAGACGGAACGCGTGATGCTCCTCATCCAATGAGCCGGGGCACGGCTTTCCAAACCCGCCTCTTCGGACATGTCTTGCGCATGTGTTAAGGTGCAACGCATGGGAATGATCCAGATCAGGAATGTGCCTCCAGAGTTGCACCGCAAGCTGAAGGTTCGTGCGGCAGAGCTCGGCATGTCTCTGTCGGACTACCTCCTCGCCGAGATCCACGACATCGCCGCCGTTCCCAGCCCCGAGGAGTTCGTCAGACGACTGAACGCGCTCCCGCCGGTTGACCTCGACGAGCCGCCACACGAGACACTGCGCCGGATCCGCGACGCGGGTTGATCGTCATCGACAGCTCGGCGGTGCTCGATCTGCTGTTCGGCAGTGATCCGGAGGCCGCTTGGGTTCGCGAGCAACTCGACCGTGCCCGATGGAAGGTTCGAGTCCCTCATCTGATCGACGTCGAGGTGCTTCAGGTGATCCGCGACCGAGTCGTGACGGGGCGACTCAGCGCAGAGGACGGTCGGCGGCGCCTCAGGCGAATGCTGGAGTTCCCACTCAAGCGCTACCCACACGTGAGCCTGCTCGAGCGGGCGTGGGAGCTTCATCCAAACGTCGCCGCGCCCGACGCCGTCTTCGTCGCCTTGGCCGAGGCGCTGAATCTCCCGCTCGTCAC
>JBBRXG010000059.1:0-19952 GCA_038248655.1 Gaiellales bacterium
CGTGTTCTCGGGCGCGCCGAACCCCGTCTCGCAGCGGCAGAACATCTTCGTCCGCGTCTTCAGATGGACGTGGATCTCCAGCCCGACGACCGCTTCCCACCTCATCTGAGGGAGCCCCTCACACGTCGCGCCGCATCCTCCATCGCCTCGAGCTCGGATCCCCGTTCCTCCCCCGGGTATCGGGGCCAGAGGACGAGATGCAGGTGATGCGGAGGGGCGTCGACCCACATCGTGATGTAGACGCGTTCAGCACCCATTCCCTCCACGATCGCGCCCGAAAGACGCCTGACGGACGGCCCGAGGCTTGCCGCCTCCGCGTCGCTCATCGTCCACAGCGAGTCGCGGTGCTCCTTCGTCTTCGCAACGAACGCGCCGATGCCGAACGCACCGACGCAGTGCTCCGCCGCCCAGTGGTCGTCGTCCAGGACCAGCCCGCCGGGAACGCTGCGGCGTCCCTCGAGCAGGTCGCACGCCATGCACCCGATCATGTCCCGCTCCGACGGAGGCGCTCCGGTACGTAGTCGAAGCCGAGCGCCCGCTCCAGCGCATGCCCCGCGCGGAACAGCGTGTTCTCGGACAGCTGCGGCCCGACGAGCTGGAGGCCGACCGGAAGCCCCTCGGAGAGGCCGCACGGGATCGAGAGCCCGGGCAGCCCGGCGACGCAGGAGGGGATCGTCAGCAGGTCGGAGGCATACATCGCGAGCGGGTCGTCGGCCCGCTCGCCGATCGGGAACGCGACCGTCGGCGACGTCGCCGAGACGATCAGGTCGAAGCGCTCGAAGACGGAGGCGTGCTCGCGGATGATCACCGTCCGCACCTGCTGCGCCTTGCGGTAGTACGCGTCGTGGTAGCCGGCCGAGAGCGCGTACGTTCCGAGCATGATCCGGCGCTTCGGCTCGTCGCCGAGCCCCTCGCTCCGCGTGCGCTCGTACACCTCGATCAGCCCGTCGCCGCCCGCGCGTGGTCCGTACCGGACGCCGTCGTAGCGGGCGAGGTTCGACGACGCCTCGGCCGGGGCGATCAGGTAGTAGCAGGGCAGCCCGTACTCGACCGAGCGGGGGAGCGAGCACTCTTCCACGTCGGCGCCGAGCTCCTCGCAGAGCGCGATCGCCCGGGAGACCGCCTCTCCCACGCCCGGCTCGATCCCTTCGGCGTCGCGCATCTCGACCGGGACGCCCACCCGGAGGCCCTTCAAATCCTCGGCCTCGGGGATCTCGACCGCGGGCACGTCGACGGTGGTCGAGTCGGCAGGGTCGCGGCCGGCGATCACGGAGTAGAGGAACGCGCAGTCGCGGACGGTCTTCGTCACCGGGCCGACCTGGTCGAGCGACGAGGCGAAGGCGACGATCCCGTACCGGCTGACGGTGCCGTAGGTCGGGCGCAACCCGACGTTGCCGCACAGCGCAGAAGGCTGCTTGATCGAGCCGCCCGTGTCGGAGCCGAGCGCCCACGGCGCGAGACCAGCCGACACGGCCGCCGCCGACCCGCCGCCCGACCCGCCCGGCACGCGCGTCGGATCCCACGGGTTCCGCGACGGGCCGTAGGCCGAGTTCTCGGTCGAGGAGCCCATCGCGAACTCGTCGGTGTTGGTCTTGCCGAGCAGACGCAGGCCACGCCCCTGGCAGCGGGCGGAGACGGTCGAATCGTAGACGGGCACATAGCCGGCGAGGATCTTCGAGCCGGCGGTCGTCTCCACGCCCTTCGTCCCGATCACGTCCTTGAGCGCGATCGGGATCCCCTCCCCCGTTCCCTCGCAGAGCCGCAGGAAGCAGTGGAGCTCGCCGTCGCGCTCGTCGATCGCCGCTCGGTACGCGTCGAAGATCTCCCGGCTCGACGCCTCGCCGCGCGTGAGCAGGTCGTTGACCTCCTCGGCGGTCAGCCGCAGCGTGTCGATCACGGCCGAGCCTCCAGGCAGATCCGTCTCTTTGCAACTCGCGGTGTGTGTGGGATTCCGCCGCCGCGACCGACATGGCGGGCGCGGCTCGCGAACGTCGCAGTGGTGCGAGCAGCCCTCAGGGAAGGGGGCACACGGGGGAAACCGGCTGTTTCCCCCGTGCGAGCGAACTCGCGCGAAGCGCGGTGAGCGACAGTCATACCGGCGGCACGCCGAAGAAGCCTTCCTCGGGATCGGGCGCGTTCGCGAGCGCCTGCTCGCGGGGGAGCGACGGCGCCGGCTCGTCCTCGGCGAGCACGTTGGCCAGGTCGAGCGGGTGCGAGGTCGGCGGCACGCCCTCGAGGTCGAGCTCGGACACCTTGCCGACCGCGTCGAGGATCGCGCTCAGCTGACGGCGGAAGCGTTCGACCTCGTCGTCGGTCAGCGCGAGGCGCGCGAGCCTGGCGACGTGCAGCACCTCGTCGCGGTCGATCTCCACGAATCACATCCTCCCAAAACGAAGGGCCCCCTCTCGGGGGCCCTGGTATCGGCTCCGAAAGAAGAAGCTCTAGAGCGGAACGACGTTCGCCGCCTGCAGGCCCTTCTGGCCCTGCACGACCTCGAACTCGACCTTCTGACCCTCGGTCAGCGTCTTGTAGCCATCGGACTGGATCGCGCTGAAGTGGACGAAGACGTCCTCACCCTCTGCGCGCTCGATGAATCCGTAGCCCTTCTCGTTCGAAAACCACTTCACGGTGCCCTCTGCCAAAACATCCTCCTTCACTGCAAAAACAGACGACGACCCGGGCACCGAGTCGCCGACCCAGGGTTGAGCGGGCCAACGTTAGCGTCCGGCTCCGGGGAACGCAAGCCTCCCGGTGCGATAGTGCGCAGCCTTGACCGTGTTCCGTAACAGCATCGCGATCGTCATCGGCCCGACCCCTCCCGGGACCGGGGTGATCAGCCCGGCCCGCTCGGCCGCGGCCGGGTCGACGTCGCCGACGAGGCCGGCCTCGGTTCGGTTCATCCCGACGTCGATCACGCAGGCCCCGGGCTTGACCATCTTGGCGGAGACGAGCCCGGCCTTGCCGACGGCGGCGACGAGGACCTCTGCGCCGCTGACCTCGGCGGCGAGGTCTCGTGTCCGCGAGTGGCAGATCGTCACGGTCGCGTTCGCCCGGAGGAGGAGCAGGGCGACCGGCTTGCCGACGATCGTGCTGCGGCCGACGACCACCGCCCTCGCGCCCTCGAGCGGCACCCGGTACTCCTCGAGCAGGGCCATGATCCCGAGCGGAGTGGCGGGCACGAACGTCGGCTCGTCGAGGTAGAGCTGGCCGGCGCTCGCCGGGTGGAAGCCGTCCACGTCCTTGATCGGCGCGACCGCCCGGAGCACCAGGCCCCCGTCGATGTGCGCCGGGAGCGGCAGCTGCACGAGGATCCCGTCCACGGAGTCGTCGGCGTTCAGGTCGGAGACGAGGGCGAGCAGGTCGTCCTCGCTCGTCACTTCCGGCAGATTGTGGTCGTGCGGCTCGATCCCCGCCTCGCGTGCAGCCTCGTGCTTGCGGCCGATGTAGATCTGGGACGCGGCGTCGCCGCCGACGAGGACGGTCGCGAGCCCGAGCCGGCCGAGCTCGGCGACCTCGGCCGCGACCTCTGTGCGGATCCGCGCGGCGAGCGCGGCGCCGTCCATCCTCGCGGCGGTCACGCGGGCAAGCGTAACTTCGGGACGACCGAGACCGTTGGTGACCGTGATGCCGACGAGACGCCCCCGCCGCAGAGTCCGCCCGCCTCGGGCCGCGACGACGGAGACCGTCCTCGTCGAAGAGGAGATCGGCCGGCCCGGCCCGCCGCCCCTACCCACGGACGAGCTGCCGCCGGAGCGCGAGCTCTGGCCCTGGATGCTGGTTCTCCTCGCGCTCGTGCTCGCGGGGCTCGCGGCCGCCTACTTCGCCACCCGCGACGACAAGAAGAGCTCTGCCGGCGTGACGGTGACGACGACCGTCGCGCGGACGGTTTCGTCCGCGCCGACCGGGGCGACCAGGACGGCCGCGCCCAAGCCGGCGGCGGTGCGACCGGCGGTTCCGAATCTCGTCTGGCGGCCGGCGCCGGCGGCGCTACAGGCGCTCAGAGCCCGCGGCCTGACCGGAAGAACCCGCGGTGTGTTCTCGACGAAGCCGCGCAACCAGGTCGTCTCCCAGACCCCGGGCGCGGCAAGCAGGCTGGCCAAGGGCGCGACCGTGACCCTCGACGTGTCGAAAGGCCCGAAGGCGGTTCCGATCCCGGACGTCATCGGGCAGGACGAGGCCGCCGCTGTCGGCACGGTGAAGGCGCAGGGATTCGTCCCCGACGTCGCCAAGGTGCCGAGCAACCAATCTGTGGGTCAGGTCGTCGCCCAGCACCCCGTCCCGGGCACGAGAGCGGCACCGGGCTCGGGTGTTCGTCTGAACGTCTCCACCGGCGCGAAGGGAGAGTCCGACGGCACGAGCACCGCGGCGCCGACCTCCACTCCCGCTGCGCCGCCCGCGGGCACCGAAACCGCACCGCCTCCGGCATCCGCGACCGTCCCGGACGTCACCGGCAAGAAGCTACTGGCGGCGCGCAAGCTGATCCGCGCAGCCGGCCTGGTCACGGGCTTCAAGCGGGTACCGAACGAGCTCCCGAAAGGGACCGTCGTCTCCCAGTCGCCGAAGCCCGGGACGACCGCGAAGCGCGGTGCCCACGTCCTCGTCAACGTCTCGCTCGGCCCGAAGCCGAAGCCGGCGACCGAGGGCGCACAGCCCCTCGTTCCGGACGTGACCGGCGAGGACGAGACGACGGCGACGCAGGATCTCCAGGCCGCCGGGTTCCAGGTCGAGGTCGTTCGCGAGAGTACGGCCGACGACGCCGAGGACGGAATCGTCGTCCAGCAGGATCCGAGCGGCGGCGTGTCGGCGACCGCCAAGTCGAAGGTGACCATCTACGTGGGCCGCTTCGGCGGCTGAGGAGGAACCATGGGACTCGGAGTGAGCCTGATCCTGATCGCCGTAGGAGCGATCCTGACCTGGGCGATCGATGCGGACGTCCAGGGTCTGAACGTCACCGCCGTCGGCGTGATCCTGATGATCGTCGGCCTCATCGGCGGCCTGTTCTCGCTGGCGTTCTGGTCCTCGTGGTGGGGGCCCGGCTACTTCCGCCGCTACTCCGCCGCGGGCCCGGCCCGCCCGGCGCGGGTTCGTCGCCGCCGTGCGGCTCCGGCCGAGTATGTCGAGGAGCCGGCCGGCCAGGTCGAAGAGATCGTGGAAGAGCGCTACTAGACGATTGATCGATACATCGACCAATCGTCGAGCTGTACTGACCACAGAGGTGTGAGACGCGGCTGATCCCCGAAAGCCCTCTTCCTCGCCCACAAGGACTGACCGTACGCACAGCCACTGCGAGACGCCTATCGCGTCCCTGTCCGGCTTCAGAACCCCTTCGCGATAACGGTGAACTGAGCAAGTATGGACATCGGCACCGAGATCGAACGAATCACCGTCGAACCACTCGAAGACCCCGTCCCACGCGAGGAACCCGCCCCGACCGAGGTACCTACCGAGATCGAACCTGAGCGTGAACGCCTCTTCGCCGTGCAGCCGCTCCTGCTACGCGCGAGGGATCGCCCTCTGACGAAGGATGCCCGCCCAAGTCCGGCGGCGACGTCCACGGCCCGCCGAGTATGGGTTCGCGCCCTGAGCTTCACCTGAGAGTCGAGATCCGGGACAATCCACTTGTGGCTGCGGTCACAGGACGCGAGCGCGAGCTCGCGATTTGCAGTGGGTTCCTCGACGCAGCGAGCGAGCGCTTCGCGGTGCTCGTGCTCGCGGGCGAGGCTGGGGTCGGCAAGACGACCGTTTGGCGAGAGACGACCCGGATCGCCGAGAGTCGGGGCTTTCGTGTGCTCACCTGCCGCCCGGCGCAGGCGGAGGCGACGTTCTCGCTCTCTGCTGTGGCCGACCTGCTCGACCGTGTTCCAGACGCCGTCGAAGCTCTCCACGAGCCGCAGCGCCGGGCGCTCGAGGTCGCCCTCTTCCGGGCAGAGCCGGGGGAGACGCCGCTCGACCAGCGCGCCGTCGCGACGGCGGTCCGGGAGCTGTTCACCGGGCTCGCCTCCGAGCGGCCCGTCGTCGTCGCGATCGACGACGTCCAGTGGCTCGATACCGCCTCGGCTGCGATCCTCCAGTTCGTCCTCCGGCGGCTGGTGACGGAGCGTGTGGCGCTGGTCGTCGCGCGGCGCCTCGCCGAGCCTGCCCACCTCCGGATCGACGACCTCGTGCCGCCCGAACGGCTGACGCGAATAACGATCGGCCCGCTCTCCCTTGGCGCGCTTCACCAGCTCCTGAAACAACGGCTGGAGCGTCCGCTGCCCCGGTCTGCGCTCATCCGTGTGCATAAGACGTCGGCCGGAAACCCGCTGTTCGCGCTCGAGATCGGGCGGCTGCTGACCGAGCGGGGCATACCGGCCGTCGGCGAGCCGCTGCCGGTGCCCGCCGATATCGGCGCCGTCGTCCTCGAGCGCGTCGGGCAGCTCCCTGCGGCGACTCGTGAGGTGCTGCTGGTCGCCGCCATGCTCGCCGAGCCCCGAACGGACCTGGTGAGCGCCGCGCTTGGACGCGCGATCGAGGACGATCTCGGGCCTGCCGAGCGCGACGAGATCGCGACGTGCGAGGGCGACCGGATCAGGTTCGCACACCCGCTCTTTGCGGAAGCGATCGTCTCGACGGCTCCCGCCTCGGAGCGGCGCCGAACCCACCGGCGGCTGGCCGACGTCGTCGAGGGGCTGGAGGAGCGAGTGCGTCACCGGGCGCTGGCAGCCGAGCGGCCGGACGAGGCGACTGCCGCGGTCGTTCACGCCGCCGCTCGCGATGCGATCTTCCGCGGAGCGCCGCGCGCAGCGGCGGAGCTGCTCGAGCTCGCCCTGCGCCTCGGCGAGCCCGGAGCCGCGAGGGAGGCTCTCCGGCTTCTCGAGCTCGCCGAATGCCTTCACGCCGTCGGTGAGACCGACCGTACGCTCGAGCTCCTCGAGGGCAGTGCTTGGGTGCATTGGCCGCCAGAGCTGTGCGCTCGGGCTGTCGCTTTGCTCGGCGACGTCCTCTCGTACACCGCGCCCCCCGCCGCGGCGATCGAGACCCTCGACGCGATGCTTCGCCAGCCATTGCCGGCGCAGGCTCGCGCCGCCGTTCATACGTTGCTCAGCTACCACCGGTCGATGGACTTCGACCCCTCGAGGGCGGCGCAAGAGGCAGAGGCGGCGCTCGCGCTGCTCGAACCGCTGGGCGAGGACGCGGATCCCGGAATTCACGCGCGGGCGTTGTCGATGCGCCTCCGGTCTCGTGTGTTCCTCGGCCAGGGCCTCGACCGTACCATCGTCGACCGCGTGCTTCGGCTCGAGGCCCGGCTGCCCCCGGGGCGCCGGCAGCTCGATCGGCCCTCCGCGGGCTTCGGCTTCTGGTTCAAGCACGTGGACGACCTCGATGCCTCGAGGAGCTGGCTCACGAGGGAGCTGGAGGCGCTCGGGGACGAGCCGAGGCAGCGGGATGCGCTTGAGCACCTCGCCGTCACGGAGTGCTGGGCAGGGAACCTCGAGCTGGCCCGGGCGCATGCGCGTTCCGCACTCGAGCTCTCGGAGCCGGGATCCGTTTCGGAGCTGCGCGCGACTTCGGCACTGGCGCTCGTCGAGGCGTACCTGGGGAGCGTCGACGACGTCCGTGCGTTGTCCCGGTGTCTGCCTTCGATGTGGTCACTCCCCCAGGTCGAGATCCGATTCGGAGCGGCTCTTGGCCTCGTCTACCTCTCTCTCGGCGACCAGGCGGCGGCGGACGACCACCTGCGGACGTGCCTCGCGGCAGCGGAGCAGCTCGGCTGGCGCGAGCCGGGCGTGTTACGGATCCACGCGGACGCCGCGGAAGCGGCCGTCGCAGTCGGGGACCTCGAGCGGGCGGCGGAGATCGCGGGCTTCCTCGAGCGGCACGGGGAGCGGACGGGACACCGCTGGAGCCGGGCAACGGGCGCTCGAGTGTCGGCGCTGCTGCTCGCGGCGCGTGGCGATCTCGAGCATGCGCTGGCGACGGTCGAGCGGGCGCTCGAGGTGCACGAAGGTCTGCCGATGCCGCTCGAGCTCGGGCGCACGCTGCTCGTGAAGGGCCGCATCGAGCGGCGGACCCGGCTGCGATCCCGCGCGAAGCAGTCTTTTGAGCAGGCGGCCGAGATCTTCGACCGGATCGGCGCCCGGCTGTGGGCGGAGCGCGCGCGCGACGAGCTCGAGCGTGTCGGCCTGCGCCGGGCCACGGCCGGCGAGCTGACGACCAACGAGCGCCGCGTCGCCGAGCTCGCAGCACGGGGCCTGACCAACCGCGAGGTCGCCGCCGCCCTGTTCTTGAGCCCCAAGACCGTGGAGGCGAACCTCGCGCGCGCCTACCGGAAGCTTGGGGTGCGGTCTCGGGCCGAGCTCGGAGCGCGCAGGGCGGAGCTGCTGCAAACGTAGGGAAACGCCCGATGAAACGCCGGCGCCGCTGCGGCAGCGTGGCAGCGATGACGGCGACGGTGAAGCAGACGCGGACATACCTCGTCGAGTGCTACGCGCCCGGTCTCGAGCGCGTGGACGTGGAGGCGGCCGGCGAACGGGCGACCGCCACCGCGGCCGAGCTGCAGGAAGAGGGCTGCCCGGTCGAGTACGTGGGCGCGATCCTCGTGCCCGCGGACGAGGTCGTCTTCCACGTGTTCGCCTCCGAGTGCTCGGCCGCCGTACGCGAGGCAAGCGTGCGCGCCGCGGTCGAGTTCGAGCGGGTCGCCGAGTCGGTCATCGTCGGGCCACTACAGCTGAGGAGGGAAGAAGCATGACCTGCAAAGACAACGACAAAGGAGGAGTGATGCGCGTCCTGCATTCGAAGAAGGCGATCGTCGCGCTGATCGCCGCGGTGGTCGCCGCCGCCGCGTTGGCCGCGGTGGCTCTTCCCGCGGTGATCGGCCGAGAGGTCATCCGGGAGGGCAACAACATCCACTACCAGTTCGCTCGAATCACTGCCGACGGCCTCGACTCTGGCTGGCACATCCATCCAGGGCTCGTGGTCGTGCGTGTTCTGGAAGGCTCGCTGCAGTTCACGGCACAGGCGAGCTGCGCGCCGAAGACGGTCGCGGCCGGTGAGACGTACATCGAGGCTCCGTTCGTCCCCATCCGCGCCGTCGCGACCGGGAGAGTCGTCTTCATCGTGGCGCAGTTCGTCCGGGACGAGGAACCGTTGATGAGCCCGGTGGCGAGCCCCTGTCCCTAGAGGCTCCTGGCTCCAGTCAGTCAGCCACCGTCCGCTCTGCCGCCGCTCCGTGTGGCGGCGGAGCGGACGCCCCGGCTGACGCGTGCGCGCGAGTCAGGCAGGGACAGTCCCCGGGCTGTCCGGCCGTCATCGGATCACTACTGCTACGGAGGGAGGAAGCATGACCCGCAAAAACAACGAAACGAAGCGGCGCCTTCTGCTCGCTGCGCTGGGGGCGGCTCTCGTCACCGTCGCGGCAGTCCAGGTCGCGTCGGGCGGTGTCCGAGGCAGCGCGGAGCCCGGAAGGCTCGCCTTCCGGGCGGAGCTGAACATGAGAGGGGAACTCGGGGACTGTCCAGCCGGGACGCCGAGCGGCGTCCGGTGTGGCTTGCGCCACGGGAGCGGCTTCGTCCGCGGGCTGGGCAGCGTCTCCGAGAGCTACGTCAATCTCGAACAGCTGAACGCCGAAGGTTGTCCTGACCTCTTCCGCGTCCTGCCCAAGACCGCGCGCTTCACCGTCGCGGGAAAGGGCACGATCGACTTCGCGGTTCCGGCCTCAACAGGTTGCTACTCGGATGCACGAGACCAGGTGCTCACACCGACATATCCCCCCTTCACGATCACGGGCGGCTCCGGCGTCTACGCCGGCGCCTCGGGCAGCGGCACGCTGACTCACAGGGTCCACCGCCTGTTCTCCTGTCCCTGCGCCGCCGGCACGGACGTCTGGGTTGGCTCGCTCGTCGTCCCCGGCCTCGCGTTCGACGTCACCGCTCCCACGCTGAGCGGGGCCGCCGGTAAGACGGTTCGGGCTCCCCGCGGCGCGAGCCGGGTGCGCGTCACCTACAAGGTCGTCGCGCGTGACGCGGTCGACGGAGCCGTCCCGCTCTCGTGCCGACCGAGGTCGGGCAGCCGCTTCAAGATCGGCCGCACGGTCGTCACCTGCTCGGCGACGGACAGGAGTGCGAATACGCGGACGGCGAGCTTCACGATCACGGTCATCGCCGGCCGGTAGCCAATTGCGGGGACAGTCCCCGCGGGGGACTGTCCCCGGCTCGAACGCCACCGCGCGAAAACACCCACCGGCCTGCTCACCCGGATCACCGCCCGCATCCTCGCCCTCTGCACAGCCATCCACCTCAACTGGCAAACCGGCCGGCCACCACGCGAACTCATCGCCTACCGCCATTAACCGGTCAAGCATCTAGCGGAAACGAAAAACGCCTACCTCCCCGACGTCTTCCACGCCCACATCCGAGGCGACCCCATCCCCGCGCTCACCTGACCTCGCGGAGCACCTGAACGCTTACCGCAAAACCCCGATTTACGGGTCTTTTCTTAAAGGCGCCTGGCGGATTCGAACCGCCGTACGAGGCTTTGCAGGCCTCTGCCTAACCACTCGGCCAAGGCGCCGGAACCGGAGCATCGTATCCGTGACATCGGGAATCGAATCTCCGTGACGGCTGTCGACTTCCTCCCCGAGCGCCGCTCGCTCGCGCGGCTCCGCGAGGCGGTCCAGGGCTGCCGCGGCTGCGACCTGTACCGCAACGCGACCCAGGCCTAGGGCTTCGAGACCGTGAGGGCGAAGGAACCGGCGCCCGAGAGCCGGCGCACCTGCACCTGGAGCGTCCGCTGCCCGCAGATCGACGCGGTCGCCGCTTTCACGCGCGTCGCAGTCGAGGCGTCGGCGAGCACCCGTCCGGATGCGAGGTCGACGATCCGGAGCGCGAACCTGGCCTTCGCCGGGCCCGTGAGGGTGGCCGTCAAGGTTCCGTCGAGCGGAGTGGCGATCCTGAATCCACGCCCCGTGGCGCCCGCGGCGAGCCGCGACGAGAACGTCGCTACCGTATTCCCGGACCAGGGGCTCGTCACGTCCTCAGCGACCAGGTCGACGGCGGTCTGATCCGGATACAGCGTCGGGGCGACCACCCGCCACGTCGACTCGGGCAGCCCGGCCCGGCGCTCGTTCAGCAACCGGTAGGACTCGGCGAAGAGCTCGCCGGGGTTGAGCGTGTACAGCCGGCCCTCGTCGCCGGGGAAGAGCTCGCCAGCCTGCGACCTGGCGCAGACGTTCTCGTAGGTCGCCCACCGTTTCGTCCCCCAGTCCTGGGCGGACCAGGGATCGTTGAGCCGGTGTGCGGCCACGTGGTGGCCGTACTCGTGGCTGACGACGGTCTGGGCCCTGAAGCCCGGTACGTCCTCGCCGAGGGCGACGATCACATCCCGCGCGTAGCAGCCGAGCGCTCCGGTTCCGCAGATCTGCCCGATCCGGTCGGCCGAGGCGAGGACGAGCGAGACCGAGGCGAGCTCGGGACCGTGGAGGAGACCGGTGAGGGCATCCGCCCAGCGCTGAGGCGCACCCGGATCGGCGGCGAGGAGCTCGTCCTGCACGTAGACGGCGACCGTCTCGCCGTCTGCGGCCGTCACCGGTCCGCCGGTGAAGCCCGACGGGGACTGGCCGGCCCGAAGGACGAGGCTCGGTGCGTGCGCGCCCGACTCGTACCCGGCCGAGGCCGGGGCGTTCCCTGCGGTCGCCGTCCCAGTCCCCACGGCCGCCAGGGCGGTGACGAGGAGAACGAGGACGCCGCGCACGAGGGCGCCAGTACATCATCAACAGCGCGTACGCGGTGTTAAAGCCTCGTAACGACCGTGTTAGCGCGGCGCGGCGACGTAGAGATGCACTGCGAGCGGCGCGAACGAGTCGGCGATCGCGTCGCCGCGCGCGGTGACCGTCCGCCCCTCGCCGACCACGGTCAGCGGACGGCCGGCCAGCCCGGGCGCCCGGACCTTCGACACGACGCGCTTCCGGGTCGGGTTGACCGCGATCACGTAGAGGGCGCCGTTGGCAGTCCGGGCCGCCGCGACCACCGGCGCGCTCGCCGACGCCGGCGCGTCCGGGGCGAGGAGCCCCGCGGCGAGTGCGGTCACCTCCCTCGAAACCGCGGCGATCCCCGGCGTCGACTCGGCCGGCCAGTCGGCCGGGAAGAACCCGAGGCCTCGCGCCCCGCCCGCGACGGCGAGCCAGCTCTCGGCGCGAATCGTCGTCGGAGTGACCCGCAGCGCAGGCGACCTGCAATGCCAGGTCGAAGCCTCGATCCACTGGAACGTCGGCCGGCCGGCCGCCAGCTGCACCAGCTCGCGCTGCGCGGCGGCGACGTCGGGCAGCCAGTCGGCCCGGCAGAACTCCTGCAGGGGATAGAGGTCGAAGCCGACCACGTCCGAGCGGGCGATCAGGCCCGGGTAGACGCCCCGGCCTTCCGCGAGCGGGTCGGTGCGCGAGTAGAAGTGGTTGCTGAGCGTCAGCACGCTCAACCGACCGGTTGCGGCCTGCGTCGGAAACTGCGGCAGCCTGTCGCCGGTGATCCGCTTCAGGTCGGGCTCGTCCGGGTAGTACCAGCCGATCACGCCGCGGCCGCCGATCCCCGCCTCGTCGGCGGAGGTGACCGAGAGCGCCCTGCCGCCGAGTGCGGCAGTCTGGTCGGCGATCCCGCCGCACGGGTTCTCGACGTAGAGGGTGATCCCCGCCGGCAGGCTGTGCTCGTAGCCGGACGGGCACTGCGCGAGGACGAGGAGCGGAAAGAAGGGACGGCCGTCGAGCAGGATCGCGCTGTCGCCCGTCGCGGCGATGGGCGAGTCGGGAGCGGCCGCCGTCGAGAGATCGAGCGTCGCGCCGCCCCCCCAGACCCGGTAGGCGGTCCCGAACCGCAGGCCGGTCAGGGTCGCCCGACCCGACTGCAGGGGGGCCCACATCGTCGGACCGAGGTCGGCGAGGCCGTACCCCACCCGTGCAGGCGGACTCGCGCCGGTCCACTCGACCGTCGCCGCAAACGGCCCGATCTCGACCGCGCGAAGGGGTCCCGCGGGCGGAGCGGTCGTGGGCGGCGGCGGCGGCGCAGTCGTCGTCGGGGGCGGCGCCGTTGTCGGAGGCGCAGTCGTCGGCGGGGGCGGCGCAGTCGTCGGAGGCGGCGCGGTCGTCGTCGCCTCGGACGAGCTCGTCGACGGCGCTGCCCGGTGGCCTCCGCCGGGCAGGAAGATCGCGAGCAGGACCCCGGCCAGGAGCAGCAGTCCGAGGAAGCCGAGCGCCCCGAAGACGAGGGCCGGCCGGTCGCGGGGGAGTCGAGCCACCCGGCTCAAGGCTAGCGACGCCGTCTAGACTCGCGCGGCGATGGCCGTTCCGGTGATCGACCTCTCCGGCGAGACCTCGCAGGTCGTGGACGAGGTCGGCCGTGCGTGCCGGGAGATCGGGTTCCTGACCGTCGTCGGTCACGGCGTGCCCGACGAGATCGTCCAGAGCACGGCCGAGGCGGCGCGAACCTTCTTCGACCTCCCCGACGAGGAGAAGCTCGCCCTCACCCGCGGTGAAGAGGCGCTCGGCCTGCCGTCTACCGTCCGCTCCGAAGCGAGAGCCTCGCCGCGAGCCTCGGCCGGGAGACCCCCGGCGATCTGAAGGAGTCGCTCGACTGGGGCCCGGCCGTGCCCGGCTTCGGCTGGCCGGAGCACCCACGAGACCTGATGGAGCGCTTCGAGGCCTACGTCGACGAGCTCGGTGGGCTCGGTGAGCGCCTGCGCCGGTTCTTCGCGCGTGCGCTCGACCTCGCGGAGGACTGGTTCGAGCCGGCGTTCCGCTCCCACTCGTCGAGCCTGCGGATGATCAACTACCCGCGCCCGGATGGCGAGGTCCAGCCCGGCCAGCTGCGCGCCGGCGCCCACACCGACTACGGGTGCATGACGATCCTCCGCACGGAGGACGCGCCCGGAGGCCTCCAGGTGCGAACGCGCGCGGGCGAGTGGGTCGACGCACAGGCCGTCCCGGGCTCGTTCGTAGTCAACCTGGGCGACATGATGGCGCGCTGGACGAACGACCGCTGGCCGGCGACGCTCCACCGGGTCGCGGTCCCCCCGGCCGACCGGGCCGAACGCAGCCGGCGGCAGACGATCGTCTTCTTCCACGACCCGCGGCCGGATGCGGTGATCGAGTGCATCCCGAGCTGCACCGACGCCGGTCACCCGCCGCGCTACGAGCCGGTGGCTGCGCTCGAGCACGTGAACGCCAAGGCGGCGCTGACACACTGATGCGCGTCGGCGAGGGGATCGATCTCGACTGGGCGAGCATGCTCGCCGGGATCCACCAGCAGGCCGAGTGGTTGGCCCGCGGCCCGCGCGAGCTGCTCGATGAGGCACGCCGTCGGCTGACCGGGCCCGCACCCCCGCGGATCTACCTCGCCGGCTGCGGAGACTCCCACTATGCGGGGCTGTCCGCGCGGCTGGCGTTCGAGCTCTGGAGCGGCATTCCCACGCAGGCGTCGCCGGCGCTCGAGCTCTCGCGCTACGAGCTCGAGCTCGTGCCGCCGGGCGCGTGGGCGGTGTGCGTGTCGAACTCGGGGAGGGTGACCCGGACGGTCGAGGCAGCCGAGCGTGCGCATGCTCGCGGGCTCGTCGCCGTCGGGGTCACCTACGACCCGGACAGCCTCCTCGCCCGGGCCGTCGACGCGACGCTCGCCTACCGCTACGAGGATCACGGCTTCGGGCCGGGAACGATCTCGTACGTCGCCTCGCTCGGCGCCCTCTACGCGCTCGCGCTCCGCGCGGCGGAGCTGTCGGGGCGACTCGGCGGCGGGCAGGTCGAGGAACGTCTGCGTCTGATCGAGGCGCAGGCCGACGCGACCGTGCGCACGATCGAGCTCTCCGGGCCCGGGGCAGAGCGTCTCGGCCGGGAGTTGCCTGCCGACGCCAGGATCGACGTGCTCGGCGGCGGGCCGAGCCTGGGTACCGCCTTCTTCGGCCGCGCCAAGCTGATCGAGGCAGCGCACTCCCCGGGGGGCGCCCACGAGCTCGAGGAGTGGGCGCACGAGGAGTTCTTCTGCACGGGGCCGGGGACGACCACGATCGTGGTCGCCCCTCCGGGGGCGTCGGCCGCCCGCGCAGTCGAGCAGCTCGAGGCGGCCCGCGAGCTCGGCGCCACCGCGGTCGCCGTCGCTCCGCCGGACGGCGAGGCGGCGCGGGCCGCCGACCTCGTCCTCCCCGTCTCGGGCGATCCGCGCGAAGAGCTCTCCCCGCTCACCTACTGCGTTCCGCTCGAGCTCTTCGCGTACCACTTCGCCTCCACGAAGGGCCTGACGATGCTCGGCTTCGACGACGAGCCGCGCAGGGCGCTGAACTTCCGGCAGATCTTCAGCGGCTGATCCCGTGGCCCGCTACCTGACGGTCGGTCACCTCCTGGTCGAGGACGTCGTCCTGCCGGACGGCCGGGAGCTCCGGGGGCGGCTCGGCGGCGACGCGCTCTACGCGGCGGTCGGCGCACGCGTCTTCGCGGACGACGTCGACCTGGTCGCCCGGCTCGGCCGGCGGTTTCCAGCCCCGCTCGTCGAAGCGCTCGAGGACGCCGGCTACGGAGCGGGGCTGGTGCCCTCGGAGCACGCGACGATCCGGCTCCGCATCGAGTGGGGCATCGAGGGGAATGCGCGCTTCGCGTTCCGGACCGGCTCGGGGATGTATGCCGGGGCAACTCCGACGCCCGAGGAGATTCCGCCCGCGCTCGTCGACCGGCTGGAGGCGGTGCACATCGCCCCCGTCCCGTTCGAGCAGATGCGGGCGCTCGTTGCCTGGGCGCGTCCGCGGGCACGCATCCTGACCGTCGACCCGCACTATCAGCACGTTGCCGGCCTCACCGGCTCGTGGCAACGGATCCTGCCACAGGTCGACGCCTTTCTCCCGAGCCGCGAGGAGGCGGCGCTTCTGCTCGGCGGCTGGCCCGGGCCGGAGGACGCGGTGCAGGCGATCGCCCGGCTCGGCGCGCGGATCGCCTGCGTCAAGCTCGGCGCGGAGGGGTCGATCGCCTACCGCGCGGGCGAGATCGCGCGGATGCCGGCCGCGAGCAGCGATCCGGTGGACGCGACCGGATGCGGCGATGCCTTCTGCGGCGGTTCCTGGTCGGCTGGACGGAGACGAGCGACCTTCGCCGGGCGCTCGCCCACGGTGCCGTCGCAGCCGCGTTCGCCGCGGAGGACCACGGGGCGGCGCACGCGCTCCGGGTCGACCGCGACGACGCTCGACTTCGCCTCGAGGAGCTCAGCTCGTGACCAGGTCGTGGAGCTCGTACGTGTACTCGGCACTCGGCGGGCCACCTCCGGCCTCGATCACCGGCTGAACCGCCGCCAGCAGCCGCTCGTCGTGGAAGCGCGTCCACGCCTCTTCCGACTCCCAGACGTCGAAGATCCTGAACAGGCCGGTGCCCGTGAAGCCGGCGGTGTGCAGAATCAGGCCCGCCGGCGGGTCTGCCTCCACGTTCAGGCGCTCCTTCACGCCGTCGTAGTTGGCCGTGCTCCGATCGTCGGGCTCGACCGTGAACTCCTGAACCATCGCGATCGCCATCGACGTGCCTCCTTTGGTCGGGAACGGCCGGATCCTAACGCCGGCGCCCGCGCGCGGCGACGCGGCATGCCACCGGGTCCGGCGCCGGTGCAGCTGTAAAACTTCTGTGAGAAATCCGTCTGCCCGGAGCGGGATGGGTATACCAGGGTCGATGAGGAGGACCACGGCTCTCGGTGTGATCGTCGTCGCCGCGTTCGCCGTCGGCGTCGTCCGAGCGGGTGCGGCCGGCGGCCAGAGCGTGCCGCGGAACATCACTGCCCCGTCGCTCGCCGGCGACGCGCGAGAAGGAGGCGTGCTCAACGTCTCGGCGGGCCGGTGGAAGGGCGACGGACGGCTCGGCTACACGTATCAGTGGCGGCTCTGCCTCGCGGACGGGAGCGGCTGCATCGACATCGGGCGGGCAACCGACCGGATCTACGCCGCCCGCGCCGCCGATGTCGGGCACACCCTCCGTGCGCTCGTCACCGCCCACGGCCGGGGCGGTGTCGCCTCGGCGGTCTCGGGGGCGACCGCGGTGGTCGCGGCACAGCCGGCCGGCGTTCCTCGTCTGAGCACTCAGCCGACGGTCGGGGGCACGCCGAAGCCGGGCGCGATCCTGACCGCCTCCCCCGGCACGTGGGCCGAGACGGGTCCGATCGTCTTTTCGTACCGCTGGCGCATCTGCGACGCCGCCGGCGGAGCCTGCAAGGGAGCGCAGCAGACCGCGACGCGGGCACGGACGTACAAGGTCGCAGCGGCCGACGCGAGGCACACCCTGCGCGTTCTCGTCACCGCCGCCAACGCTTCCGGGTCGACCTCGGCGCTCTCCGATCCTTCCGCGGCGGTCACCGCTCCCGTCGTCGTTCTCCCGCAGGGACCGAAGGCGAGCATCGCACCGCGAGTTTCGGGCACCGCCCGACAGGGTCAGACGTTGAGCGGCGACCGGGGACAGTGGACGAACTCGCCGACGAACTACGACTACTTCTGGGCCCGCTGCGATGCCGGCGGAGCGCGCTGCTCCGACATCGGCGGTGCACGCGGCGCCACCTACACGTTGACCGCTACCGACGTGGGCCACACGATTCGCTTCGAGGTGCAGGCGAAGAACTCGGGCGGAAAGACGACCGCCCTCTCCGCGCCGACGCCGCTGGTGGCGGCGATCGCCAAGGCCTCACCGCCTGCCAATACCTCTCTGCCGACCGTCTCGGGGACGGCAAAGGAGGGCAGCACGCTCACCGGTGGTCGGGGCCAGTGGAGCGGCAACCCGAACGACTACGACTACTTCTGGCTGCGCTGCTCGACCGGCGGGGGCGACTGCGACGAGATCAACGGCGCGCACGGTCTTACGTACAAGCTCGTCGGCGGCGACGTCGGGCACACGATCCGATTCAAGGTGAAGGCGAAGAACCCGGGTGGGAACACGACCGCGAGGTCGGCGCCGACCGCAGTCGTCCGCGCCTCCGATCGGCCGGCGGGCGTGTCGCCGCCCAAGATCTCGGGGACGCCGGTGGAGGGCAAGACTCTCGTCGGCGACCGCGGCAACTGGACGCACAATCCGACCGCGTACGAGTACTCGTGGTTCCGGTGCGACCGGAACGGCGGCAGCTGCGCCGCGATCGGAGGAGCTCACGGCACGTCGTACGTCCTCACGTCGGCTGACGTGGGCGCGACGATCCGCTTCACCGTCATCGCCCGGAACTCGGCGGGCGCCTCGTCTTCCACATCGGTTCCGACCGCCGTGATCCTGAAGGCGACTGCGCCTCCGCCGCCTCCTCCCCAGCGCGGCCCCGGCTGCCCGGCTACCGGCAATCCGACTCAGGTCGGCGCGATCAGTCCGCCGGCACGGCTGCTCGTCGACGCCCTGCAGAGCATCCCGCACACGGTCTCACTGACGATCGACACCCTGGTCCTCCGGTTCCACGTCACCTCGACGTGCGGCGGCCCGGTCCAGGGCGCGCTCGTGTACGCGACGGCGACGCCCTTCAACCAGTTCACCGTGCCGTCCGAGCAGCTCACCGGGTCGGACGGGTGGGCGACGCTCGTGTTCCGCCGGCTGCGCGGATTCCCGGTCAGCAGGCGTCAGCAGCTGATCGCTGTGTTCGTCCGCGCGCGCAAGCCGGGCGAGAGCATCCTCGGCGGCATCTCCACCCGCCGGCTGTTCTCTGTGCCCGTCGTCCTGCGCTGAGCCTACGCGGGGTCGAGCGGCCCGGCGGTCCCGGCGATGAGCGCGCCGAGCGCGCTCCGGTCGCGCCGGAGTGCGGCCGCGGTGCGGGCGAGGCGCCGCTCGCCTTCGGGGGTCAGGCGAAGCGGGTGAACCCGCGCATCCTTCGGGGACAGGGTACGCTCGAGCAGACCGATGTCCTCCGCGCGCCGAACGAGCTGGGTGGCGGCGCTCTGTCCGATCGAGAGCTGTCTCGACAGCTTGCCGACCGTTGCCTCCCCTTCCGGGCCCGTCTTGATCAGGAGCAGCAGCTCGTACCGCTCGGCGGTCAATCCGTTTGCCCGGGCGACGTGCTCGCTGCGGGACGCGAACGCGCGCAACGCGATCCGCATCGCAGCCGCCTCCCGGTATTCGTCGCCGGTCGGAACACCCATCGCGCCGTGTAAGCGTTTCATCATCACATGATTCACGTTACATTGTGATGGATACATACAGAGAACACGGGGTTTCGAAGAGAGGAAGGAGATTCATCATGAGCACGGTGCGGGCACACAGGAGACGAGCGTTGATCTTCGGCGGGTTGACCGCCGCGATCGTCTCCGCCCTGGCGCTGTATGCAGGGACAGGCGTGGCTGCCAGCCAGGCCAAGCCGAAGAACACGACGCCGCCGAAGGTGACCGGCACGCCCGAAGAAGGGAAGGATCTGTCCGGTGATCGCGGCAAGTGGAAGAACAAGCCGAACGACTTCAACTACTTCTGGATGCGCTGCAGCAAGACCGGAGGCAGCTGTAGCGACATCTCGGACGCCCACGCGCTGAAGTACACGCTGACGTCGGCCGACGTCGGCAACACGATCCGCTTCAAGGTGCAGGCCGTGAACAAGGACGGAAGCACGTTTGCGGCCTCGGTGCCGACCGCGGTGATCAAGAAAGCGGCGACGCCGACAACGACGACGACGACGACGACTCCCAAACCGAGCCCGAACGGCTGTCCGACCGGGAGTGGCCCGGACCAGGTGACGGGGATCTCTCAGCCGGCCCGGCTGCTCGTGGACGCGCAGACGAGCAATCCGCAGACCGTCTCCTCCGGGGTGCAGACGCTGGTCGTCCGCTACCACGTCACCTCGTCGTGCAGCGGCCCGGTCCATGGTGCGCTCGTCTACGCAACGGCGACGCCGTTCAACCAGTTCTCGGTCCCGCCGGAGACACCGACCGGCGCCGACGGCTGGGCGGAGCTCCACCTCCAGCGGCTCGGCGGCTTCCCGGTCAGCTCCAAGCAGCAGCTGATCGCGATGTTCGTCCGCGCC
>JBBRXG010000060.1:0-19203 GCA_038248655.1 Gaiellales bacterium
CAGCAGGGACAGCCGGCACACGTGCTCCAGATCGCCTGGCGCGCCCAGCACCGACTCTACCGCCTCCACAGCCGCCTGCGCGCTCGCGGCAAACCAGCCAACGTCAGTACCGTCGCTGTCGCTCGCGAACTCGCCTGCTTCTGGACTAGGCATCCGGGCCTCCTTCGCGATCAGGGATCTCGACAACCCCAAGCCAAGACTCGCGGGAGGCCCGGACGCAATCAGCGCGTCTCGCAGGTGTGTGGTCAGTCGCGCCGTGCGGCTTCACGTGCCGGAGCTCGGCGCCCGCAGCATCCGCAAACGCCCGCGCCGCTCCGGCCTGATAGAGGACGAGGTCGGCGAGCTCCTCCGGCGAGACGGCCAGCCGCCGCCGGCCGAAGCCGACGAGGTCGGGCAGCCCAACATGCGTGCCGATCCCGACGCCGTGCTCGACCGCAAGTGCCACCGTACGCCGCATGACGTGCGGATCGCCGCCGTGGAAGACGCAGGCGACGTTCGCGGACGTCAGCTGCGGCATCAGGGCCGCGTCGTCGCCGAGGGTCCAGCGCCCGTACGACTCGCCCAGGTCGGCGTTGAGATCGACGCTCATCGGAGCGTGATCCTATGGCGTCGAGTGCGCCCTTGTTCTCAGCCGCTCCAACCACTCGGGCCTCGCGAGCCCGTGCCCGTGGACGGCGTCGAGGTAGGCGGCCTGCAGCTCGCGCGTGACCGGCCCGACTCCCAGCTCCTGATCGTCGACGGAGCGCAGCGGAGTGATCTCGGCGGCCGTGCCCGACATGAACACCTCGTCGGCGACGTAGAGATCGGAGCGGACCAGCTGGCTCTCGACCACTTCGTAGCCGAGGTCGCGGGCGATGGTCATCACCGAGTCGCGGGTGATCCCCGGCAGGATCGAGGCGGACAGGTCGGGCGTCGAGACGACGCCGTCCTGGACGACGAAGACGTGCTCGCCGGATCCGTCGGCTACATAGCCGTCCTCCGTGAGCAGGATCGCCTCGTCGTAGCCGGCCCGCACCGCCTCGTCGACAGCAAGCATCGAGTTCAGATAGACGCCCGTTGCCTTCGCAGCGTGCGGAATCGTGTTCGGGCCGACGCGGCGCCAGGACGAGACCATCGCCCGGATGCCCGTCCACAGAGCATCTTCGCCCAGGTATGCGCCCCACGGCCAGCACATGAGTGCAACGACGACCGGGTTGTCACGCGGCCGGACGCCCAGCTCGCCGGCGCCGTAGAAGGCGATCGGCCGGAGATAGCACTCCGTCAGGCCGTTCGCGGCCACGAGGTCGAGGCAGGCGGAGTGCAGCTCCTCGACCGTGAACGGCAGCTTCATCCGGAGCAGGCGGGCCGACGCGGCGAATCGCTCAAGATGGTCGGTGAGCCTGAACACGGCCGGGCAGTCGTCGGTCTCGTAGCAGCGTACACCCTCGAAGACGCCGGTCCCGTAGTGCAGCCCGTGCACGCCGATGTGCACGGTCGCGTCCGCCCAGTCGACGAGCTTGCCGTTCATCCAGATCTTGTCGACGGTCTGCATCAGACGGCGAGCCAGCGGTCGACAGCGAGGGCGCACTGACGGCCTTCGTTGATCGCCCAGACGATGAGCGACTGGCCCCGACGCGCGTCGCCGGCTGCGAACACGCCTTCGGTCGAGGTCGCAAACGCCGGAGCGTCGGCATTGCCACGGGCGTCGGGCTCGATACCGAGCTGATCGAGCAAAGGACGCTCCGGTGAGAGAAAGCCCATCGCCAGCAGCACGAGCTCTGCCGGCCGTGCTTCTTCCGTGCCCGGGACCAGCTCGAACGGCGCGATGCCCGTGTTCTGGGCCCAGTGGATCTGCTGAACGCGGCCGTTGCCCGTGAGCTGCGTCGTCGAGATTGCGAAGTCGCGCTCGCCGCCCTCCTTCAGCGCGTATGAGGTGCGGAGCTTCATCGGCCAGCGCGGCCAAGGCGTCACGTCGTCGGGCCGGGAGGGGGGCGGCTCGCCGACGAGCTCGATCTGCGTCACCGACTTCGGCTGCTCCCGGTGCGCGTTGCCCACGCAGTCGGCGCCGGTGTCGCCGCCGCCGATCACGACGACGTGCTTGCCGGCGGCGTTGATCGTCTCGGCCGGTGCGGGCGGGGCTCCCTCGGGCAGCGGCCCGAGCTCGCGGGCGACGAAGCGGTTGCGCTGGTACAGGTACTCCATGGCGAAGTGCACGCCCTTCAGCTCCCGGCCGGGTACCGGCAGGTCGCGGGGCACGCGCGAGCCGGTCGCGACCACGACGGCGTCGAATTGCTCGCGCAGCTCGCCCGCGTCGAGGTCGACGCCGACGTCCACCCCGTAGCGGAACGTCACTCCCTCGGCCGCAAGCTGCTCGAGCCGCCGCTCGACGATCCATTTCTCGATCTTGAAGTCCGGCACGCCGAAGCGAACGAGCCCACCGCCCGCCTCGTCGCGCTCGAACACCGTCACCCTGTGCCCGGCGCTGTTCAGCTGCTGTGCGCAGGCGAGACCCGCGGGGCCGGCACCGACGACCGCGACCGTCTGCCCGGTGCGCGTGGTCGGCGGGCGAGGCTGGATCCAGCCTTCGTCCCACGCGCGGTTGACGATCGCGACCTCGATCTGCTTGATCGACACCGCGTTCCCCTCCTGGATCTCGAGGACGCACGCGGCCTCGCACGGCGCGGGGCACAACCGGCCGGTGAACTCCGGGAAGTTGTTCGTCCGGTGGAGCTGGTCGATCGCCTCCCGGAACCGGTCGCGGTATACGAGGTCGTTCCAGTCGGGGATCAGGTTCCCGAGCGGGCAGCCGCTCTGGCAGAACGGGACGCCGCACTCCATGCAGCGCGCTCCCTGCTCCCGGAGCTCGAGCAGAGGCAGCGTGCCGACGAACTCACGGTAGTCCCCGACCCGCTCGCTCGGATCGCGCTCGGGCGCGTCCCGGCGGTCGTACTTGAGAAAGGCGCGCAGCTCGCCCATCAGACGGCCGCCTGCGTCTTTTCGGACTCTGTGGTGAGGAAGCCCTCGCCGCCGCTCGAGATCGCGAGGCCGTCCAG
This sequence comes from Gaiellales bacterium, assembly GCA_038248655.1. GTDB lineage: Bacteria > Actinomycetota > Thermoleophilia > Gaiellales > Gaiellaceae > DATBLE01. The sequence goes on from JBBRXG010000060.1 coordinate 3,033, forward strand.
GGACACCCGTCCGTTCTGACTCTGCAGAGCCGCGAGGGCGTGCTTGAAGTCGCGCGGCATCACCTTGACGAACAGCGGTAGGTGCCGCTCCCACTCCTCGAGCAGCCGGGTGGCGACCGGCGAGCCAGTGTGGGCCAGGTGGCGCTCGACGAGCGAGCGGATCGTCTCGACATCCGAGCCCTCGAGCGGCTCGAGCTCGACGAGCTCGCCGTTGCAGCGGGTCGAGAAGGTCCCGTCGGCGTCCAGCACGTAGGCGATCCCGCCGCTCATGCCCGCGGCGAAGTTCCGGCCGGTCGGGCCGAGCACGACGACGCGTCCGCCGGTCATGTACTCGCAGCCGTGATCACCGACACCCTCGACGACCGCGTCGGCGCCGGAATTGCGAACAGCGAAGCGCTCACCGGCGGTGCCCCGAAAGAACGCCTGCCCGCCGACGGCTCCGTAGAGAACGGTGTTGCCGACGATGACGTTGTCCTCCGCCGCGAACGTCGCCGCCGGGGGAGGCCGGACGGCGATCACCCCGCCGGAGAGCCCCTTGCCAGTGTAGTCGTTCGCGTCTCCGACGAGGGTCAGCTCGATCCCGGGCGCGAGCCAGGCTCCGAACGACTGCCCGGCCGACCCGCTGAAGGTGAAACGGATCGTGCCGGGCGGCATCCCCGCCGCCCCGTGCCGCTTGGTGACGCGATGTGAGAGCAGTCCCCCGACGGTCCGGTTGACGTTCCGGATCTCAAGCTCGCCGGTGACCGGCGTTCCGTCCTCGATCGCCGCGCCGGCCAGGTCGATCAGCTGCCAGTCGAGCGCCCCCGGCAGCGGTGAGGCCTGCGCGTGGGTGCGCCGGAGCGGGGCACCTGCGGCCGGCTCCGGCATCCGCAGGACATTCGCCAGGTCGATCCCGCGCGCCTGCCAGTGCTCCATCGCGTCGTTGGCCTCGAGCAGATCGACGCGGCCGATCATGTCCTCGAACCGTGCGATGCCGAGCCTGGCCATGATCTGCCGCACTTCCTCGGCCACGTAGAAGAAGAAGTTGACGACGTGCTCGGGCTGCCCCTGAAAGCGTTTGCGCAGCTCGGGGTCCTGTGTCGCCACGCCGACCGGGCAGGTGTTCAGGTGGCAGGCGCGCATCATGATGCAGCCGGTCGCGATCAGCGGCGCCGTGGCGAAGCCCATCTCGTCGGCGCCGAGGAGGGCGGCGACGGCAACGTCGCGCCCGGTCTTCAGCTGTCCGTCGGTCTGCACCCAGATCCGCGAGCGGAGGTCGTTGAGCACGAGCGTCTGCTGCGTCTCGGCGAGGCCGATCTCCCACGGGATGCCCGCGAAGAGGATCGAGGAGAGAGGCGACGCGCCGGTGCCGCCGTCGTGCCCGGAGATCAGGACGTGGTCGGCATTCGCCTTCGCAACGCCGGCCGCGACCGTTCCGACCCCGACCTCGGCGACGAGCTTCACCGAGATCCGAGCCTCCGGATTGGCGCAGCGCAGGTCGTAGATCAGCTGCTTGAGATCCTCAATCGAGTAGATGTCGTGATGGGGCGGGGGCGAGATCAGGCCGACGCCCGGCGTGGTCAGCCGGACGCTCGCGATGTAGCCGTCGACCTTGTGGCCGGGGAGCTGGCCGCCCTCGCCGGGCTTGGCACCCTGGGCCATCTTGATCTGCAGCTCGTCGGCGTTCGTCAGGTAGTCGATGTTCACGCCGAACCGGCCGGACGCGACCTGCTTGATCGACGAGCGCCGCGAGTCGCCGTTGGCGTCCGGGACGTAACGCGCCGGGTCCTCCCCGCCCTCGCCGGTGTTCGAGCGCCCGCCGAGGCGGTTCATCGCGATCGCCAGCGTCTCGTGCGCTTCGCGCGAGAGGGAGCCGAGCGACATCGCACCGGTGACGAAGCGCTTGACGATCTCCTTCGCGGGCTCGACCTCGTCGAGCGGGATGCCACCGTCGGCGGCAAAGCGGAACGACATCAGCCCGCGGATCGTTCGACGCCGCGCACTGTCGTCGTTGACCAGCCGCGCGTACTCCTCGTACGTCTCGACGCCGCCTTCGCGGACCGCGTGCTGGAGCAGCGCGATCGTCTCCGGATTCCACTGATGGTGCTCGCCGCTCTGCCTCCAGGCGTAGATGCCGACGACCGGCAGGAGCTCGTCCGGTGAGCCCGGATACGCACGCGCATGGCGGGCCAGCGTCTCCTCGGCCAACGTCACGATCCCGATCCCGCCGATGCGTGACGGCGTGCCGGTGAAGTAGCGCTCGACGAGCTCGGGAGCCAGCCCCATCGCCTCGAAGATCTGCGCGCCGCAGTAGGACGGAATCGTCGAGATGCCCATCTTGGACATCGTCTTGAGGAGACCCTTCGAGATGCCCTTCACGGCGCGATGCTGCGCCTCCTCGCCCGTCATCCGCTCGGGCAGCTCGCCGCGGTCGACCAGGTGCGTCAGCGTCTCGAGCATCAGGTACGGGTTGACCGCGGCGGCGCCGTAGCCGACGAGCAGCGCGACGCTGTGCACGCTCCGCGCCTCTCCGGACTCGACGATCAGGCCCGCCCGCAGCCGCGTTCCCTCCCGGACGAGGTGGTGATGCACAGCCGAGACCGCGAGCGCCGACGGAACCTGGACTCGCTCGGCCCCGACCGCGCGATCGGAGAGGATCAGGATGTTGACGCCATCGGCCAGGGCGCCGTCTGCTTCCTCGCACACGCGTTCGATCGCCCGCTCCATCCCGGCCGGGCCCTCGGCAGCAGGCCAGGTGATGTCGAGCGTGCGCGCCTTGAAGATCGAAGAGTCGATCTGGCGGAGGCGCTCGAGCTCAGAGTCGAGCAGGATCGGGTTGTCGATCACGAGCTCTCGCGCGTGCTCGGGAGTCTCGTCGAGCAGGTTCCGCTCCGAGCCGACGCTGGCCTGCACGCTCATCACCACCGCCTCGCGGATCGAGTCGACCGGCGGGTTCGTCACCTGCGCGAAGAGCTGTTTGAAGTACGAGTACAGGAGCGGCTTGCGGTCCGACAGCACCGCCAGCGGCGAGTCGTTCCCCATCGAGCCGACCGCCTCCTCCGCGTTGCGGGCAAGCGGCGCCAGGATCACCTTCATGTCCTCCTGCGAGTAGCCGAAGGCGAGCTGGCGCCGGCGCAGCGACTCCGACGGTTGCGCCTCCGGCTCGCGCTCCGGCAGGTCGGACGAGCGCACCACCTCCTGCTCGTACCACAGCGCATACGGCTTGCGGGTCGCGATCTCGTGCTTGATCTCGCCGTCGTCGACGATGCGGCCACGCTCGAGGTCGACGAGGAAGAGCTTGCCCGGCTGCAGGCGCCCCTTGCGGAGGACGTTCTCCGCCGGCTCATCGAGCACGCCCGTCTCCGAGGCGAGCACGACCCAGCCGTCCTTGGTCTCGAGCCAGCGGCCCGGCCTGAGCCCGTTGCGGTCGAGGGTCGCGCCGATCACACGGCCGTCCGTGAAGGCGATCGCCGCGGGACCGTCCCACGCCTCCATCAGGCACTGGTGGTAGGCGTAAAAGCCTTTCAGGTCGTCGGACAGATCGTCCCGGCCCTGATAGGCCTCGGGGATCATCATCATGATCGCGTGCGGCAGCGATCGGCCCGCCAGCACGAGCAGCTCGAGCACGTTGTCGAAGTTCGCCGTGTCGGACCCGCCCGGGCGGACGACCGGGAGCACCTTCCCGAGGTCGTCCCCGAAGAGCTCTGAGGCGAGCTGCGACTCGCGCGCCCGCATCCAATTGACGTTGCCCCGCAGCGTGTTGATCTCGCCGTTGTGCGCAATCATCCGGTACGGGTGCGCGAGCTCCCAGCTCGGGAACGTGTTGGTCGAAAAGCGCGAGTGGACGAGCACGAGCGCCGCCTCGACCCGCTCGTCCCGGAGGTCGGGGAAGTACCCGGGCAGCTGCGGCGCGGTCAGCATCCCCTTGTAGACGAGCGTGCGGGAGGAGAAGCTCGGCAGCGCGAGATCCGGGCCGGCGGCAAGCTCCGCCACGCGGCGAATGACGTACAGCTTCCGCTCGAAGGCGTCCCGGTCCGACGCGAGGTCGGGCGATGCGCCGACGACGAGCTGGCGGATGCGCGGGGCGTGGACGTTGGCGCTCACTCCGACGTGGCGGTCGTCGACGGGAACGTCACGCCAGGCGAGAACCCGCTGGCCCTCGGCCTCCACCGTGTCGACCAGGAGCTGCTCCAGCTCGGCCCTGCGGGCGTCATCCTGCGGGAAGAAGCAGACGCCGACCCCGTACTGGCCCGCGGGAGGCAGGTCGACGCCGGCGAATGCCCGCACGAACCGATCCGGCATCTGCAGCAGGATCCCCGCGCCGTCACCGGTCTCCGCATCGGCCCCGGCAGCTCCGCGGTGCTCGAGATTTGCAAGGGCGGTCAGGCCGCGCACCACCGTCTCGTGCGTCGGCACGCCGTTCAGGCGCGCAACGAACGTGACCCCGCACGCGTCGTGCTCGAAGGCGGGGTCGTACAGACCAATCCGTTGGGTCGGCCGTTCCCTCATGCAGGGAGCTCGGTTGGATCGAACGGTGTCGCTCGGGGCGGCACGTAGGCACCTCACAGGGTGTCGAAGGAGCATCCGCCTCTGTGATGTCAGCTAGCCGGCGGAGGCGGGGAAGAGAAGTCGCCGACTAGCGTGCAGGCTTGATCGCCGCAAGGAGAAAGACGCTAATCGACTTCTCGGCGACGGCGATCATCGCCATCAGAGTAGGGACGTTGTCAGGCGAGGTCAAGAAGTTTGCCTTGACAGCCGATGCCTCTGGCGGCAACACTGATCGAGCAGCACGATGAGCGACGACTTCTTCACCCACTCCTCCGCCGGCCTCTCGCAGGTTGCGCACGGCTTCGTCGCCATTCTTCTCGTCGCGATTCTCCCCCTCTAGGGGGAGTTTTCGACCACGCGCTTCGTAGCGCATACACCGACCTAAGACACCACCGGTGCGCCTCCGGACGGAGGCGAGACGAGACGAGGAGGACACGAGTTGCCGTACCGCAGGATCACGATCTTCGACACCACCCTTCGCGACGGCGAGCAGTCGCCTGGCATCGCGCTCCAGCCTGACGAGAAGGCGGAGCTCGCCCTGCAGCTCGAGCGCCTCGGCGTCGACGTGATCGAAGCTGGCTTTCCGATCTCGTCGCCCGGCGACTTCGAGGGCGTCCGCGCCGTCGCCCGTACCGTCGGCGACACCGTCGTCGCCGCGCTCGCCCGCGCCGAGCCAGCCGACATCGACGCCTGCGCAGAGGCGCTTGCCGACGCGCCCCGCTCGCGCATCCACGTCTTCATCGCGACGAGCGCGCTGCACATGCGAAAGAAGCTCCAGCTGGAGCCGGCCGAGGTGCTCGAGCGCGTCGGCAAGAGCGTCGGAGCCGCGCTGGAGCACGCGGACGAGGTCGAGTTCTCGGCCGAGGACGCCACCCGCTCGGACCCGCTGTTCCTCGCGGAGGTCTGCCGCGAGGCGATCGCGGCAGGCGCGACCACCGTCAACCTCCCCGACACCGTCGGCTACTGCCTGCCGGACGAGCATGCCGGATTCCTCGTGCAGATCCAGGAGCTCTGCCCGGAGCTCCGGCGCGTGACGCTGTCGGTTCACTGCCACAACGACCTCGGCCTGGCCGTCGCGAACACGCTCGCCGGGATCCGCGCCGGCGCAGGCCAGGTCGAGTGCACGGTGAACGGCATCGGTGAGCGGGCGGGCAACGCCGCCCTCGAGGAGATCGTGATGGCCCTGCGCGTCCGCGCCGACGACCTCGGCGCCGAGACCGGAATCCGGACGAGCGAGATCGGCGCTGCGTCGGCGCTCGTCTCGAGGCTGACCGGCTACGCCGTGCAGCGGAACAAGGCGATCGTCGGCGCGAACGCCTTCGCCCACGAGGCCGGCATCCACCAGGACGGGATGCTCAAGGACGCTTCGACGTACCAGATCATGGATCCGAGGGAGCTCGGCCTGACGATGACGCTCCCGCTCGGGAAGCACTCGGGGCGGCACGCGTTCGCGCGCGCCTGCGCCGAGGCGGGGTTCCGGCTCGCGGACGGCGAGCTCCGGGACGCCTTCGCGCGGTTCAAGCGGCTTGCGGACGAACGCGAGGCCGTGACCCTGTACGACGTATTCGAGGAGGTGCCGGCCACATGAAGAGAAACAAGCGCTACACCGTTGCCTGTCTGAGTGGAGACGGCATCGGCCCCGAGCTGATGGCCGAAGCGAGCCGCGCGCTCGCCGAGGCCGGCCGCCTGCACGGCTTCGCGGTCGACGAAGTCCATCCGCCGTTCGCCGGCGAAGCCGTCGCCCGGCACGGGCATCCGTTGCCGGAGTCGACTCGTGCGGCGTGCCGCGAGGCAGACGCCGTCCTCGTCGCGCTGACCCGTGAGCCGGCGCTCGAAGGCGTCAAGGCGGAGCTCGACCTCACTTGGCGCGTTCAACGTGTCCGGCTGCCCGACGGCGACATCGCCGTCGTCAGCCCGCTCGTCGACGAGGCCGAGCCGTTTGTCGTCCGGCGCGCGTTCGACCTCGCCCGCTCGCGGCGCGGCCGTGTGGTCGCAGTCGGCGAGGGCGCTGTGTGGAGCACCACTGTCGAGTGGGAGTCGGAACGGCAGCCCGGCGTGAGCGCTGAGCAGTTGTCGCTGAGCGAGGCGCTGCCCCAGCTGATGAACGAGCCCGGCCGGTTCTGCGTCGTGGTCACCCAGCGGGAGCACGCCGAGCTCGTCTCCGACCTCGTCGCGGCCAGTCGCAACGGGTCGCGCATCGTCGCCTCGGGGCGTCTCTCCACCACCGGCCCGGGCGTGTTCGGGCCGACGCACGGCTCCGCGATCCAGATCGCCGGCCAGGGCGTCGCCAACCCGAGCGGCCTGCTGCTCGCGACCGCTCTGATGCTCGGCGAAGGGCTCGAGGAGCGTGCAGCGGCGAAGACGCTCGAGCGGGCGGTCTCCGGCGCACTTGCGGCGGGCCACCGCACCGCCGACCTCGACGGCGGCGGGGTCGCAGCGGGCACCCGCGACTTCATGGACGCAGTCCTCGACCTGATGCCGTCCACGAGAACCGACTACGAGTTCTTCCTGGGTCCGGCGTGAAGATGCTCGGCGCCGACGCGGTTTTCCGCGCCCTCGAGGCCGAGGGGGTCGACGTCGTTTTCGGCATCCCGGGCGGAGCGGTGCTGCCGCTCTACGACGCGATCGCGCGCGGGACGACCGTCCGGCACGTGCTCGCTCGCCACGAGCAGGGGGCGGGTCACATGGCCGAGGGCTACGCCCGCGCCTCCGGCCGGGTCGGCGTCGCGCTCGCAACATCGGGACCGGGCGCGACCAACCTCGTCACACCGATCGCCGACGCCTGGATGGACTCGGCGCCCCTGGTCTGCATCACCGGCCAGGTCCGCAGCCACCTGATCGGCACCGATGCCTTCCAGGAGTGCGACATCGTCGGCGTGACGACGCCGATCGTCAAGCACTCCTGGCTCGTGCAGCACGTCGACGAGATCCCGGGCGTCCTCCGGGCCGCGTTCCACATCGCGAGCACCGGCCGGTGCGGCCCCGTGCTGGTCGACATCCCCAGGGACATCCAGGAGGCGGAGCTCGACTTCCACTATCCCGATACTCCCGACCTGCCGGGCTGGAAGCCGCCGACCCGCGGGCACCCCCGGCAGATCGCGGAGGCGGCAGAGCGGATCGCCGCTGCCGAGAAGCCTGTCCTCTATGTCGGCGGCGGCACGCTGAACGCCGACGCGTGCGACGAGTTGCTCGCACTGGCGGAAGCGGGGCGGTTTCCGGTGATCACGACGCTGATGGCGAAGGGCGCCTTTCCCGAGTCGCACGAGCTGCACTTCGGCTGGCCGGGCATGCACGGGCCGAAGTGGTCGAACCTGGCGATGAACACGTGCGACGTGCTCGTCGCCGTCGGGGCCCGCTTCGACGACCGAGTCACGGGCAAGCTGACCGCGTTCGCGCCGGGTGCGACCGTCGTCCACCTCGACGTCGATGCGGCCGAGATCGACAAGCTTCGCCACGCCGACATCCCCGTCGTCGGTCCGCTCAAGCAGGTGCTCGGCGAGCTCGCTACGCACATCGAGGCGCTCGACCCGGACCGGACCGGGCCGTGGCTGCGGCAACTCGAGGCGTGGCGCCAAGAGTTTCCGCTGCGCTACGGCAACGGCGGCCTGCTCAAGCCGCAGCGCGTGCTGGAGACGCTCCAGCGGCTGACCGCGGAACGCGACGACGTGATCTGGACGACCGGCGTCGGCCAGCACCAGATGTGGGCGATGCAGTACCTGCTCTGCGACCGGCCGCGCACGTTCATTACCTCCGGCGGCCTGGGGACCATGGGCTACGGCATCCCGGCCGCGGTCGGCGCCAAGGCCGCCCGGCCGGACGCGACGGTCGTCTGCGTGGACGGAGACGGCTGCTTCCAGATGACCTGCCAGGAGCTGGCGACCTCCGTGCTGGAGGAGCTCCCGATCGTGGTCGTGATCGTCAACAACGGCTACCTCGGAATGATCCAGCAGTGGCAGAGCATGTTCTTCGAGGAGCGACACTCGCACGTCTCGCTCACGCACCAGATCCCGGACTACGCCGCGCTCGCCCGCGCCTACGGCGGCGTTGGGTTCACCGTCACGGACGAGGACGAGCTCGAAGCCGCGCTCGAGGAGGCGCTGACGGCCGGCTGCACCGCGGTCGTCGACGCCCGCGTCGATCCGCTCGAGCAGTGCTTCCCGATGATCCCGGCAGGCGCCGCGGCGCTCGACCTGGTCGAGTATGAGGAGGCGACAGCGTGATCCACACGCTCTCTGTGCTCGTCGAGGACAAGCCGGGCGCGCTCGTCCGCGTGTGCCAGATGTTCGCCCGGCGCGGGTTCAACATCGAGAGCCTGGCGGTCGGCCCGACCGAACGCACCGACGTGTCCTGCATCACGCTCAGGGTGAACTGCGACCGCCAGCCACTCGAGCAGATCGAGAAACAGATCCACAAGCTCGTCAACGTCCTCCGTGTGCGCGAGCTCGAGCCCGAGGCGGCGGTCGAGCGGGAGCTCGCCCTGATCGCGATCGCCGCACCGCCCGAACGCCGGGCCGAGCTGATGGCGCTCGCCGAGGTCTTCAATGCCCGGGTCGCCGATGTCGGCCCCGAAACGATCGTGTTCGAGGTCGTCGGCGAACCCGAGCAGATCGACTCCTTCGAGGAGCTCGTTCGTCCGCAGGGCATCCGCGAGCTCACCCGAACGGGCCGCATCGGCCTGAAGCGCGCCTCGGTACGCCGCGCCCGTCCCCAACGCGTCCTCAACTAGGAAAGGAATCAACCGATGGCAACGATCCACTCGAGCGGCGATCTCGACCTCCTCCACGGGAAGGTCGCGGTCGTCGGGTACGGCAGCCAGGGCCACGCTCACGCCCTCAACCTCAACGACTCCGGCATCGACGTCGAGGTCGGGCTGCGCGAGGGCAGCGGCTCGTGGCAGGCGGCCGAGGAAGCCGGCCTTTCGGTTGCGACCGTCGCGGACGCCGTCCGCGGCGCGCAGATCGTCTCGATCCTGCTGCCCGACCAGGTGCAGCCGACCGTCTACGAGGCAGAGATCGCGCCGAACCTCGCGCCCGGCGCGGCGCTGCTCTTCGCCCACGGATTCAACGTCCACTACGGCCGCATCGCGCCGCCCGCCGGGCACGACGTGATCATGGTCGCCCCGAAGGGGCCGGGCCACATCGTCCGCCGCCTGTTTACCGAGGGCTACGGCACGCCGGCGCTCGTCGCCGTCGCGCAGGACGCGAGCGGTAATGCCTTCCAGCTCGCACTCGCGTATGGAGTCGGGATCGGCGCCGCCCGGGCGGGGATGCTCGAGACGACGTTCGTCGAGGAGACCGAGAGCGACCTGTTCGGCGAGCAGGCCGTGCTCTGCGGCGGCGTCACCGAGCTCGTCCGGCTCGGCTTCGAGACGCTCGTCGAGGCCGGCTACCAGCCGGAGATCGCGTACTACGAGTGCCTGCACGAGCTGAAGCTGATCGTCGACCTGATCTACGAGGGCGGGCTGGCCGGCATGCGCTTCTCGGTCTCGGACACCGCGGAGTACGGCGACCTGAGCCGAGGACCGCAGGTGATCGACGACCACGTCCGCGACAACATGCGCAAGCTGCTCTCGGACATCCGTGAAGGCTCGTTCGCCCAGGACTGGATCGAGCAGATGAACACGGGCGAGCCGCGGCTGAAGGAGCTGCGGGCGAAGGCGGCAGTCGAGCCGATCGAGCAGGTCGGCCAGGAGCTGCGCAGCCTGATGCACCAGGTCCCGCAAGCTGACCCGGCGTAGGATCGTCAGCGTGACCGAGAACCCGTACGACCGTCCGTCGAACCCGTCGAACCCGGCGAAGCGGCACAGCGCGTCGATCACCGACGGCGCCGACCGCGCCGGCGCGCGCTCGATGTTGAAGGGCGCGGGCTTCACGACGACGACCTCGCAAAGCCGCTGATCGGCGTCGCAACGACGTGGATCGAGACGATGCCCTGCAACCTCAACCAGCGCGAGCTGGCGCAGGACGTCAAGCGGGGCGTCCGTGAGGCAGGCGGAACGCCGATGGAGTTCAACACGATCGCGATCTCCGACGGCGTCTCGATGGGCACGGAAGGGATGCGCGCGAGCCTCGTCTCGCGTGAGGTGATCGCCGACTCGATCGAGCTCGTCGCCCGCGGTCACCTGTTCGACGGGCTCGTCTGCCTGGTCGCCTGCGACAAGACCAACCCGGCCGCAGTGATGGCGATCGGGCGCCTCGACATTCCGAGCGTCGTCCTCTACACCGGCTCGATCGCGCCAGGCGTCTTCCGCGGCAAGGACGTCACCGTCAACGACGTGTACGAGGCGATCGGCGGCTACGCGGCCGGGACGGTGACGGCGGCGCTGCTCGAGCTCGAGTCCGTCGCCTGCCCCGGCGCCGGCGCGTGCGGCGGCCAGTTCACCGCGAACACGATGTCGACCATCCTCGAGTTCCTCGGGGTCAGCCCGGCCGGCCTGAACGGCATCCCGGCGCTGTCCAAGCAGAAGAACGCGGCAGCCGCCGAGTGCGGCCGGATCGCCGTCGACCTCGTCCAGCGCGACGTGCGGCCATCGCAGATCGTCACGCTGGACGCGCTCGAGAACGCCGCGGCCTCGGTCGTCGCGACCGGCGGCTCGACAAACGGCCTGCTTCACCTGCTCGCGATCGCGCGCGAGTTCGGGCTTCCGTTCACGATCGACGACTTCGACGTGATCGCCGGTCGCACGCCCGTCCTCGCCGACATGAAGCCCTGGGGGCGCTTCCACGCAACCGACGTCTACCGCGCCGGCGGAGTCGCGCTGGTCGCGCGAGAGCTCGCCAAGCGCGGGCTCGTGCACGGGGAGATGCGCACCGTTGACGGCCGCACCCTTGGCGAGGTTGCGACCGCGGTGGTCGAGACGCCGGGGCAGGAGGTGATCCGCTCGATCGAGCAGCCGATCAAGGAGAGCGGCAGCCTGCGAATCCTGCGCGGCAATCTCGCACCCGAGGGCTGCGTGATCAAGCTGACCGTCGGACGGAAGCTGCACACGGGCCCGGCCCGCGTCTTCGACAACGAGCAGGACGCCTTCGCGGCAGTGAAGGCGAAGGCGATCAAGCCCGACGACGTCGTCGTCATCCGCTACGAGGGCCCGGCAGGCGCGCCCGGTATGCCCGAGATGCTGCAAGTAACCGCGGCGATCATCGGCGAGGGGCTCGGCGACTCGGTCGCGCTGATCACCGACGGCCGCTTCTCCGGCGCGACCCACGGCTTCATGGTCGGGCACATCGCTCCCGAGGCGTTCCGGGGCGGCCCGATCGCCGTGCTCCAGGAGGGCGAGATCGTGACGATCGACGTCGAGGCCGGCCGGCTCGACGTTGCGCTCTCCGAAGACGAGCTCGCCGAGCGGCTGCGCGCCTGGTCGCCGCCGCCCCCACGCTACGACAGCGGCGTTCTCGCGAAGTACGCCTCGCTCGTCTCCTCGGCGAGCGCGGGCGCAATCACACGGCCGCGCTGACGTGATCGTCGTCTGCCTGCCCGGCGACGGGATCGGCCCGGCGGTGCTCGCCGCGGGCAAGCGCGCGCTGGCCGTCCTCGCCCCGGACCTGCGGCTCGAGGACCAGCCCTTCGGCGGAGTCGCGATCCTGGCTCACGGCACGCCGCTGCCGGACGAGACGCTGGCGGCCTGCCGGGCAGCCGACGCGATCTTGCTCGCCGCCGTCGGCCTGCCGCAGTTCAATGGCGCCGACGTGCGACCCGAGCAGGGGCTGATCGGGCTGCGGCGGGAGCTCGACGTGTACGCCAACCTGCGCCCCGCACGATCCGGCGACGTCGACCTGCTCGTCGTGCGCGAACTCGTCGGCGGCCTTTACTACGGGGCGAAGGGCACGCGGGCGGACGGCACGGTGTTCGACACGCTGGAGTACCACCCGAGCCAGGTCGAGCGGCTGGCACGACGCGGCTTCGAGCTCGCGCGCACGCGGCGCAACAGGGTCACTTCCGTGGACAAGGCAAACGTCCTGGAGACGTCCCGGATGTGGCGCAGGGTCGTGACCGAGGTCGCCGCCGCCTACCCCGATGTCGAGCTCGAGCACGTGCTCGTCGACACGGTGGCGATGCAGCTCGTCCAGGCGCCGGAGCGCTTCGACGTGATCGTCACCGAGAACACCTTCGGCGACATCCTCTCCGACGAGGCGGCGGCAGTCACCGGCGGCCTCGGCCTGGCCGCGTCGGCCTCGATCGGGGACGGCAGGCCCGGCATCTTCGAGCCGGTGCACGGGTCGGCGCCCGACATCGCCGGACAGGGCATCGCCAACCCCGCCGCAATGCTGCGCTCGGTCGCGCTGATGCTCGAGCACGGCCTCGGCCGGCCGGAGGCCGCCCAACGTCTTGACGCCGCGGTGGACGAGGCGATCGCGCAGGCGCCGACGCCCGATCTGGGCGGCACCGCGACGACCGCCGAGGTCACCGCCGCGGTGCTCGCAGCACTGAGCCGTTGACGGACCAAGCAATCGGCCCTACCCTTGAACGACCGATGACGCGCGCCCGCGACATCCGCTCGAACCTCCTCATCGCGATTCTCGGCGCGCGTCTCTTTACGCGCTAGCCGACGCTCACGACCGCCTTCGTCGGCTAGCTACCTCAGGCGGCACCCGACCTCGTTCTTGCCAACCCGGAAAGGGGCTGGAGATGCTGGAGATGCACCCCGAATCGACGACCGAACCAACCGCAGCTTCGCAACCGCCGCCGGTGCCCGATGCACACCTCTGTGACTGCCCCATGCCCCTTGCGGTCGAGCGGGCCGAGCGCCACGGCGCCTTCCGGCGCGTCTGCACGCGCTGCGGCCTGCTGGTCCCGATCCGCTGGAGCCGCTGGTGAGGCACGCGGTCAGCGTGGCCTACCCGGGCCGCGACGGCGCGCACGCGGCAAGCGCGTGTGACCGTCTGTTCCCCGGCGACGCCCGGGTCGTGCCGCTCTCGAGCTTCTCCGCGGTTGCCGAAGCGGCGATCGCGGGTGAGGTCGAGTTCGGCGTGCTGCCGATCGAGAGCTCGCTCTCGGGCCCCGTCGCGGAGACACACGACTTGCTGCACGCCTCCCCGCTGTCGATCCAGCACGAGACCGTGCTACGCATCCGGCACTGCCTCGCCGGCGTCGCAGACGTGCCGCTCGAGCAAATCCACATCGTCCGCTCGCACCCGGCGGCCCTGGACCAGTGCCGCCGCCTGCTCGCTGCGATGCCGTGGGCGACCGCAATCGCCGCCCGGACGACGGCTGAGGCAGCGGCGGAGGTCGCCGATCGCGGAGACCCGTCCGAGGCGGCGATCGCGGGGGGCCGTGCAGCCGACCTCTACGGGCTGCACGTGATCGAGAGCGATGTCGGCGACCATCCCGAGGCGTACACGCGCTTCGTCTCGGTCGCGACGCACACCCGGCTCGACCGGGCACCCGGCGACTGGCGGACGGCGTTCTCCTTCGTCACCGACCACCGGCCGGGCGCGCTCCACCGGGCGATCGAGCCCTTCGCGCGGCACGGGATCGACCTCGTCCAGCTCGTCTCGCGGCCGATCCCGGACACGCCGTGGCGCTACTGCTTCCACGCGGTGCTCGACGGTCACCCGTTCGACGCGCTGATCCAGGATGCTCTCACCGAAGTGACGGAGAAGACGAGACGACTGAAGGTGTTCGGCTCCTACCCGGCGGCAGCGGCGGCCTAGGTGGGCGCGACCCTCTTCGAGCGGGTCTGGGACGCGCACCTCGTCCGCGAGGAAGACGACGGGCCGGCACTCCTGTACGTCGACCTGCACCTGATCCACGAGGTGACATCGCCACAGGCGTTCGAGGGGCTCCGCCTCGCCGGCCGGGGGGTCCGCAGGCCCGACCTGTCCCTCGCGACAATGGATCACAACGTCCCTACGATCGACGGCCCGATCACCGACCCGCTCGCGCGCGCCCAGCTGGAGGCGCTGCGGCAGAACTGCGCGGAGTTCGGCGTCCCCCTCTACGCGACGGGCAGCGGCCGCGAGGGGATCGTCCACGTGATCGGGCCGGAGCTCGGCGTCACCCAGCCCGGGATGACGATCGTCTGCGGCGACAGCCACACGTCGACGCATGGCGCCTTCGGCGCGCTGGCCTTCGGGATCGGCACCTCGGAGGTCGAGCACGTCCTCGCCACGCAGACACTCCCGCAGCGGCGCCCGGGGACGATGCGCATCCGCTTCGAGGGTGAGCTGCCGCTCGGCGTGACGGCGAAGGACGTGATCCTCGGCGCGATCGGCCGGATCGGTGTCGCGGGCGGCGTCGGCCACGTGATCGAGTACGCGGGGCCGGCGATCGAGGGCCTGCCGATGGAGGGGCGCATGACGATCTGCAACATGTCGATCGAGGCGGGCGCGCGCGCCGGGATGATCGCGCCCGACGCCGTCACCTTCGGGTACCTGGAGGGCCGCCCGGGCACGCTCACGGGAGCGGAGTGGGAACGCCGCCTCGACGAGTGGCGCGCACTGCCATCGGATTCAGACGCGGCCTTCGACCGGGAGGTGGAGATCGACGTCCGCGAGCTCGCGCCCCAGGTGACGTGGGGGACGAACCCCGGGATGGTCGCGCCGGTGGACGGCCGCGTCCCCGACCCCGATGAGATCGCCGACCCGGACGACCGCGCTGCAGCCGAGCGCGCGCTCGCCTACATGGCGCTCGAGCCGGGAACGCCGATCGCCGAGATCCCCGTCGACCGGGTGTTCATCGGCTCGTGCACGAACGCGCGGATCGAAGACCTGCGGGTCGTCGCCCAGATCGTCTCGGGACGGCACGTCCATCCCACGGTGCGGGCGATGGTCGTCCCCGGCTCGGCGTCGGTTCGTCGCCAGGCGGAGGATGAGGGCCTCGACGGCATCTTCCTCCGCGCCGGCTTCGAGTGGCGGCGCGCGGGCTGCTCGATGTGCCTCGGGATGAACCCGGACGTGCTCGGCCCCGGGGAGCGTTGCGCCTCGACGTCGAACCGGAACTTCGAAGGCCGGCAGGGCCGCGGTGGGCGCACGCACCTCGTCAGCCCGGCAACGGCCGCAGCCGTTGCGCTCGCGGGCCGGCTCGTCGACGTCCGGGAGCTGCAGCCGGAGCCGGTGGGAGCATGAAGACGATCGGCACCATCACCGGACGCGTCGCAGTCCTCGACCGGGCGGACGTCGACACCGACCAGATTATCCCGAAGCAGTTTCTGAAGCGGATCGAGCGGACAGGCTACGGCGAGTTCCTGTTCCACGACTGGCGGAAGGACCCGGCCTTCGAGCTGAACCGCCCGGAGTACGCTGACGCCTCGATCCTCGTCACCGGCCGCAACTTCGGCTGCGGCTCGTCGCGTGAGCACGCTGCGTGGGCACTCCAGGATTTCGGCTTCGACGTGGTCATCGCCCCGTCGGTCGGCGACATCTTCTCGACGAACGCCTCCCAGATCGGGCTGCTCGTGATCACCCTGCCGCCCGAGGAAGTGCGGGCGCTGATGGACACAGTCGAGCTGACCGTCGACCTGGCCGCCGGGACGATCGTCGATCCCTCGGGCCGGACGATCCGGTTCGATTATGACCCGTCCCGCCGTCACCGGCTGCTGAACGGGCTCGACGACATCGCGCTGACCCTAGAGCACGAGGACGAGATCGGCGAGTTCGAGGCCGGGCGCCGCGCGCCCGTGGACACGACGGCGCTCCCGGCCTAGCTG
>JBBRXG010000061.1:0-18606 GCA_038248655.1 Gaiellales bacterium
AACCTTTGGCCGATGAGCGGGGAAGGGCCGGGGGGAACCGGGAGGTTCCCCCGACAGGGTCGGCCTCTGAAAGAAGGGGGCTCGTGGGGGAAACATGGTTACCCCCACGGGAGCGAGCCGAAGGCGAGCGACGCTCATGCGGCGAGCCTAGCGGCCGGCTCGGGCCGGAGGTCTTCGAGCTTCCCCATCCGCGCCAGCGGCGGGAAGAGCTTCGTCCACCCGGCGGCGAGGGCGATCGTCGCCACTCCTCCCGCGACGACCGTGGTCACCGCGCCGAACAGCGCCGCGACCGCCCCCGACTCGAAGGCGCCGAGCTCGTTCGAGGCGCTGATGAAGACCATCTCCACGGCGTTCACTCGTCCGCGCAGCGCGTTCGGGGTGACGAGGGCGACCGTGGTCGAGCGGATGTTCACGCTGATCATGTCGACGAAGCCCGCCACCGCCAACCCGCCCAGCGTCAGCGGCAGCCAGTGCGACCAGCCCCACACGACGTGGCACGCGCCGAACAGCGCGACCGAGATCATCAGCGCCGGCCCCGCCGGCCACCTGAGCGGGCGCCGGGTGAGGATCACCGCAGCGCCGAACGCACCCAGCGCCGGAGCGGCGCGCAGCACGCCGAGTCCGACCGGACCGACGTGGAGGATCTCTCGCGCGTAGACGGGGAGCAGCGCGATCCCTCCGCCGAACAGAACGGCAAACAGGTCGAGGCTGATCGCACCGAGCAGCATCCGCGTCCGGAGGACGAACCGGACGCCGCCGACGAGGCCCGCGAGCCCGACCGCCTCGCCCGGCGCCGGCCGCGTCGAGGCGCGCAGCGACAGCATCGCCCCGACCGCGACGAGGAACAGTCCGGCCGCGACCGCGTAGACCGACGCGGGGCTGGCCACGAAGACCAGCCCACCGACCGCCGGGCCGCTGACGACCGCCATCGTACTCGCGACAGACCGCAACGCCACCGCGCCGGCGAGGAGCTCGACCGGGACGAGCTCGGGCGTCAGCGCGCCGAAGGCGGGCCAGCCGATCGCGTTCGCGATCCCGGTCGCGGCGGCGAGCGCGAAGTAGGGCCAGACGACCTCGGCGCCGTGGACCGTGACGACGAGGAGCCCGCCTGCGACCGCAACCATCATGGTCAGCGAGAGAGCGGCGATCAGCCGCCGCGGCAGCCGGTCGGCGAGCTGCCCGGCCGGCAGCGCGAGGAGCGGCAGCGGCACGAACTCGGCGAGCCCGACGAGGCCGAGGTCGAGCGGATTCCGGTGGATCGCGTACACCTGCCAGCCGATCGCAACGGCCATCATGTTCTCGGCGAAGCGCATCGAGAGCATCGCCGACCAGAGAAAGGCGAAGTCGCGTTCCCTGAGTGCCGGCGGAAGCCTCTGCCTCATGGCCCGAAGGTTAGGCTCCGCGCGTGGACGGGAGCACGGAAGGCAAGCTCGCCCGGCTCGAGGCGCTGCGCGAGCAGTCGCTCCACCAGGCGAGCGAGAAGGCGGTCGAGCGCAGACGCGCCGAGGGCAAGCTGCTCGCGCGGGAGCGGCTCGAGAAGCTGCTCGACCCCGGATCGTTCGTGGAGCTCGACCGCTACGTGCGCCACCGGGAGGTCGAGTTCGGCATGCGCGACAAGCGGCCCTGGGGCGACGCGGTCGTCACCGGCTACGGGACGGTGTTCGGCCGGAAGGTCTTCGTCTTCTCGCAGGACTTCACGATCTTCGGCGGCTCGTTGAGCGAGGTGTTCGCCGAGAAGATCTGCAAGGTCATGGACCTGGCGGTCAAGTTCGGCGTTCCGCTGATCGGAATCAACGACTCGGGCGGGGCCCGGATCCAGGAGGGGGTCGTCTCGCTCGCCGGCTACGCGGAGATCTTCTGGCGGAACGTGCAGGCGTCGGGCGTCGTGCCACAGCTCTCCCTCGTGATGGGACCGTGCGCCGGGGGCGCCGTCTACTCGCCCGCGATCACCGATTTCGTGTTCATGGTCGAGGGCTCGTCGTACATGTTCATCACCGGCCCCGACGTGGTCCAGACCGTGACCGGCGAGCAGGTGACGTTCGAGGATCTCGGCGGCGCCGCCACCCACGCGTCGAAGTCCGGCGTCGCCCACTTCACCTCTTCCGACGAGGAGGCGTGTCTCGAGGACGCTCGCTACCTGCTCTCGTTTCTCCCCCAGAACAACCTCCAGCAGCCACCCTTCTCGGAGCCGAGCGATCCCGGCGACCGCGAGGCATCCGAGCTCGACACGCTGATCCCGGACGAGCCGACGAGGCCGTACGACATCAAGCAGGTCGTGCGGTACGTCGTCGACGACGGCGACTTCCTCGAGGTGCACGAACGCTGGGCGGAGAACATCGTCTGCGGCTTCGCGCGGCTCGGCGGGCATCCCGTCGGGGTGGTGGGCAACCAGCCTCGCTCGCTCGCAGGCGTGCTGGACATCGATGCCTCGAACAAGGCGGCGCGTTTCGTCCGCACCTGCGACGCGTTCAACGTTCCGCTGGTCACGTTCGTCGACGTGCCGGGCTTCCTGCCGGGGACGGCGCAGGAGTGGGGCGGGATCATCCGCCACGGCGCCAAGCTCCTGTACGCGTACGCGGAAGCGACCGTGCCGAAGCTGACGGTGATCACGCGGAAGGCGTACGGCGGCGCCTACGACGTGATGAGCTCGAAGCACATCCGTGCCGACTTCAACTTCGCCTGGCCGACCGCAGAGGTCGCGGTCATGGGCCCCGAGAGCGCGGTCAACATCGTCTTCCGGAAGGAGCTGGAGGGTGACGGCGCAACCGAGCGCCGAGCGGAGCTGATCGCCGACTACAAGGAACGGTTCGCGAACCCGTACGCCGCCGCCGAGCGCGGCTACTTGGACGACGTGATCGAGCCGCGGCGAACGCGCCCGGTGCTGATCGACGCGCTGGAGACGGCCCGCTCGAAGCGCGAGCGCCGACCGGCCCGCAGGCACGGGAACATCCCGCTGTGATCTCCGCCGACGATCTCCTCGAGGTCGTCGGCGTGCTCGAGCGAGCGGAGCTGTGGTACCGATTGGACGGCGGCTGGGGGATCGATGCGCTGCTGGGCGAGGAGACGCGCGAGCGCGACGACGTCGACCTCGTGGTCGACCGGGCCGAGCTCGACCGGTACCGAACCACGCTCGCCGCGATCGGCTTCGAGCACGATGCGGAGGCCCAGCCCGGCCCGCCGGCGCGGTTTGTGCTGCGCCACCGAGAGGGCCGCCGGATCGACCTCCACCCGGTTGGCTTCGACGAGCGGTGAAACGGCTGGCAGCGCATCGGCGAGGACGCCTGGGGCTTCTATCCGGCAGGCGAGCTCGCCGCGATCGGGTGGATCGCCGGGCGAGAGGTCCGCTGCATCGGCCCGTTGCTCCAGTTCCGCCACCACCTGGGGTATGAGCTCGAATCGGACGACCGCCGCGATCTTCAGCTGTTGGCGGCCCGGTTCGGGATGCCAGTGCCGCCGCGCGAGCCCAAGTAACAGACTGTTACAAGGGGTGCCGGCCGCCTGGTCAAGCGGATCTCGAGCAAGTAACAGACTGTTACGAGCGCACAGGCGGGCGATCGGAGCTCGGCGAGCGGTCCCCGTGGCGCTGGGTTAGCCGAGGCCGGCTTCGGCGAGCGGCCGGCGGGCCCACGCGAACCGCTTCGCGTACCACGGTGTCGTGAGCGGTGCGAGCGCGACGCCCTGGTCGGACGACTGGACGAACCAGCCGTTCCCCAGGTAGACGCCCATGTGATCGATCTGGTTCGGTCTGGACTGCGGGCCGAGCTCGCCGAAGAAGAGGAGGTCAGCGGGCTGGAGCCGCTGAAGCGGGATCCGCCTGGCCGGCGCGACCTCGCCGCTCATCGCGAACGTCGAGCGGCCCTTCAGCACGCCGGCGAGCGCGGCGGCGCCCGGATAGGGCTGAAGCTTGTAGACCCGCCACGCGAACCCGGAGCAGTCGAAGCCGCCCGGCAGCTGCCTGCCGATCCCGAACGGGTCCTGTCGCACCTCGCTCGCGCCGCCCCAGACGTACGGGTAGCCGACGAACCCGACGGCCGTCTGGAGGATGCTGCGCTGCAGCGTGGTCAGCCCGGGTAGCTGGAAGGTCGAGGCGAGTCCGGCGACGAGCTGGACCTCGCCGCCGGTGAAGGACAGGATGCGCGCAGCCGAGTAGGCAGCCTCGGCGCGGGTCGCGAGATCGTCCGGCCCGAGCTCCAGCGAGTCCTGCGCAGCCGGGTGGTTGACCCGCAGGCCGATCAGGCGGGCGACGGTCTCGGTGCCGAAGTACCGGGTCGGGGTCAGGCCGGCGGCGCGAAGCGCGCTCGAGAACTGACGCGCCGCGGGCAGGAGTCCGACCGCGTTGACCAGCTGTGCATCGAGCTGGGCGATCGTTGCCGCCGAGCCGGGATCGGCGATCGTCGGCGCTTCCTTGCCGGCCAGGCCCGAGACGAGGTCGGTGAGCTCCCCCCAGGCCAAGGGGTCGTTCGGCCGGAACGCCGACGCCTGTCCGCCCATCAGGCCCTTCGCGGCGACGATCCTGATCTGCGGTGCCGCCCACGAGCGCGCGGCGGCCGCGGGCGCGGCGATCACCATTCCGACGAGGAGCAGGGCCGAGATACAGCGAGGCAGGCGGCGGCTCATCTCAACCTCATCGTCCGGCGACGCCTCTTCCTTTAGGGTGATGCGCCGTGGAGTTCGAGATCATCCCCGAACCGACCGCCGCGGAGCGGGAGGCGGTGCTCCTGGCGCTCGCGGAGGCGAACGTCCGGCCGGCCGGCGACCCGTCGGCCTGGTGGGAGGCGGGCGTCCGGGAGTCGGTCGAGGACGAGGCGGAAGAGCCTTCGTAGCCCGGCGGGCGCCGTGGAGGCAGGCTCGGATCAGGCAAGCGCGCGGCCGCGCAGGAGGCCCGGAGCGGCGCGGGCGTAGTCGAGCCCGGAGATCCAGGTCAGGACGACCGCGACCAGGAGGCCCCACCAGGCAACCGACTGGCCCCACGCTCCCGCGGCTGCGAAGCCGCCCAGACCGGCCGCGACCGCCTGTGACCACGTCTTGATCTTCCCGAGGTCGCGCGCCTGGATGATGACCCCGCGCTCGATCGCCGCAAGCCGGAGTCCGGAGACGAGGAGCTCGCGGGCGACGATCGCCGCCACCATCCAGCCGGCGAGGATGTCGAGGTCGACGAGGACGATCAACGTCGCCAGCACGAGCACCTTGTCCGCGACGGGGTCGAGCAGCGAGCCGAGCGGCGTCGTCCGTCCCTGACGGCGCGCGAGCCACCCGTCCACCTGGTCGGTCGCCATCGCCGCGATGAAGAGCCCGGTCGCCCAGTACGCGTGCCCGTGGAAGCCCCATTCGAACAGGGCGATCACGAACGGTGCGGCGACGATGCGCGCGGCGGTCAGCTGGTCGGCCAGTCCCATCGCTTCGGGGAGAATACGTTCCGATGGCGCCCTTCTCGAAAGTGCTCGTTGCCAACCGGGGCGAGATCGCGGTCCGGATCTTCCGGACGCTGCGAGAGCTCGGGATCAGCCCGGTCGCCGTGTACTCGGAGGCCGACCGGACGGCGCGGCATGTCCGCGCGGCCGACGAGGCCTGGCGCCTCGGCCCGGGCGCGCCGGCAGAGAGCTATCTGCACCAGGAGCGGATCATCGACACGGCCCGCCGAGCCGGCGTCGACGCAATCCACCCCGGGTACGGATTCCTGGCCGAGAGTGCAAGCTTCGCCCGCGCGGTCGAGTCGGCCGGCCTCGTCTGGATCGGCCCCCCGCCCGACGCGATCGAGGCGATGGGCTCGAAGACGGAGGCGCGTGGACGCATGAGCGCCGCAGGCGTACCGATCATCCCGGGGACGACCGAGCCGGTCGAGTCAGCCGGCGAGGTGATCCGGCTCGGAGACGAGCTCGGCTGGCCGATCGCGATCAAGGCGTCGGCCGGCGGCGGCGGCAAGGGCTTCCGCGTCGTCGAGGACCGTGGGGAGGCAGAGAGCGCCTTCGAGTCCGCCCGCCGCGAGGGCGAGGCGTACTTCTCCGATCCGGCCGTCTACGTCGAGAAGTACCTCCGGGACCCTCGGCACGTCGAGGTTCAGATCCTGGCCGACGCCCACGGGAAGGTCATCCATCTCGGCGAGCGCGACTGCACGATCCAGCGGCGTCACCAGAAGCTGGTCGAGGAGACGCCCTCGCCAGCGGTCGACGACGCCCTCCGAGCGCGCATCGGGGCGATCGCCGTCGACGCCGCGCGGGCGGTCGGCTATCGCTCGGCGGGGACGATCGAGGGTCTGCTCGCCCCCGGGGGCGCGTACTACTTCATGGAGATGAACACGCGCATCCAGGTCGAGCACACCGTCACGGAGCTGGCGACGGGTCTCGACCTCGTCCGCGAGCAGGTGCTGATCGCGGCCGGCGAGCCGCTTCGGCTCGATCAGGAGGATGTCCGACTCGGCGGGCACGCGATCGAGTGCCGGATCAATGCGGAGGACCCGGCCACCGGCTTCCTCCCGACGCCCGGGCGGATCGCAGGCTACCGCGAGCCCGGCGGACCCGGAGTGCGGGTCGACTCGGGCGTGGAGGACGGATCGGAGATCTCGCCGCTCTACGACCCGCTGGTCGCGAAGCTGATCGTCCACGGCGTCGACCGCGAGCACGCCCGCATGCGGATGCTGCGCTCGCTCGACGAGTTCGAGATCGGCGGCCTGACGACGCTGCTCGGCTTTCACCGGGCGCTCCTCCGCCGGCCGTGTTTCATCGCAGGTGGAACCTGTCACGGCATCGTGGAGTCGCCGGAGCTCGCGCAGGAAGCGGAGCAGCTGTCCCACCGGGCAATGGAGGTGGCGACAGCCTCGGACGGAAGCCTCCGCGAGCGGGCGTCGACGATCGAGCTGGACGGCCGGCGGTTCGACGTCCGCATCCTGACGCCGGGGCCGCCTTGGGTCGAGCTGGCCGAGCGCCGCCGGGCCCGGATCGCGGCCGGCGCCGCCGGTGCGGGCGGGCGCGACGCGATCGTCAGCCCGATGCAGGGCACGGTCCTCTCGGTGCGGGTCGCCGACGGGGATCCGGTGACGGCCGGACAGGTGATCTGCATCGTCGAGGCGATGAAGATGGAGAACGAGGTGCACGTGGTGCGGGACGGGGTCGTCTCCGAACTGTCCGTCGCGGCCGGAGAACCGGTGGCGACCGGCCAGGTGATCTGCGTGGTCGCCGCTGCCGGGACGGCAGCGAGGGAGGCGGATGCGAGAGCCTAGGTCGTTCTGCTCCGAGGACTCGCGGCAGAACGCCGAGCCGCTCGCGGCCACCGCGAGTCGCGTCGATCACTGGCTGCTCGTCGAGTACCGGGGGCTCTGGGGCCACGACGCCCTCGCGGGCAGCGGCCTCTCCGACCAGGTCAAGGCCCGGCTGCGCGAGCAGGCGTCCTCACGACCGTTCACCAAGCTCCTCTTCCTGCGGCGGACGGAGCGCAGGGGCACGCGCGGGCTCGCCGTCCTGTGGGGAAGCTCACCCGAGCGCGGCGGCGCGCTCTACGGGGCCGAGCTCGGCGGCTACGAGGATCTGCTCGACCTCGATCTGACCGCGCCGGGGGAGCCGCTCGGCCACCCGCTCGTCCTGGTCTGCACACACGGCAAGCACGACCGCTGCTGTGCCCGCTACGGCCGACCGCTCTACCAGGCCCTGTCCGACCAGGCCGAGGAGGACTGGGTGTGGCAGTCGTCCCACGTCGGCGGCGACCGCTTCGCCGGCAACGTCGTCTGCCTTCCGCAGGGCCTCTACTTCGGCCGCGTCGGCCCGGCCGCCGCCTGGGCCGTGCTCGACGGGTACCTCGCCGGGAGGATCGAGCCTGAGCACTACCGCGGCCGGTCCGCCTACGGCTTCGACGAGCAGGCGGCCGAGCGGGCGGTGCGTGAGGCCACCGGACGATGGGGGGTCGGCGACCTCGAGCTCGTCGCGCGCGACGGGCCGGTCGTCTCGTTCCGGGCGGGCGGGCGCGTCTACGCGGTCGAGGTCCTGCCGGTGCCGGGAACGCTCACGTACCTGACCTGCGCGAGCGAGACGCTCAGGCACCCGCGGCACTACGCCGCAAGAATCCTTCGCGAATCAGCCGCCTGACGAGCACCAGGCGGCCTTCCTCGTCCAGCTCTCCCGGGAGCTCGGCGGCAGTGAACGGCTCGTCGAAAGCGAGCACGGCCTCGAGCTCCGTGCGCGCGTACTCGGGGAACTCGAGCCGCTTGCCCTCGAACGACAGCCTGGTGCCGTGGAGGTCGGCGATCACGGTCTCGCGCCGGACGAGCGGAGTGTCCGCGGTCAGCGACTCGAGCCGGCGGACCTCCTCGAGCTGCCCGTCGAGGATCGGCCGCCGCGTGTCGACGAGCCGGGCCCGGGCACGACGCGCGACCTCTTCGCGGCGCAGGCGCTCGGCGAGCTGGTCGAGCAGCGCATCGGCGGCGTCGTCCTCGCCGGCCGAGCGCCGAAACGCGACGTCGTCGGCGCAGTCCTCGAGCGCGGCCCGGAAGGCGTCCAGCCACGTGTGAACGTTGATGCCGACCGTGATGTGGAGCGAATCGGTGTCCGAGGTCAGCGCCTCGTGCAGCCAGCCACGCGGGAGATAGAGCGTGTCCCCGGGCCCGAGGGTCAGCTCGAGCACCGGCGGCCCCGGCTCGCCGAGGGCCTTCGACCAGCGCTGCGCCTTCAGAGGGAGCTCGAGCAGCGGGTCGTAGACCCGCCAGTGCTTCTCGCCCGCGACCTGCAGGACGAAGACGTCGTGCGTGTCGTGGTGGACGGCGAACCCCTGGGAGCGGCGGGGCGTGTAGTACGAGTTCGCCTGAGCCGGATGACCCAGCTCCGCCTCGAGCGCACGGCAGAAACGCGCGAGCGGGAGCCAGTTGTGATGGAGCGCCTGGAGGACGATCGTTGCCCCGGTCTCGAATGCTGCCGCGACCCGGTCGGCATCGGCGACGCCCGTGAACGGCTTCGGCCGCCAGGAGATGTCGGACGTGTAGTCCGATTCGGCGATCGTCCCGCCCTCGCGGACGAGCCGCAATCCCGGGGTGCGCGCTCCTCCCGAGGAGACCAGCCGCTCGACGTCGGCGACCGCCAGGAGGTCGTCGAATCGACCGACCCCGGCCCGCGCGACGGCGAGCGGCTGCTGCTCCCAGTACCGGTCGAGGAACTCCGCAGCGTCGAAGGGCTCGACGCAGCGCTCGAGCGCCCCGCTAGCTCGGGTCTTCTGCGTCGGCGTCGCCGTCGGTGCCGTCCGAGTCGCCGTCGGTCCCGCCCGAGTAGCCGTCCGTCCCGTCCGAGTCGCCGTCCGCTTCGCCCGAGTCGCCGTCGGTCCCGTCGGTGTCGCCGTCGGTGCCGTCGGTGTCGTCGGCATCTGCGGGCAGCGCGGTGGAGCCGGCGGTTCCGATCTGGTCGTCGGAGAGGGTGTTCTCTTCGTTCATGGTCCGTGCCTCCTTCGAAGGAGTGTGGTCGGTCGAGTGTATGCCCTGCCGGCCGGCGGTGAATCGTGCCCGACCAGGTTTCTGCGTGCGCTCGAAACGCGAAGGCGACCTTCTCGATCTGCGCGGGTCGACCCGGACGTCCGCTAGGCTCGCGGGCGCTTTGGACCTCTACGAGTACCAGGGGAAGGAGCTGTTCCGCCGCGTCGGGATCCCGGTGTCGGAGGGGAGGATTGCGACGACGCCTGCCGAGGCACGAGCCGCCGCCGAGGAGCTCGGCGGCCAGGTGGTCGTCAAGGCGCAGGTGCTGACCGGCGGGCGTGGCAAGGCCGGTGGGATCAAGCTCGCTGCCGATCCGGGCGAGGCCGAGGCGCGCGCAGAGGAGATCCTCGGGCTCGACATCAGCGGCCACGTCGTGCGCAGGCTCTGGATCGAGAAAGCGTCGGAGATCGCGAAGGAGTACTACGTCTCCGTCACGTTCGACCGGGGTGCGAAGCAGAGCCTCCTCATGTTCACGACACAGGGGGGCGTCGACATCGAGGAGGTCGCCGCTTCGAGCCCGGACGCGCTCGTCCGGCTCCATGTCGATCCGCTCGAGGGCTTCCAGCCTCACCACGCCCGCCGCCTGATCTACGGCGCCGGGGTCTCCGATCCGGAGGAGCAGAAGCAGATCGCAGCGATCGTCGGCCGCCTGTACGAGGCGTTCACGGGCTTCGACGCGATGCTGTGTGAGATCAACCCGCTGATCGTCACGCCGGAGGGCGAGGTGAGGGCGCTCGACTCCAAGTTAACGGTCGACGACAACGCGCTGCACAAGCACCCGGACATCACGGAGATGCGCGACCCGGAGGCGTATCCGGCCGAGGAGCGGGCCGCCCGCGAGGTGGGCGTCACGTACGTCAAGCTCGACGGCGAGGTCGGCATCCTCGGCAACGGTGCCGGTCTCGTGATGTCGACGCTCGACGTGATCGCGCTCGCCGGCGGGAGCGCGGCGAACTTCTGCGACCTCGGCGGTGGAGGCGACGCGCAGGGGGTCGTCGATGCGCTCGAGATCATCACCGGCGATCCGCAGGTGCGCTCGATCCTCTTCAACGTCTTCGGCGGCATCACGCGCTGCGACGAGGTTGCACGCGGGATCCTCCAGGCACTCGACCAGATGACGATCTCGCACCCGATCGTCGTCCGCCTCGACGGAACGAACGCGGACGAGGGGCGGCTCCTGCTCGCGGAAGCCGCACCGGCGAACCTGCACGTCGAGCCGACGATGCTGGACGCGGCGCGGCGGGCAGTGGAGCTGGCCAAATGACCTTTGGTCGTCTGACCAGTGACGTGTGGTCCGGTCGGGCGGCCGCGTACCGGGAGAGTGCTGCGCATCGCGAGGGCCCGGACCTCGACCTGATCGTCGAGTGGGCCGCCGGGGCGAAGACTGCGCTCGACGTCGCCTCCGGCGGCGGCCACGTCGCGCGGGTCCTGCGCGAGACCGGCCTGACCGTCGTGACGACGGACGCTGCGCCCGGGATGCGGCCGGACGTCGTCGCCCGGGGCGAGGAGCTGCCGTTCGCGGACGGAAGCTTCGACCTGGTCGTCTCCCGGCTCGGGACGCACCACTTCGAGGACGTCCGGGCGGCGCTCGAAGAGATGGTGCGGGTGGCCTCCCGCACCGTGGTCGTCGTCGGCAACGGGTTCGGAGGCCAGGCGCTCGAGGAAGCGGAGCGCCTCCGGGACCCCTCACACGTGCGCTGTCTCTCGGAGGCGGAGTGGCGTGGGCTGTTCGACGTGGCCGGGCTTCGTGTCGGGGACGTGCGCGCGCTCCAGATCAGGGTGGAGGTCGAGCCGTGGCTCGCCCGCGCCGGGTGCGGCGGCTCCGAGGCCGGGCGCGTTCGCGAGCTGGCCGCCGACCGGATCGAGAACGGCTGGATCACGCTCGACCGGCTCGCCCTGAAGGGCCTGAAGTAGTGGCGATCGTCGTCGACCGCGAGACGCGGCTCCTCGTTCAGGGGCTGACCGGCCGGGAGGGATCCTTCCACGGGCTGCGCAACCGGGCGTACGGCACGCAGCTCGTAGCCGGAGTGACCCCGGGCAAGGGCGGCCAGGAGGTCGAGGGCGTCCCCGTCTTCGACACCGTCGCGGAGGCGGTCGCCGAGACCGGGGCGAACACGACCATGATCTTCGTGCCCGCTCGGTTCGCGACCGACGCGATCTACGAGGCGGTGGACGCCGGCATCGGCACGGTCGTGTGCATCTCCGAGGGCCTGCCCGCGCACGAGATGCTCCGCCTCTACAACTACATCCGTCCCCGCGGGGTGACGATGATCGGGCCGAACTGCCCGGGCGCGCTCTCGCCGGGAAAGGCGAACGTCGGGATCATCCCGGCCGAGATCTTCCGCGAGGGCTCGATCGGCGTCGTCTCGCGGTCGGGCACGCTCACCTACCAGATCGGCAACGAGCTGACCGGGCTCGGCCTCGGCAACTCGACGATCGTCGGAATCGGCGGCGACCCCGTCGTCGGCTCCTCCTTCATCGACGTCCTGGAGCGCTTCGAGGCCGACTCCGAGACCGAGATCGTCGTCATGGTCGGCGAAATCGGCGGCGACGAGGAAGAGAAGGCGGCCCGGTTCGTCGGCGCCGAGATGAAGAAACCGGTGGTTGCGTACATCGCCGGCTTCAGCGCGCCGCCCGGCAAGACGATGGGGCACGCGGGCGCGATCATCACCGGCTCGGCGGGCACGGCGCAGGCCAAGAAGGAGGCGCTCGAGGCGGCCGGGGTCCGGGTCGGCACGACCCCGACCGAGGCGGCCCAGATCGCGGCCGAGGTCGTCCGCTCGCTCTAGACTGACCCGCGTGGCGACGATCTCGTTCGCGCGGGGCGTCCCCGCCCCGGAGCTCTTGCCCGTGGCCGAGCTGGCCGACTGTGCTCGTGCCGCCGTCGAGCGGGACGGGGCAACCGTGCTCAACTACGGCCCCGTCGCGGGCTACGAGCCGCTCCGCGACTGGATCGCCGAGCGGCACGGAGTCGACACCGGACAGGTGCTGGTCACGAACGGCTCGCTTCAAGGTCTCTCGCTCGTCGCGGCCGTGCTGCTCGACCGCGGCTCGCGCGTGCTTGTCGAGGGCCCGACGTACGACCGCGCCCTGCACATCGCGGCGCGCGAGGGGGCCGAGCCGGTGCCCGTGCCGATGGACGACGAGGGGCTGGATCCCGACGCGCTCGAGCTCCCGGCCTCCTTCCTCTACACGATTCCGACCTTCCAGAACCCGAGCGGCCGCACGCTCTCCATCGAGCGCCGGCAGCGGCTGGCCGAGCTCGCCCGAGGGGGTGAGCTGCTCGTCGTCGAGGACGACCCGTACGCGCTCGTCCGCTTCGAGGGAGAGCCGCCGCCGACGATCTTCGAGCTCGCAGAGGGCGAGGGCGTCGTCTACTCGTTCTCGTTCTCGAAGATCGTCTCGCCTGGCCTGCGGGTCGGGTACCTGGTCGGGCCGAGCGAGCTGATCGGACGGCTCGAGGAGCTCGCGGTCCAGACCTACCTGACGCCGGCGCTACTTCCCCAGGCGGCCGTGCTCGAGTTCGTGCGCCGCGGCCTGCTGGAGACGAACGTCGCGCACGTCGTCGCCGCGCTGCGCGAGCGGCGCGACGCGATGCTCGAGTCGTTCGCTGACGAGCTTCCCGAGGGCGCGAGCTGGAGCCGTCCCATGGGTGGCTACTTCGTCTGGCTCGACCTGCCGGCGGGAACCGATGCGGACGCGCTTCTCGTCCGGGCCGTGCAGGCGGGCGTGCCGTTCGTCAAGGGCGGCGATTTCTTCCCGCCCGGCGCGGGTGGTGCCACCTCAGCGCGGCTTGCCTTCAGCTTTGTCTCGCCGTCCGACGTGCGTACCGGAGTCGGGCGACTGGCCGGCCTTCTTCGCGAGCCTCGCTCGGCGCCGGTGCCGGTGTAGCTGCGAGAGCAGGATTCCGCCGACCAGGCCGATCACGAGCAGCAGCAGGATCTCCCAGATCAGCCGCACCTTGGCCGTCCAGAAGACGAAGTCGACGGGGATCCGATTGGTGTTCTGGGCGACGAACGCGATCGCGTAGGCGACGACGAGCAGCAGAATCACGATTCGCAGGTAGAGGAGCGGCTGCCACGTGGACGGGCGATCCGCGTCCTCGATCGGCGCCGGAGCCGGCTCCTGTGCCGGTGACGGGGCCCGCTCGGGCTCGGCCGGGTCGGTCGCGGTCGGTAGCAGCGGGGCCGGGGGCCGCGTCGGCTCCGGGTCTCCAGGCGGCTGTGGCGTGCTCATCAACCGGTTCCCGGTCGGTGAGCGGGGAGGGGCCGGGTGGAACCGGGAGGTTCCCCCGGAAGAGGCGGCCGGTCGATGAAGGGGGCTCGTGGCGGAAACACGGTTTCCTCCACGGGAGCGAGCGGAAGGCGAGCGACGCCCATCGTCCGGATTCTACGCCGCGGCGGCCTCGCGTGCGAAGGCGCTCACCGGCCGGGGCACGAGCCGCGGCTGCGGCGGTGGCGTCAGGAGCCCTCGCTCGGCGTGGCGGAACGTGGGGCACGGCGATTCGAGCTGGAGCGCGCAGAGGCCCGCTTTGTGGAAGAAACAGTCGTCGCACGTTAGATCGAGTCGCTTGCCCACGTGTCCCCTTGCCTGCCGGATGCCGTCGAACGAAGAGCGATCATAGGACGCGCGTGTCCGGCTTCAAGAGGGTGGTCCACGAAAACCGTGCTCTTTGCGGACGATTCCAAAAAGCCGGATATGCAGGTTCTTTAGCGCTTCGGAGCGAGCGTTGCCAGCGCCCGCAACGCCTGTCGAAAACTCTCCACAGGGATCACCTTGACCGGACCCGCGTACTTGCGGGCCTCTTTCGCGTTATCCCCAGCAGGCACAAGGAAGACGTCCACCCCCGCCCGGCGCACGCCGATCGTCTTCTGCTTGACGGCGCCGATCGGGAGGACGGAGCCGTCCAGCTCGAGCTGGCCGGTCGCCGCGACCTTGTGGCCGCGGTCGACGTCGCGGCCGAGCTCCTCGACCACGTCGAGCGCGAACGCGAGCCCGGCCGACGGCCCGCCGATCGAGCCGGCGTCGATCCTCACGCCGATCGGGAGCTTCACCTCGGCGGCCTGAACCACCGTCACGCCGATCAGCGCCCGCTTCGGGTCGGCGGGGTCGGCCATCGTCCTGATCGAGACCGGCCGCAGCTCCTTCGCGTCGCGGATCGTCAGCCGAACCGTGTCGCCCGGCCGGTGCCGGGACATCACCCGGCGGAGGTCGTTGCGTGTGCGAACCGGAGCGCCGTCGACGGCGACGATCACCTCGGTCGGCTGCAACCCGGCCGCCGCCGCGGGTGATCCGCCGAGCACGTCCTCGATCAGCGCTCCCGTCGGGCGGAGGACGACCTTGTGGCCGAGGTACTGGAGCGCGATCGCCCCTGCGACGTCCTGCGACCGCGCCATCTCGCGGAGATCGAGGTTGCGCCGCCGGCTGTCGCTCACCCCGGGCGGGTTGATCTGGTCGGCGGGCACGAGCGTCTCGCCGCTGTGCACGAAGTGGAAGAGCTGCTCGAACAGCTTCGCCCGCCTGACGATCACCGCGTCGTAGTAGATCCCGCCGCCGTCCGTCGGGTCGTGGCCGCCTTTCACCACCACGAGCGGCGCGACCGGACGGGCGGTGTCGGGGAGGAGGATGTACTCGCCCGAGGGGATCAGCCAGAGAAGCGCGGCCGCGAGGAGGAGGAGGATCAGACCGCCGCCCGCGAGCCGCACCGGCGTCAGCGCTCGCAGGACGCGCACCTAGAGCAGGTTTCGGGTGAGGCCGCCGTCGACCGGTACGACGGTCGCGGTGACGTAGCCGGCGCGGTCGGAGGCCAGGAAGCAGGCGACGGCCGCGATCTCGGCCGGGTCGCCGAGGCGGCCGAGCGGGACCTGCGCGATGTCGCCGCCCCCGTCCAGCGAGCGCAGCCGCTCGGTGTCGATCCTTCCGGGGGCGATCGTGTTCACGGTGATCCCTTTCGATCCGACCTCGCGGGCGAGAGTCTTCATCCAGCCGACAACGCCGGGCCGCAGGGCGTTCGAGAGCGCGAGATTGTCGATCGGCGCGCGCACGGAGCTCGACTCGATGTTCACGATCCGGCCGCGGCCGCTCTGCTCGAGGTGGGGAAGGCAGAGGTTGGTCAGCCGGATCGCCGAGAGGAGCAGCAGCTGGACCGCCTCCTCGACCGCGTCGTCGGCCACGCCGGCGGCGGGACCGGGCGGTGGGCCGCCGCCGTTGTTGACGAGGATGTCGATCCCCCCGAACGCGCCGAGCGTCTGCTCGACGAGGCGCGAGAGGTCGGTCGGGATGGTCAGGTCTCCGCGGACCGCGAGGGCGCCGACCCGGTCTGCCTCCCGCTCGAGGAGGTCTCGGCGCCGCCCGAACATGGCCACGTTCGCGCCCTCGGCGACGAGCGCCTCGGCGATCGCGAGACCCATCCCGGAGGACGCGCCGCAGACGATCGCCGTCCTGCCCTGGAGGCCGAGATCCATCGCACCCAGCTTAGAGGGATCTGTCAGGAGTCGACCTGTCAGGGGTCAGACCCCTGACAGGTCCAAGAGAGACGAAGGAACAAGCAAGGAAGACCGTTGTCCGGTCCCGACCTTCCTGAAGGGAAGGAGTGGGGTCAGACCCCAGACGTGTCCATTCAGGACCAGGCGGCGGCGAGATCATGCGCGAATGCGTGCTGCAGGCGGACCTGATGCGGAGCCCAGACAACGGCCAGCGCTCGGTCGGGTGCGAACCATCTCGCGTCCGCCGATTCCTCGGTCGAGCGAGACGTGCCCTCCGACGAACCGACACTCGAAGCAAACCGAGACGTAGTGGACGACGTCGCCGTTCGGGTAGCTGATCGTGGTCTGCTCGGGATCCGAGTACACGCCCGTGATTCGAACGATCTCGACGGAACACCCGGTCTCCTCCTCGATCTCGCGCACCACCGCTTGCACGATCGTCTCGCCGTGCTCGACGGCGCCGCTGGGAAGCGCCCAGCGGCCGTTGTCGCGGCGCTGCTGGAGCACCACACGTCCGGACTCGTCGACGACGACCGCGCACACCGACGCCCTCCGCGTCGTCGTCGGGCGCACTACTTCCTCTTCAGAACCTTCACGACATCGCGCACTGCGCCGGCAGACTCCTTGAACATCGTCTTCTCTGCCGCCGTGAGCTTGAGCCGGACGATCTCCTCGACGCCGCCGGCGCCGAGCTTCACCGGCACGCCCATATAGAGGTCGCGCACGCCGTACTCGCCCTCCAGGAAGGCGGTGCAGGGCAGCACGCGCTTCTCGTCGAGCATGATCGCGTCGACCATCTGGGCGGCAGCGGCGCCCGGCGCGTACCACGCGGAGGTGCCGAGCAAGTCGACGATCTCGCCGCCGCCCGTGCGCGTGCGCGTGACCATCTTCTTGATCGCCGCCGCCGAGGCGAGCTGGTCGAGCGGGACGCCACCGACCGTCGTCGCCGAGACGACCGGAACCATCTGATCGCCGTGGCCGCCGAGCACCATCGCGGTCACGTCCTTCACGGACGCGCCGGTCTCCCAGGCGATGAAGGCCGAGAAGCGCGCGGTGTCGAGGATCCCGGCCATGCCGACGACGCGCTGCTTCTTGAACCGCGACGCGGCCTTCGCCACGTGGCACATCGCGTCGAGGGGGTTCGAGACGACGACGAGGATCGCGTCGCGCGAGCGCTTGATGACCTCGCGGGTGACCGAGCCGACGATCGACTCGTTCGTCGCGACCAGGTCGTCGCGGCTCATCCCCGGCGCGCGCGGCTTGCCGGCGGTGATCACGACGATCTCCGAGCCCTCGCTCTCGTCGTAGCCGTTCGTCCCGACGATGTTCGGCTCGAAGCCAAGCACCGAGCCGGCCTGGTTCATGTCCAGGGCCTTCCCCTGGGGGAAGTTCGGGATGATGTCGACCAGCACGACGTCGGCGTAGTCGCGGCGTGCCAGCTCGAGCGCACAGGTGGCGCCGACGTTCCCGGCGCCGACGACGGTGATCTTCCGCCTGCCGTTCAGAGGCTTGAACTCGTGCCTCCCTTTCTGCAGCTGACTCATCGAGTGATCCCACTAGCCGTTCTCGTGCGAGCGAGAACGGCGATGATCGCGTCCGCGACCTCGCTCGTCCCGACTGCGGTCGGGTCGTCGCGGGTCGGCTTCATGTCGTAGGTGACGCTCTTCCCCTCGCGGATCACCTCTGAGATCGCGTCCTCCAGGCGATCGGCCGCCTCGGTCTCGTCGAGGTGGCGCAACAAGAGCATTCCGGACAGCATCTCGGCCATCGGGTTGACCCTGTTCTGGCCCTTGTACTTCGGAGCGGAGCCGTGGGTCGGCTCGAAGACCGCCGCCTGCTCGCCGAAGTTCGCCCCCGGCGCGAGCCCGAGCCCGCCGATCATCCCGGCGCAGAGGTCGGAGAGCACGTCGCCGTACAGGTTCGGCAGCACGAGCACGTCGTACTCCTCGGGCCGCTGGACGAGCTGCATGCACATGTTGTCGACGATCCGGTCGTCGAACTCGATGTCGCTGTTCGCGGCGGCGACCTCGCGTGCGACCCGGAGCCAGAGCCCGTCCGAGAAC
Organism: Gaiellales bacterium; assembly: GCA_038248655.1. GTDB lineage: Bacteria > Actinomycetota > Thermoleophilia > Gaiellales > Gaiellaceae > DATBLE01. The sequence goes on from JBBRXG010000061.1 coordinate 17,994, forward strand.
TTCATGATGTTCGCCTTGTGTACCGCTGTGATCTTGCGCCGGCCGTTCCGGCGCGCGTAGTCGAAGGCGAACTCGAAGATCCGGCGCGTTCCGGTGACCGAGATCGGCTTGATCGAGAGGCCGGCGTCGCGCCACCGCAGCCTGCCGCCCTTCGACTCGATCCAGCGAATCAGCTCCTCGGCGTCGGGGGTGCCCTGCTCGTACTCGATCCCGACGTAGAGATCCTCGGTGTTCTCGCGAACGATGATCAGGTCGACGTCGTCGAAGCGGCTGCGGACGCCGGCGTACGACTTGCAGGGGCGAACCTGCGCGTACAGGTCGAGCTCCTTGCGCAGGCCGACGTTGACCGAACGGAAGCCGCCGCCCACCGGCGTCGTGATCGGCCCCTTCAGCGCGACGCCGTTCGCCCGGATCGAGTCGAGCACGTGCGGGGGGAGCGGATTGCCGCCGTATTCCTCCATCACGTCGGTGCCCGCGTGCTGCACGTCCCAGTCGAACTCGGCGCCCGTCGCCTCGAGCACGCGACGGGTCGCCTCGGTCAGCTCGGGGCCCGTCCCGTCGCCGGGGATCAGAGTGACGCGGTGGCGCACGGAACCTGACTCTACCGACGTGT
>JBBRXG010000062.1:0-18460 GCA_038248655.1 Gaiellales bacterium
GCGACCGTTCCTCTGGCTCTGGGTCCGTCTCGTCGTCCTGCACGGCTACGCCCGCTCGGTGGTCGGCCGGCTGCTCGGGCTGCGGCGGAAGCTGCGGGCGACGCGCGCCTGAGGCCGCGAGTCTAGCGCTTAGCGGCTACTCGAAATGTTTCACCGGAAACTTCGCGGGACCTCGCGGGTTGGTGTCGAATCGGGACGCATGCGACCTGAGGAGGTGTCGATGCGTCCACCGTCGGTGTTCGTGCGCGCGCTCGCCCCGCATGAGGGGCAGCGGTTGAAGCGGCTGTCGAAGCAGTCGAGGTTGGCCTCGACCAGGCAGCGGGCGATGATCCTTTTGGCTTCGAACACGCTGATGAGCGTGCCGGAGATCGCGCGCATGCTGCTCACGGACGAGTCGGTGCCGACGCCGACCTACGCCAGCTACTTGAACCGGATCGAGAGCACCTTGGGCGCGATCGACGAGTTTGTCTGCAAGAACGCCGACTACTCGACTGGGACGCCTTCGGCTACGCGCTCGCCGAGCACGTCCGCTACCACAACAGCCCCGTCGAGCGCGCACGCCGAAAGATCGAAGCCGCCAAACGCCACCAACGCCGAGCCGCCAGAACGACCGAGCTCAAGCTCGCCGCCTGAACGATGACCGGATTTCCGGTGCAACGTTACGAGAGGCCGCACTGGGTCACGGCGGGCGGGCATGCCCGTGTCGCCAGCGACCGTGCGGAACGAACTCGCCGAACTCGAACGGATCGGCCCGCTGACGCATCCGCACATCGGCCGGCGGCGTGCCGACCGACCGGGGCTACCGCTATTACGTCGACCGCCGGTCTTCCGCCCGGCGAGCTTCCCGCTCGACCTGACCGAGGCGCAAAGCGAGGTCGAGTCTGCGTTGCAGGCGACAACAGAGATGCTCTCGCAGGTCACCCGGCTGATCGCGCTCGTCTCGGCGCCGCCGATTCAGACGGCGAGGGTGCGGCACGTCGAGGTGCTCCTCCTCCAGCCGCAGGTGGTGATGGTGGTCGTGATCACCTCCAGCGGCGGGGTGACCAAACGGGTCTACGCGTTCCACACGCCGATCGACCCCGGGCTTGCGCACTGGGCCGGCGCCTACCTGAACACCAGCTCGTCGTGCTCACCCTCGGCAGCGCCCAGCTCCGCTGTCCCAGGTCGAGCGGGAGTTCCTCGACGTGCTCGCCGCGGCGTTCACCGAGGCCGAAGACGCCGAGCAGCGCGTCTACGTCGGCGGCGCGGCCGGCTTCCTCGACAACGTCCGAGACGAGGAGCTGAGCTCGTACCGGTCGCTGATCGATCTGCTCGAGCGGCGGCGGGTCCTCCTCGACCTGCTCGCCGAGGCGCTCGACCCGCTGCGCCCGTTCGTCCGGGTCGGGGACGAGCTCGCCAACCCGGCGCTTCGTAACCTCGCCCTCGTCGGAGCGGCCGATGGGATGGCCAACCGCACCCTCGGCGCCGTCAGCCTGATCGGCTCCTCGCGGATGGACTACGACAAGGCGATCAGGACCGTCCGCTCGGCCGCGGCCGAGTTGTCTCGCTTCGCCGAGATCGTCTACGGCGGGAATTAGCGAGCGAGCTTTGGGGTGACCCGCCTCTACCCTCGGTGCACCCCGATCGAGACGAGCCGCCGAGTCGAGACGCCGCCGAGGACGCTCCCGCCCGGCTTGCGAGCCCGGACGAAGATCGTCAGGCGTGCGCCGTTCTTGAACGGAAGCCCGCGCAGCGTCCGGAAGACGACAGTCGCCCACCCGTTCCCGTCAGTTCTCGTCTCGGACGGACGGCTCACCCGGTTCGCCGGTACGCCGATCGCGTAGACCAGCGCGCCGCTGACCGGCCGTCCGCCGGATGTGATGACGCGGAAGCGGGCGAGCGCCGGCCGGGTTCGCGAGCGGATCACCCGCGGCCTGAACTGCACCCTGGAGATCACGAGCCGATTGGGGAGCGCGACGCTCGAGACGGGGATCGCGCCAGCGCCCGGTGGGGGGGCGCCGCCGGAGCCTGCTACCACCGGAGTCGGGGCGGAGGTGACCTGGGCGGAGCCGAGCGCGTTCCTGGCAGCGACGACGACCCTGATTCGGTGGCCGACGTCTGCGGCGGTCAGGGTGTGCCTGCGCGCGAAGGCGCCCCCGATCGCCCGGCAGTTGTTGCCGTTCGCGTCGCAGCGGTACCACTGGTACAGGAAGGAGATCGGCTTGAGCCCGGTCCACGAGCCGACGTTCGCCGTGAGCGTCTTCCCCCGCTGTGCCGCTCCCGAGATCGATGCGCCCGCCGTGTTCCGCGGCGGCGAGCCCGCCGCGGCGCCGACCGCGGTCGGCGCCGACGCGGCGGCGCTCGAGCCGGCGGTGTTTCTCGCGGTCATGACCACGCGCAGACGATGCTCGGCATCCGCCGAGGTCACCGTGTAGAGCGAGGTCGTCGCCGTCGTCGTTACGGCGGCGATCGTCCCGCAGTTGTTGCCGTTCGCGTCGCAGCGCTGCCAGCCGTAGACGAACGTGATCGGCTGCGTGCAGCTCCACGCTCCGGCGTTCGCGGTCAGCCGCTGGCCGACCCGCGCGGTGCCGGCGATCGTCGGCAGCGACCGGTTGACGGGCGCCGAGCCCGCCGCGGCGACGACCGCGGTCGGCGCGGACGCGGCAGCGCTCGAGCCGGCGGTGTTCGTCGCGGTCACGACCATGCGCAGGCGGTGCCCGACGTCCGTCGACCTGACCTGGTAGCTCTGAGCCGTGCCGACGGTGTCGTTGCAATTGTTGCCGTTCGCGTCGCAGCGTTGCCAGGCGTAGGTGTACGTCTTCGGATCGGAGCCGCTCCACGAGCCCGGGGCCGCGGTCAGCGTCTGGTTGTCCTGCGGGGTACCCGAGATCGTCGGCGGAGACGTGTTGGCCGGCGCTGTCCCGGATGCGGCGATCACGCCGGTCATGGCCGAGTTCACCCACGCGGACTGATCGCCTCCGTTCGACGCCCTGACGGACACGTAGAGCCTTCTGCCGACGTCGTCCGAACCGAGCAGGTAGTCGTTGCTGCCGGTCACGGCGGTAACAGGGGCACAGTGCGACCCGTCGGGGAGGCAGCGGACCCACTGGTACTCGTACGAGTCGGGCGCCGGCGTCCAGGTTCCGGGATCGGCATGCAGCGCTTGTCCTTCCCTCTCCGTCCCCGCGATCGAGGGTGGGGCGGTGTTCACCGGGGTGGTGGTGGACGAGGCCGACCCACCCCCGGCGAAGACGAGCACCCCGAACGCGAGGGGCACCGCCACGGCCAGGAAGCCGACCCGCCGACCGCTTCTCCGTGGACGCTGGCTCCAGGTGCGCATTTGCCCTCCTTCGGTTCAGCGTGGAAAAACTCCCTGCAAGACTAACCGCGTAAGCGTTTCCATCCTTTTGGCCCTTGTAAAGCTTCAGTTTGCGATACCCGCGCGCAATCACCGGCAGGACGCGCGGGTTGCGCGTCGTCCCACCTGGGCGCCGGCTATCCGCTCGATCGGGTCGATTCGTCGGCGCAGGCCGAGGCTAACCTTCGCGCTGTGGCGACCACCGGAGACGACTACTACGAGCTGCTCGGCGTCGACCGCGGCGCGAGCGATGCGGAGATCAAGAAGGCGTTCCGGGCGCATGCGCGCGAGCTCCACCCCGGCGTCTCGGACGCGCCGGATGCGGAGAGCGCTTCAAGACGGTGGTCGAGGCCTACGAGGTGCTCTCGAGCCCGGAGCGGCGCCGCGTCTACGACCGTTTCGGCCACGCCGGGCTGCGCGGCCAGAGGTTCACGCCCAGCAGCTTCGACGTCGGCATCCTCGGCGACCTGTTCTCGGCGTTCTTCGGAGACGACCTGTTCGGCGTCGGCGCGCGCCCGAGCGGAGCGACCAGGGAGTAGACGTGGCCGCGGAGGTCGAGCTCGAGCTCGTCGCGCCGCCCGGGGTCTGAGCGCAACGTTCCGATCGAGTCGCGGTCCCTGCCCGACGTGCACCGGCAACGGTGCCGAGCCGGACACCTCGCCGGTTACGTGTCCGACCTGCGGCGGCGCGGGCCGGCTGCGGGCGGTCTCGAACACGGTCTTTGGCCAATTCGTCCGGATGCAGACCTGCGGCCGTGCGGAGGGCTCGGCACCGTGATCGAACATCCGTGCCCGGCCTGCGACGGAGCCGGGAGGGTGCTCGAGGAGCGGAAGCTCACGGTTCAGATCCCGCCGGGCATTCACGAGCGCCAGCGCATCCGCCTCGGCGGCGAGGGGCACGCCGGAGCACTCGGGGGGCGAGCCGGCGACCTCTACCTGCTCGTCCGCGTCCGTCCCGATCCGCGGTTCGTCCGCGAGGGCAACGACCTGTTCAACGACCGTCGACCTGACGATGACCCAGGCGGCGCTCGGGGCGACGGTGACGGTGAGGGTGCTCGAGGGCGAGGTCGAGCTCGCGTTCGAGCCGGGAACCAAACCTGGCGAGGTCCGCGTGCTCCGCGGCCAGTGGATGCCCGTGCTGCAGGGCCGCGGCCGCGGCGATCTTCGCCTGCTCGTCAACGTCGCCGTGCCCCGCCGCCTCTCCGACGAGCAGCGCCGCCTCCTCCGGGCGTTCGAGCAGGCCTCCGACGCGGGCACGTACGAGCCCGACGAGGGCTTCTTCGACAAGCTGACGAGCGTATTCCGTTAGTGACTATCAGGCGACGGGGCGGCAGAACGAGTCCCGTGGCGTCCCTCGGGTGAACGCAAGCGCATCACGTCGAGCCGAAGGGTTGGCTTGCTGGCCCATTGGCGTCCTGGAACGTGCCTTCGCCGGGCCAGATCCGGGCAGGCGCCCAGCGCGGGCGTCCGCCCTCGCTCACCGGCCCTCGCGGTGATGCGCGGGCAGCCGGCGGCGATCGCGCCGCTCTCTCCGACGGTGGCGACGGCGCTCGCGACCTTCAACGGCTGGCTTGCCGCCTACCTCGCGGGCTGTGCCCGCCTGATCGGCGGTCTTCCCGGAGCGACGGTCTCGTCGGGGCGAGGGGTGGCTGGCCGCGCTCTGCCTGCTCGGAGCCGCGGCGGCGCTCGCTCTCCGAGCAGCCCGGGCTCCGGAAAGAGCCTGACTATGCTTGCCGTCGATGTCGGCGACGGAGCTGAAGGCCGCCTACCTCGTCACGGGCAGCGACCGTCCCAAGCTCGAGCGCTCGACTCCTCGTACCCGCGAGGTGCACGGGCTCGTCGACCGCCTCGCGCACCACGTTCGACGCGTGCAGGCGTGCCAGACGCTCGATGCCCGCGGGTACGCTCCCGCGATGCCGCCGGGCAGCTGAAGATGCATCCGTACGCCGCGCAGAAGGCCTTCGACCAGGCGCGTAACTTCTCCGTCGAGGAGCTGCGGAACGCGATCGTCGGCCTGGCCAAGCTCGACCTCGCCCTCAAGGACGATAGCCGGCTGCCCGCAGAGCTCGAGCTCCAGCGAACGCTGATCGCGATCACGAGGCCGGTCGAGGCTCGAGCCGCCTAGCGGCTACTTCCCCCTGAAATAGTCGGTACCGGTCGCGGGCTTCGGGTTCGTCCGGTGGCGGTCCTAACGTCGTTGGAAATCGGCGATGTCGGGGGGTGCCGGGATGCTGCGCGAGCGGTCGGTTGGCGAGAGTTTGTGGGAGGCGGTGTTGCCGGCGGAGCTGCGCGAGCTTCCGGCGGAGCTTGCCGAGGTGGACGAGGTCTTTGACGACGACCGGTTTATGGCGCCGTTTCGGTCGCGGCTGACCGCGACGATCGGCCGGCCGACGATCCCGATCGAGACGTATCTGCGGCTGATGTACCTCAAACACCGCTACGGGCTACGAGACGCTCTGTAAGGAGGTCGCCGACTCGTTCACTTGGCGGCGCTTCTGCCGGATCGCGCTCGACGGCCGGGTGCCCGAGCCCTCAACGCTGATGAAGCTGACCAAGCGGCTCGGCCCGGGGCTGCTCGAGGAGCTCAACGCCGGGCTGCTGACGCTTGCGGTCGAGCGGAAGGTGCTCCGCTCGCGCCGGCTGCGCGTCGACACGACCGTGGTCGAGGCGGATATCCGCAGCCCGACCGACTCGGGTCTGTGCGCGCATGCGCTTGCCCGCAGCGCTGACAAGGCGCGGGTCGCCGACACCGGCGAGGGCTTCGTCATCGCCGACATCCCCGAACGCGGCGGCCCAGTCGACGCCGGCCTACTCGACGGCGCGATCACGAAAGCAAAGAAGGCGGGGATGCAGGTGCGCAGCGTCTACGCCGACCGCGGCTTCGGCACCTCGACCGGCAACGCTGCCCTCACCCGCCACCACATCCGCGACCCGGTCATCCCCCGCCAGCAGCGCGCCGCACCGATCGAGCACTGCCGCAACTGGAAACGCCGCTACCGCTACCGCAACGGCCTCGAGGGACGGATCTCGCAACTGAGGCGCAAAGGGCTGCGCCGGACGCGCTTACGTACCCTGTCGGGCGCACAGACCTGGGTCGGCGGCATCGCCCTCGCCCACAACCTGCAACGGATGGCGCTCCTCACCTGACCGAAACCACCCATCCAGGACAAGTACAAGACGACGCGCCGCACCACCCACCCGCCGCGAGCGCTCAACCGTTTTTCAGGGGGAAGTAGCGCTAGCGCGCCCGCGACCCGACGCGCTCGCCGGGCGGCAGGGCGAGGTCGTGCTCGTCGAGGCGCTCGCGCAGCCACTCGGTGAGCAGGTGCCCGAGCACGACGTGCGTGCTCTCGACGTGGCCGTAGTCGGCGCAGGGGACGACCACGGAGTCGTGCACGAGCTCCTTGACCCGGCCGCCGTCGAAGCCGAGGAACCCGATCGTGTGGAGTCCGAGTGCACGGGCGGCCTTGACCGCCTCGATCACGTTCGTCGAGTTGCCGCTCGCCGAGATCACGCAGAGCACGTCGCCCGCGCGCCCCAGCATCCGTACCTGCTCGGCGAAGACCGCCTCGTAGCTGACGTCGTTCGCCCACGCGGTCAGCAGTGCGATGTTGTCGGCGAGCGAGACGGCCCGGAACCGCGACCGGCGCAGCTCCGGCTTCGCGCCGAGAACGGTCTTCGCGAGGTCGCATGCCAGGTGGGACGCGGTCGAGGCGCTACCGCCGTTGCCGGCGATCAGGATCTGGGCGCCTGCCTGCGCGGTCTCGAGCAGCCGCCGGCCGATCCGGTCGAGCGCCTCGGCGGGCACGGCCCGGAGCTGCTCGGCGAGCGAGTCGACGTACTCCTCCACGAAGGACTTCACGAAGGCTCCTCTCCTCGGGCGCGGGCGAGCTCGGCGGCGAGCTGCTCCGCGGAACGGTAGCGCTCGGGGGAGTCGACGGCGACGCGCATCCCGGACAGAGGGTAGCCGTACACGTCGTCGCGGCCGGCGAGGAGCGGCAGGAGGTCGCGCGCCAGGTCGGAGGGCGGGCGGGGGACGAGGTCGAGGACGCGCGGATCGCAGATGCACACGCCCGAGTTCACCCAGGCCGAGCGCTCCCGCGCCGGGTGGTCGTCCGGGGGCCGCTCGACGAACTCGACCAGGCGCTGCTCGCCGTCGAGCACGACCACGCTGTTCGAGCCCGGACGCTCGTGCACGAGCAGGGTGAGGAGCGCCGAGCGCCGGAGGTGGAAGTCGAGCACCGGCGCGAGGTCCTGGTCGGTGACCACGTCGCCGTAGTGCACGGCGAAGGGACCGTCGGCGAGGGAGGAGCGCAGGCTGGCCAGCGTGCCCGCCGTCCCGAGCAGCTCGGGCTCGTACGAGTACGTGATCCGGACGCCCAGCGCCGATCCGTCGCCGAGGCGCGCGCGGACGAGCTCCGGGCGGTAGTGCAGGTTCACCGCGATCTCGTCGAAGCCGGCGCGGGCGAGATTGAGGATCACGTGCTCGGCGAGCACGCGGCCGCCGAGCGGAAGCAGAGGCTTCGGCAGCTCGCGGGTGAGGCCCCCCAGCCGGGTGCCGTACCCGGCGCTGAGCACGACCGCCTTCACGAGGCTCTCCCGAGGATCCAATCGGCGGCGGCGGGGAAGTCATCGCACTCCCAGTCGGGCCGCAGGTCGGGTGGGACCAGGTCGGGCGACTCGATCGGTGGCCGAAGGTGGGCGCCCGTGCGGACGAGGACGGTCGCGCAGCCCGCGCGGGCGCCGGCGGCGACGTCGGACATCCGGTCGCCGACCATGACGCTGCGCGAGGGGTCGACGCCGAGCTCCGCCGCGGCCCGGAGCACGAGCCCGGGCCGGGGCTTCCGGCAGTCGCAGTCGGCCCGGTAGTGCGCGACGTCGCCGTGCGGATGGTGCGGGCAGACGTAGAAGCCCGCGATCGCCGGCCCGCCCGCCTCCACGATCATCCCGGCCAGCCGGCGGTGCAGCTCGTCCACCTGCTCCTCCGTGGCGAGGCCGCGGGCGACGATCGGCTGGTTCGTGACCACGGCGAGGACGAAGCCGGCTGCGGCGAGCCGCGCGAGCGCCGGCGCGATGCCGGGGAGCACGCGCGCTCGCTCCGGGTCGACGAGGTAGCCCGCCTCCTCGACCAGCACGCCGTCGCGGTCGAGGAAGACGGCCCGGCGCGGCGTCGAGGTCATCTCAGCGGCCGTAGAAGGCGCGCACCTGCTCGATCGTGTACGTGATCTCGTCCCCGGTCAGGTGCTGGTGGACCGGCAGCGTGACGATCCGCCTGCTGTCGGCCTCGCTGACCGGGAAGTCGCCCTCGCGGTAGCCGAGGCCGGCGGCGGCGGGCTGGAGGTGGACGGGGATCGGATAGTGGACCCGGGCGCCGACCTCGCGCCGCTGCAGGTGGGCGAGCAGCTCGTCGCGGCGCTCGACCCGGACGACGTACAGGTGGAAGACGTGCTTCACGCGCGGCCGCCGCACGGGGACGCGCACGACGGGGGCGAGGTCCGCGAACGCCTCGTCGTAGCGGCGGGCATTGGCGATCCGCTGGGCTGTAATCTGGTCGATCTCGCGGATCAGACGGCTGCCGACGACGGCCTGCAGGGCGTCGAGCCGCGAGTTGACGCCGAAGCCGGCGGCGTGGTCGCGGTCGACGAGGCCGTGGTTGCGGTACAGGCGCAGGCGGTCCGCGAGCTCGGCCGAGCGCGTGACCACCATGCCGCCGTCTCCCCACACGTTCAGGTTCTTGAGCGGGTGCAGGCTGAAGGCAGCAGCGTCGCCCCACGAGCCGACGTGCGCCCCGTCGATGCCGGCGCCGAACGCCTGGGCGGCGTCCTCGACGACGACGAGGCCGTGGCGCTCGGCGAGCGCGGCGATCGCCGGCATGTCGGCGAGGTTGCCGGTGTAGTGGACGGGGACGATCGCCTTCGTCCGCGGGGTGATCGCCGCCTCGATCCGCTCGGGGTCGATCACGAAGCCGTCCTCGCTGTCCACGAACACGGGCTGCCCGCCCGCCTGCACGATCGCGCCGACGGTGGCGACGAACGTCGTCGGGGTGGTGATCACCTCGTCGCCCGGCTCCACCCCGAGCAGCTTCAGGGACAGCGCGAGCGCGTCGGTGCCGGTGCCGACCCCGACGGCGTGCGGGAGGTCGCAGACCTCCGCGAACCGCTGCTCGAAGTCGGCGACCGCCGAGCCGAGCGTCAGCCTGCCGCCGGCGACGAGCTCCCTCACGTCCGCGAGGTAGTCGTCGAGATCGGCGAACTGCCGATCGAGGTAGGAGAAGGGAACGTGCACTAGGGCGTGGTCTCGACGAACGACCGCACGCACGCGGCCACGTGCTCGAGCTGTTCCCGGGTGAGGCGCGAGTGCACCGGCAGGGTGAGGATCCGGTCCGCTTGACGCTCGGTCTCCGGCAGGTCGCCGCGCGTGTATCCGAGCCCGGCGGCGGCCGGCTGCAGGTGGATCGGAACCGGATAGTGGATGTGCGCCTGGACGCCACGCTCGGCGAGGTACGTGCGCAGCTCGTCGCGGCGGTCGCTCTGGATCACGAACGTGTGGTAGACCGCCCGCTCCCACGGCTGGTCGACGGGTGCGTCCACGCCCGGCAGGCCCGCGAGCGCCTCCTGGTAGAAGGCGGCGTTGGCGCGCCGGCGCGCCGTCCACTCCTCGGCGTGGCGGAGCTTGACGAGCAGCATCGCCGCCTGGATCGTGTCGAGCCGCGAGTTGCCGCTCCAGGCGACCACGTCGCCCGGCGCCCGCTGGCCGATGTTGCGGAGCGTTCGCAGCCGGGCGGCGAGCTCGTCGTCGTCCGTCGTCAGCACGCCCCCGTCGCCGCACGCGCTCAGCGTCTTCAGCGGATGGAGGCTGAAGCAGCCGATCGCCCCGAGCGAGCCGACGCGCCGGTCGCGATAGCGGGCGAGCACCGCCTGCGCGGCGTCCTCGACCACGTGCAGGCCGAGCCTGCCGGCGGCGGCGGCGACCTCGTCCATCGCCGCGGGGCGCCCGGTCAGGTGCACAGGGACGATCGCGCGCGTCCGCGGGGTGACGGCCGCCTCGATCAGATCCGGGTCGAGGTTGTAGTCGGGTCGCACGTCGACGAAGACGGGCGTCGCACCGACGAGAGCGGCGGCGGTCGCCGTCGCCACGAACGTGTTCGCCGGCAGGATCACCTCGTCGCCGGCGCCGACCTCGAGCGCCCGCAGCGCGAGGATCAGCGCGTCGGTGCCGGAGTTGACGCCGACGGCGTGCCCCGTGTCGCTGAGAGCCGCGAACCGCTCCTCGAACGCCGCCACCTCCTGGCCGAGGATGAAGTCGCCCCGCTCGAGGACGGTCTCGACGGCGGCGAGCAGCTCGTCCTTGATCTCGCGGTGCAGCCCGCGGATGTCGACATACCGCACCGAGTGGACGGCGGTGTGCGCCGGTGAGGCCATCACTAGCGGAGCACGAGCTCCTGCATGCGCTTGACGTTGTAGTAGCGCGAGTCGGTCATCGGGTCGGGCACGAGCCCGGCGCCGAACGCGTCGACGATGCTCTGCACCGCGTCGGCGATCGTCCGCCTGGGGACGAAGCCGAGCTCGCGACCGATCAGCTCCGACGAGATGTGGTACGAGCGCAGGTCGTCGGTCGGCGTGCGGACGATCTCGACGTCGCGCCCGACGACGCCGCGCACGGTCTCGGCGATGTCGAGGATGCTGCGGTTCTCCCACCCGGCATTGAAGGTGCGCCCGTCGATCAGCGGCTCCGGCGCCCGCAGGGAGAGGAGGTAGAGGTCGACCGCGTCGGCGATGTGGATGTTCGGGCGGAGCTGCTCGCCCCCGAAGACCATGATCTGCCTTTCGTTCACCGCGTGGTTGGTGAGGATGTTCACCGACAGGTCGAGCCGGAGGCGCGGCGAGTAGCCGCAGACCGTCGCCGGGCGGAGCACGAGGGTCGTGAACCCGGGCCGCCGCTCGGCGAGCAGCTGCTCCTCGCAGAGCGCCTTGTAGAGCGAGTAGTCGGTGAGGGGCTCGAGCGGCATCTCCTCGGTCACCTCGGGCTCCTCCTTGATCCCGTATACGCTCGAGCTCGAGGCGTAGACGAACCGGCGGACGCCGGCGCTGCGCGCGGCGCGGACGAGCGGGAGGAAGGCGTCGTAGTTGACCGACTTGCCGAGGGCCGGGTCGAGGTCGAAGCTCGGGTCGTTGGAGATGCAGGCGAGGTGGACGACCGTGTCGCAGCCGGCGACCGCCTCCTCCACGAGCGCGTCGTCGCGCAGGTCGCCCTCGACCTGCTCGAGCCGAGCGTCGTCGGCGACCGGGTCGAGCACGTCCCGCCCGTAGAGGTAGAGGTCGAGGACGCGGACCTCGTACCCCGCCGCGAGCATCGCCGGCACGAGCGCCGAGCCGACGTAGCCGGCGCCGCCGGTGACGAGGACGCGGCTCACGCGGGCAACCGCGCAGCGATGTCGGCGAGCACCCTGGTGGGGTCGATCGCGCGCCGGTTGCCGACGATGCCGACCGCCTGGCCCCCGACCGCGCTTGCGATCACCCCGTGCAGCTCGGGCGAGATCCGCTGGACGGCGCAGAGGGCGGTGACCCCGAGGACGGCGTCGCCCGCTCCGACCCTGTCGACGACGTTCGACGTGAACGCCGGCACCTCCGCAAAGCCCTCGTCGCGGTCGTAGCAGAGGCAACCCTGGCTGCCGCGGGTGACGAGCAGCCGCGGACAGGACAGGCGCTCGGCGACGATCGAGACGACCTCGTGCAGCTCGCCGTGCCGGCGCCGCTCCTCGAGGCGCAGCTCGTCCTCGGAGACCGAGACGTAGTCGGCGCGCGCGTACTTCGAGACGGTGTTGAAGCCGCGGTTGTCTGCGTTCGTCTGGGTGTTCAGGGCCAGGAAGCGCGCCCCTGCGCACAGGGTGGCCACGGCCTCCGGCCCGATCATGCCGTGCCCGTAGTCGACGGCGATGACGACGTCGAAGTCGGCGAGCATCTCGTCGAGCGCCGAGCACAGGTTCTCCGACTGCGCGACGTACTCGTCGCCGTCCATCACGTAGAGCTCGAAGAGCTTCTGCAGCGGGTAGACCTCGACGTGGCGCCGCTTGAGGATCGTCGGCGCGCCGGGGACGGTGATGAAACGCAGGTCGACCTTGGGGTCCATCTGCTCGCGGATCAGCTCCTCGTGCGAGTCCGTCTCCCCGAGGAAGGTGAGGACGGTGACGTGGTCGCAGACGGTGGCGACGTGGTTGGCGACCGCGAGCACCCCGCCGGCGAACTGCTCGCGCGAGACGTAGCGGGCGGCGAGGATCGGCTCCTTGCCCGACTTCCCGATCGTCTCGCAGTACAGGTACTCGTCGACGATCGCCTCGCCGACGACGAGGACCTTCAGGTCGCGCGCGCGGGCGAAGATCGAGGTGACGTCGTCGGCCGTATACCGGCCGCTGAGCACCACGGGTACGGGCTCCCCGCCTGCCGGAAGTGCCGGCACACCGGCCGAGGCGATGTCCGTGAACTCGCTCACACGTGCAGCCTAGATGGTCGGTCGGTGATCGCACTGACGGTCTAGGCTAGTCCGGCGAAAGGTACCCGAACCAGTCCTTCGTGGCCTCGCCGATCGATCGCTCGTCCCAGACCGGGGCCTCGCGCCAGTACTGGATGTTCTCGAGCATGACGCCGACTCCCTGCTCGATCGAGACCGAGGGCGACCAGCCGAGCAGACGCCGTGCCCGGGAGATCTCCGCGAGCGTGGATTCGGGCTCGCCCGGCCGCTTCGGGACGTGGACGACGCCCGCCTCGGAGCCGAGCAGCTCGACGACCCGGTTCACGCTCTGCGCCTCGCCGCTGCCGACGTTGACGACCTCGCCGGCGACGTCGCTCTCGGCGGCGCGGACGAACGCGTCGACGACGTCGGTGACGAAGGTGAAGTCGCGCGTCTGCGTCCCGTCGCCGACGACCGTGAACGGCTTGCCGGCGAGCTTCTGGGCGAGGAAGACCCCGAAGACGGCGCCGTAGGAGCCGGAGGTCCGGGCGCGCGGGCCGTAGACGTTGAACAGGCGCAGCGAGACGACGGGGAGCCGGTAGACCTGGCTCCAGTGCAGGGCGCACCACTCTCCCAGGTACTTGGTCAGCGCGTACGGGTACTGCGGCCTGGCCGGAGCGTTCTCGGGGGTCGGGTACTCGTCCGGAATCCCGTAGCAAGACGAGGAGGCGGTGTACACGAACCGCGTCGCGCCGGCCGCGCGCGCGGCCTCGAGGACGTTCACCGTCCCGTCGACGTTCGCCCGGTGGTAGCCGAGGGGGTGCACGATCGAGGGGACGATGTCGGCCAGGGCGGCGAGGTGGAACACCCAGTCGGCGCCGGCCACGGCCCTGGCGACGCCGTCCGCGTCGGTGACGTCGACTTCGAGGACGTCGACACGGGGCTCCGAGGCGACGGAGGCGAGGTTGTCGACCCGTCCGGTCGCGAAGTTGTCGACGACGGCGACCCGATGACCCTCCGCCGCAAGCCGCTCGACCAGGTGACTACCGACGAACCCTGCGCCCCCCGTGACGACGCAGCGCCGGACCGCGCCTCCACGTCCACGCATGCGAGAATCGTATCGGAGCGGCAGCGCGCCTCCGCCGCGCCGAAAGCGCCCGTGTGATGAACGCAGACCTGGTGCAGCGAGCGACAAGTGACGTGGCGGCCGAGCCGCCGCCCTACGGGACCCGGCTCGTCCGTCTCGGCCGGCGCCGCCGCGTGCTCGTCTCGGCGCCGAACCCGGTCTTCTACGGCCATCTGGGCATCGAGATGCTGTACGCGCTCTCCTATGCGCGCCTGCTCGGCGTCCCGGTGTGCTTCGTCCGGCCGCGGACGGTGGTGAACGCGGCCGTCTTCGAGGTCGAGCCGGAGGGCATCCGCGTGCTCCGCTCCCCGCTCGAGCGGCTGCTTCCGCGTCTGGTGGCAGCCGAGCCGGTCCGCCGCTGGTCGCGGCGTACCGGCAACGTGTTCCGGGACGAGGCCCAGACCGAGCTGAAGTGCTACCTCGACGGCCACCCCGGGCTGCCCAAGGGTGTGCGCAGCCGGCTGAAGCGCTCGCTGGGCGGGATCAGGGAAGGGCGCAGCGCCCTCTCCTGGTCGTCCTGGTCGAGCCGCAGCGGCGAGGGCTACAACCGGCGGCGCCTGCTCGCCGAGCCGGTCCCCACGCGCCTGACCGGCCGCGCGGAGCGCCGGGCGCTCGAGCTGGCGGCTGGAGTCGGACTCGACCCCGAGTCCCGGATGGTCACCGTCCACGTGCGCGAGCGCGGCTACAAGCTCGGCGCGGAGATGCAGGACCGCCGGCCGGATCGCTGGGACGACTCGGTGCGCAACGCCCGGATCGAGACCCACTTCCCCGCGATCGACCTCCTCGTCGAGGCCGGGTACACGGTCGTCCGGATCGGCGACTCGACGATGACCCCGGTCGAGCGCCACGGTGTGTTCGACCTCGCCACCTCGCCGGCCCGCGACCCGCTGCTCGAGCTCTGGTGCACCTTCCGCAGCCGGTTCCTCCTCTGCGCCGAGTCGGGGCCGCTGGGGACGAGCTACCTGACGAACACCCCCCTGCTCACCGTCAACGCCACCGACCCGATCGGAACGTTCCCGGTCCGCGCAGACGGGATCTACCTCCTGAAGACGATCCTCGACCGCCGGACCGGCCGCAGGCTGACGCCGTCCGAGCTGGTCTCGGAGGATCGCCTGGGACACCTCCGCAACCCGGAGCGGAACCGGTTCGTCGAGAACACGAGCGACCAGATCCTCGACGCGGTCCGGGAAATGCTCGACCTCCTCGAGCGAGGCACGCCCGAGTCGCCCGCGCAGGCGAGGTACCGGGAGCTCGTTACCGCTGCTGCGGCCGCCTCGACGCACCTCGACTACGTCCGCAAGCACGGCCCCGACCGCGGCTACCTGGGCACGGGCCGCCTCGCCCGAACGCTCGCCGAGACGTGGCTCGCGAGCGACCCCGGCGCCCCGGATGCAGCCGTGTCGGCGAGGTAGGACCCGCGCGCCGTGACGATCCTGCTCGCGCTCGATCGGGCGGACCTGCTCCGCCGCTACGAGCCCGCGCTCCGACTGCTCGCCGCGCGTGGACACCGGATTCACCTCGTCTGCGGCGACCCGCACGCGATCGACCGGCTCGCGCGAGTCCCGGACGTCCGGCCAGCACCCGTGCCCGAGCCCGACACCGGAACGTGGCCGGCCTTCGCGCGGGCGGCGCGCCTTTCCGCGGCTGCGCGACGCCAGGGAGCCCGCCTGCTGGCCCGGGCCGCGCGCGCGGCCCCGCCCGACCGGCACGTGCTCGGCTCGCTCCGCGAGATCGCCCCCGACCTCGTCCTCGCCCTGTCGCCCTTCGCCCCGGACTCGCGCCCGCGCGACTACCTGGCCGCCGCCCGCTCGCTCGAGATCCCGACCGCGGTCTGCGTCGACGGCTGGGACGAGCCTACGGCAGGCGGCCCGGCCGGCGCCCGGCCCGGCCGCCTGCTCGTCTGGAGCGAGGCACAGCGCGAGCGGGCGGTCGTCGCCGGCGTTCGGGCCGCGGCCATCGTCGTCACGGGCGCCCAGGGCCTCGACGCCCCGCGCGAGGGCGAGGCGAGCAGGGAGGAGCTCTGCCGCGTGCTCGGTCTCGAGCCGGCGAACCCGTTCGTGCTCTTCGCCGGCTCGCCGCTCGGGGACGCCGCCGCCGAGCCCTTCCTCGTCGAGCGCTGGCTGGTACGGCTCAGGCAGGCGCCCGACCCGGCCGTGGCCGGCGTCGGCGTCCTCGTGGTGCCGCACCCGCGCAAAGAGCGACGCTACCTCAGCTTCGACGGCTCCCAGCTGGGCGCAGTCGCGGTCTGGCCCCCGTCCGGCGAGCTCGCTGGCGGGGCCTCGCCGAGCGACGCCGTGGCCGCGAGCGCCGGGGTGGTCTCGCTCGACACGACCGTGTTGCCCGACGCGGTCGCGGCCGGCACGCCGTTCCTCACCTTCGCCGGTCCGGACGCCGAGCGCCTCCGGGAGGCCTGGGCCGCGCCGCTCGTCCCCGAGGCGGCAGAGCTGGTGAGCCTCGCCGCCGGCCTCGACGAGCACGTGCGTGACCTCGCCCGCCTCCTACGCGGCGAGCTCGAGCCGGGGCCCGACCCCGGGCGCGACGGTCGTCTCGGCCTGACCGCCGGCCCGGACCCGCCGGCGGCGCTCGCCGACGCGATCGAGGCGGCCGCTCGAGTCCGCGTCGAGCGCGTCCGGCCCGCACGCGCCGACCGGCTACTGCGGGCGGCAACGTGGCCACTCGCGGTCCGAGCTGCGCGCCGCGAGCGCCGGGCCGCGGAGCCCGCCGCCGCCCCGGGGTGGCTGCCGGCTGCGCGCCCGACGATCAGGGCCTGGGTCCGCCTGCTCGTCCTCGGCGCCTACGCCGCCGAGGCCGGACGCCGCGCCGGGCGGCTCGTGCGCCGCTGAGCGCCGGCCGGCAGGGAGCGCGAGCCGGCCCAGCGCTCGAGGTCGTCGACGAAGCGCGGCGCGGCCGGCTCGTCGAGGCCGAACGGCCTGACGAAGCTCTCGAGGAACGCGCGCCGCCAGGAGTCGTCCTGCTCGCTCTCGAGCCAGTCCCGCAGCTGCCCGGCGTGCTCCTCGAGCGAGCCGGCCACGGTCAGCGGACCGCCGTTCTCGCGCAGCAGGTAGTGGAAGTGCAGCGTGCCCTGCTGCCCGCCCTGAAGCTCCGGCAGCAGCACCGAGAACGTGCGCCGGCCCACGATCGCGGCGTCGATCAGCGCCGTGGTGTTGGCGCCGACGACCGCGGCCGAGTGGTGGATGGAGTCGTACAAGCACGCTCGGCGCTCGACTGTGGTCGGATCCGCCCCGAGCGACGGCCAGACGGCGACGTTCGGGAGGCTCGCGGCCGAGCCCTCGGCCCAGATTCGCCCCTTCGTCGGGTGCGGGCGGACGAGGATACCGACCTGCTCGAGCCCGGGATGGTGCCGGACCGCCTCGATCCAGCGGGCGACGACGGCGCGCTCGTCGGAGGCGATGAAGCCCGACGAGCAGACGTAGAGGAGAAATGGCCGGTCCGGGTCGAGCCCGGTCTCCGCGCAGAGCTCCGCGCGGGTCGTCGACGGCCGCCAGTCGAACCAGTGGTCGAACGGATGGGCGCCGGTGACGACGACGCTGTCCCGATCGAGCCCGTGCAGGTCGGCCGCCTCGCGGCGCTGGATCTCGTTCCAGACGTACGTCCGGTCGGGAGGCTCGAACATCAGGCCTTTGTTGGTCAGGTTGTCCCAGCTCGCGACGGCGAGGGCCGCCGGGATTCCGAGCCCCCTCGCGCTCCGCACCCAGTCGTGCTGCGTCGCCCGGTCGACGAGCGGAGTGACGAGGAGCAGGTCGAACCCGCCGTCCCGCAGGTAGGCGTCGATCGTCTCCGAGCGCGGAGTGCAGCGCTCGACGGCGCGTGCGGCCCGCGCAAAGGCGGTGCGGACGGCGGGCGCCCCGAGCACGGGCGCCGCCGCGACGCGCACGACCAGGCGCGGGGTCTGGCGGCCCCACCGCCGGCGCAGCTTCACCGAGTCGGCGTCGTACGGCGGTGCCAGGTAGCGCAGGTAGCTCACGGACTGACGGAGCCCGAAGACGAGCGACCGCCAGCGGTCGTCCCGGGGCGGGACCTTGCCGTGCGTGATCGTGCCGTCCGTGTCGGCGGCGAGCTGCGCCGCCAGGCTCGCTGCGTCGTCCGCGCCCTTGTCGGGCTCGAATCCGAGGTGGACCCGGTGGGAGCGCTCGGCGAGCAGGCGCAGCATCCACTCGAAGTTCCGGACGTATCCGGTGTGACGCATGACGAAGAGGATCCGCATCGCTCGCTCGTGCTCGCCCGTCAGCCCGCGTCCTGACGAGACAGACGGGCCTCGGCCTCGCGACGCTCCTGAATCCGCCTGCAGAGCGCGTGGAGCTCGGCATCGAGCCAGTTGTGGGCTCGAATCGTCTCTCGGAGCCCGACCGGGAGCTCGCTCAGCGGCCGCCGAGCGGGATTGACTTTCCCGGTGGGCACGAAGGCCAGCCACCCGAACCGGCGGGCGAGCAGCTGGACGTACTCCGGGAAGCGGTCGTGGACGCCGGCGAAGAAGTCGCGCTCGACGAGATCGCGTACCCGGGCGCGCCAGACCTCGGCGTCGGGGGAGGA
>JBBRXG010000063.1:0-18402 GCA_038248655.1 Gaiellales bacterium
AACTTTGTAAATATGACTCAGCAAGAATTGACATACGAAGTAAAGAAATCAGTAAGAAAGCTTGACCCCAATGCCCGTGTAATCCTTTTTGGTTCAAGGGCACGGGGCGACAATAAACCCACTTCTGATTGGGATTTTCTTATCCTTACATCGCTTCAGGTTAACGAACAATTAAAAAAACAAATCCGTTCCGGTTTAATCGACACCGAATTAGAGGCAGAGGAAGTTATCAGTCGCCGGACAGGACGACGACGTCGCCGTCGGCTTCGCCGCCTCTCCACGTAGGCGGAACATCGCCGCGAGGGTGGCCGCACTCGGGCCGGACGGACGCGGGGTGGACGGCCTCGAGGTCCGGATCGCCGGTCGGCCCGCCTCGCCCTGCGGCGGCGGCGCTGGTCCCGCTACCGCCGCCGCCGAGGCGGATCGCCGTCGCGCTCTCCGGCCCGCGCGTCCGCCCGGCCACCGTCGCCTTCGTGCTCCCGGCGCGCTGGCCCGCGCCGGCCGCCGGAACCCTCCTCGCCCGGGCCGACCGGGTCTACCGCGGCCTGCGCACGGTCGTCATCCACGAGCGGCTCGCGTCGAATGCGCGCAACGGGATCGACACCATCTATCGCGTCGAGGCTCCGAACCGCCTCGCGTACCGGATCGCCGGCGGGCCCCAGGCTGTGATCATCGGGAGGAAACGGTGGGACCGCCTCCCGGGCGGGAGGTGGGAGCGCTCGCAGCAGGATCCGCTCACGCAGCCGGAGCCGTTCTGGGGCTCCGATCCGGTTCGCAACGCCCGGCTGCTCGGAACCGGTCGCGTGGCCGGCCGGCCGGTCCGGATCGCGTCGTTCTACGACCCGAAGCTGCCGGCCTGGTTCGTCCTCTCCGTCGAGCGCGACACCGGCCGGCTGCTCGCCCTGCGGATGACCGCCCAGGCGCACTTCATGCGTCACCGCTACACGGGCTTCGACCGCCCGCTCGCGATCGTCGCGCCGGTCCACCCTTAACCGACGCTTAACGCCCGGCAATGGAGCCGCAACGCCGCCTGGGTATAAGGGAGACGATGTCTCGACGCCGCATCCTCGGGAATGTCGCCGGGTTGACTGTGGCAGCCGTCGTCGGGGCGGGGATCGCGCTCGGCGGCGCCGCCGCGCTCGGCGACCTCGGCAAGACGACGACGATCCGCGAGGTTCGCGCCTCCTCGCAGCCCGCCGCGGAGACGGCCGCCCCGGCGGGCCAGGCCGCGCTGTCGATCGGCGACATCTACAGGCGGGCGGCGCCTGGCGTAGTCCAGGTCACCTCGACGACGATCGTCAACGTGCCGTCGAATCCGTTCTTCGGCAACCCGTTCTTCCCGCAGCAGCGGCGCGAGCAGTCGCTCGGCTCCGGATTCGTCGTCGACAAGGCGGGCCACATCGTCACGAACTACCACGTCGTCGACGGCGCGAAGCAGGTGCGGGTCAGCTTCTCGAACGGGGCGAGCCTGAAGGCGAGCGTCGTCGGCACGGACCCGTCCAGCGATCTCGCGGTGCTGAAGATCGACGCGTCGTCGAGGGCGCTCACGCCGCTCCCGCTCGGAGACTCGGACCGGATGAAGGTGGGCGATCCGGTCGTCGCGATCGGCAATCCGTTCGGCCTCGACCGTACGGTCACGGCGGGAATCGTCAGCGCACTCCAGCGCGCGATCTCGGCGCCGAACGGCTACACGATCGACCACGTGATCCAGACGGACGCGGCGATCAACCACGGCAACTCCGGCGGGCCGCTCCTGAACGCCCGCGGAGAGGTGATCGGGGTCAATTCCCAGATCGAGACGGGCTCGTCGACGGGCGGAAACGTCGGCGTCGGGTTCGCGATCCCCTCGAACACCGTCAAGACCGTGATCGCGCAGCTGATCCGCCAGGGCCACATCGACCGGGCGTTCATCGGGATCAGCGCCGTCCCGATCACCCGCGCGCTCGCCCGCGTGTTCAGACTGCCCGTGTCCAAGGGGCTGCTCGTGCAGACCGTGCAGCCCGGCAGCGGCGCGGCGAAGGCGGGCCTGAAGGCGGGGGCGACCCAGGTCGTGCTCGCCGGCGAGAGCTACAACCTGGGGGGAGACATCATTGTCCGTGCCGGAGGCGCCCCGGTGGCGAGCCTCGACAAGCTGCGCGACATCGTCGCCGGAAAGAAGCCCGGCGACAGGCTCGAGCTCCGGATCTACCGCGGCGACAAGCAGGAGACGGTCACGGTCGAGCTTGGACGGCAACCGGCGGCGCTCGGATGAGGTGACCGTCCGAAAGAGCCCCCTCAACCCCGGGGGGTAAGAGCCGCCGCAGCCGCCTCCTGCCGGTGTGGCGCGGCGGACGAGAGAAGGCCCCCGATCGCCTGCCCGGGGGCCTTCGCTCTTCCCGGCTAGCCTACGAGCGTGGCCACGGAGCCCGAACCCGGCCGGCTGCTGCTCGACGACCCGGAGCTGCTCGAGGAGGAGGAGGAGCTCTGGCGGGACGACGGCGGGGTCGACCACGCGGGCTGGCACTGCGTCTCCACCGACCCGTTTCCCTGCCCGGCCGGCGGGTGCGCGTTCGTCGCCGAGTTCATGACCGCGGCGCACCTGATCCTCGTCTGGGAGGAGCGCGACGACCCGAACCTCCTCCGTCACGCCGCGCGAGCGCAACACGTGGGGCGGAATCCGCGCATCGTCTCCTACGAGCCGGGCTTCGGGCCGAGCGCCTCGTACTACGCCTGGGAGGCCGCCGGACGGCCCGTGCACGGCGTTCGCGGGCGGTAGCCGCGGCGATGAAGCACCGGTACGGCGCGGCGGCGCCGTGGACGCTCGGGATCGAGGAGGAGGTGATCCTCGTCGACGCCGTCACGTTCGAGACCGCGCCGTCGTTCACGCACGTCGTTGCCGGCGCGAGCCCCGAGCTCGAGCCCGAGGTCTTCGAGTGTCTCGCCGAGCTGGCGACCCCCGTCGTGCCGGATGCGCCGGCGGCGCTCGTCGAGCTCGCGCGCCTGCGCCGTGAGCTCGCCGGGCTGGTCGAGTCGCACGGCCTCCGCCTGCACGCGGCCGGCACCCACGCCCTGGCGCGCGGCGAGAGCCAGCCGATCGTGCCGGTCGAGCGGTACCGGCGGATGGCGGAGACGCTCGGTCCGGGCATCTATCGGCAGCTCGTCTGCGGCCTCCACGTCCATGTCTCGATTCCCGATCCGGAGACGTGCCTGCGCGCGTTCGAGAGCGTCGTCCCGTGGCTTCCGACCCTGCTTGCCCTGTCGGCCAACTCTCCGTTCGCGGAGGGGAGGGCGACCGGTCGCCGCTCCGAGCGCGCCTGCCGCCTGCTGGAGATGCCGACCGGGGGGACGCCGCCGGTGCTCGCCTCCTGGGACGACTGGAAGGCGGCGACCGCGGGCGACGGCGCCCGGCGGCACTGGGACGCCTGGCCGAGGCCCGAGTACGGGACGCTCGAGGTGCGGGTGATGGACATGCAAACCGACGTGCGCCGGTCGGCCGGCCTCGCCGCGATCGTCCGGGCGCTCGCGGAGCGCACCGCCGAGGAGACGCCGGATACCTACGACCGGTCGCTCTACTCCGAGCGCCGGACCCGGGCGGCCTCGTCACCGCCGGCGCGCGACGAGGTGGAAGCCTTGCGCGCCGCGATCGAGCCGCAGCTCGACACCGCTGCGAGGGCGCTCGCTCTGCCGGTGCTCGACGACCCGTCCGAGGCCGACCGGCAGCGGGAGGTGGCCGCCGCAAGCGGGATTCCGGCAGTGCCGCGGGACGTCGTCGCCCGGACGCTAGATTTCGCGTGATGGGCCTCCGGACCGACACCCTTCAGGTGAGCGGGATCCGCTGCGAGCGGTGCGTCGGCAGGCTGGCGGCGGCGCTCGGCGGTCACGAGGGGCTCGAGTCCGCGTCCGCGAACCTGATGGGCGAGGTGACGCTGACCTGGGACGACGAACAGACCGACCGGGCGACGCTGGCGGCGAAGCTCGCGACGGCCGGCTTCCGCGAGCTCGGTCCCGGATGATCGATCGGAGATTCATCGATCGATCAGCCGGCAGGTGATGTGACTCGACCTGGCGGCGGTGAACCCTGCCGTTAGGGTTGCGCATAGCCCCTGGGACCTCGCATTCCGGCTTCAGCTAGCGGCTGGTCGATTCATCGATCGATCGTCTACGAGGCGGTCGGCGCCGGCTCGTAACGGGAATAGCCCTGCACCGGAGCTCGTTGCAGCGTTCTGAAAGCCGCTGCTAGGGTGGCCCGGTGAGCGAGGTGACGCCCACCGAGCCCCGGCGACTGGCGGCAGAGGCACGCGACCGCGTGCGGTTCGAGGAGGAAGCGTTGGAGCTCGCGGATCAGGTGTACCGGGTGGCGAGGCGGCTCGTCGGGAGCCGCGAGGAGGCCGAGGACCTCGTCCAGGACACCTACGCACGGGCGTTTCGGAGCTGGCAGTCGTACACGCCCGGCACCAACCTCCGCGCCTGGCTGCTTCGCATCCTCACCAACCTGAACATCGATCGCGGGCGCCGCAAGCAGCGCGCCCCCGAGATGCAGCCGCTCGAGGAGGGCGACTACTACCTCTACAACAGGCTCGAGGAGTCCTCGCGCGAGCCCCCCTCCGACCAGGACGCCGTCGTCGAGCGCCTGTCGCAGGACGATGTCGTAGCCGCTCTGTCCGAGGTTCCGCACGACTTCCGCGACGTGGTCGTGCTGGTCGACATCGGCGACTTCGCCTACCAGGACGCGGCGCAGATCCTCGACATCCCGATCGGGACGGTGATGTCGCGGCTCCATCGTGGCCGTCGTATCCTGAAGAGCGCACTGGCCGAGCAGGCGGTGGGAGGGGGCTGATGTCGTTCGAGCTCGACTCCTGCGAGAAGTGCGAGGAGTGGATGCAGCCCTACCTCGACCGCGAGCTGAGCGAGGCCGAGCGCGCGGTCGCCGAGCGGCACCTCGAGGGGTGCGGCTACTGCCGGAAGCGCTACCGCTTCGAGGAAACCCTGCGGACGTTCGTCCGGCAGGTCTGCTCGGAGGAGATGCCGGCGGAGCTGAAGCAGAAGCTCGCCGCGCTGCGGACGCCCCTCTAGCCGTTCAGAGCTCGGCGGAGTCGCTCCGGCAGCTCGTCGGGGCGGTCGACGTCGCCGGGGGGGCCGAGATCGTCGCACGGCACGAGGACGGGGGGAAGCGCGCGCGCGCCCTCGTCCGGAACGTCCCCCCAGGCCGCGCGGCCGAGCACGACCGGGTGGCCGCGCGAGCCGCCGTACGACGCTGCGACGACGTCGCCCGCGCCCGCGCGCCAGGCGTCGACCAGCCGGTCGACGGCGGCTGCGGACAGGTCCGGCCCGTCTGCGAGCACGACGACGGCCGCCCCCGTCGCCCCGGCCAGCGCCTCCAGGCCGCAGCGAAGCGATGCGCCGGGGCCATGCTCCCATGCCGGGCAGTGCACGACCCGCGCATCCGTCTCGACGTCGTACGCGCCCGTCACGACCACGACCTCGTCCACCTCGACGCTGGCCGCGAGGCGGGCGACCACCTCGCCGAGCAGCACGCGCTGCTTCGGTGAGCCGTAGCGCGACGCCGCCCCCGCCGCGAGGACGACTGCCCCTATCTGCGGCCGTTCACGGAGGGCCGGCACCCGTCGCCCCGTGCGTTCAGACCGACGGGGTGACGGCGAGGATGTCGGCCAGGTGGATCAGCCGGAAGGTCTGGCGGACGGCACGCATCCGGTCCTTCTCGTCCTCGATCTCCGGGAACGCGCGCCAGAGGTCGCGTGCGCAGAGGAGCAGGTCGCGAATCCGCTCCAGCTCGTCTCCGCCGGATCCGTTCTGCTCCCCGCAGGCGTTCAGCGCGAGCCCGAGCACCCCGACCGTGTCCGGCTGCCGCGTCCAGAGGAGCGGCGTCGCCATCGAGAGGTACTGGTGGATCCGGGCGAGGACGGTCGGCTGCGTGAACATGTCGCTGCCCTGGGCGGCAGTCGTCGGGAGCGGCGCCTCGCCGTCGGCGATCCGAGCAGCGTTGCCGGCGAGCATTCCGCGGATCTGGTCGTCGTCGAGCCCGGCAACGCGCGCCGTGCGGAGGGCGATCAAGAGCGACGCCGGTTGCTGGCCGTACGGGAAGTCCGAGGCGTAGAGCACCTGCTCGGGCGAGACGCGGCGGAAGAAGTCGAGCAGGTCGATCGGGCTCCAGGCCGAGGTGTCGAAGAAGACGCCGGCCTGGCCGGCGAAGTGGCGCATCAGGGCGCCGAGATCGGCGATCCCGGCGTGGGCGATGATCAGCTGTGCCTCGGGGTAGGTGTCGACGAGGCGGGCGAGGTCGTCAGCGATCGGGGGAAGGCCGCGGCCGCCGTGGATCAGGATCGGCGCGCGCCGCTCGGCGGCGAGCGCGAACACCGGCGCCAGCCGCTCGTCGTTCAGCAGGAAGCGCTGTGCCCGCGGGTGCAGCTTGATTCCCCGGGCGCCGCGATCGAGGCAGCGCGTCGCCTCCTCGATCGGCTGCTCGGCGAGGTCGAGCCGGACGAAGGGGATCAGGCGTCCCTCGCTCCGCGCCGCGAACTCGAGGCTCCGGTCGTTGGGCGCCCGGAACGCCGGGTGGCGGTCCGGCTCGTCCATGCAGAACATGAACGCCCGCGAGATCCCGTACCGCTCCATGACGCGTGTGAGCTCGTCGTAGTCGCCCACCATTCCGTCGATGTCGTTGCCGAGATGGAGATGGGCGTCGAGGATGTCTGCCCCCGGCGGGAGCTCGCGCTGCATCTCCTCGTCCCACTGCGCGACCAGCTCCTGCGCGCGCTCGATCGCCTCGTCCACGGCTATGCCGCCGCCGGCCTCGACGAGCGCTCGAGTCGGGGGATCCATGGCAGCACCGGCCCAAGGCTAGCGATTACGATGCGCGGGCCTTGCCCGACGTCCTGCTCTACTCGGACACGATTCGCTCGCCCGAGCTCCGGCACGAGGTGCCGATCTCGATCGGCGACCCGTTCCTCTACGTCGAGCGGAGCGGCGAGCGGCAGGTCGTGATCACGTCCTTCGAGCTCGACCGCGTCGCTGCGATCACGGACGGGCCGGCCGGTCACGCGAGCGAGGAGTTCGGATTGGACGAACTGATCGCGGCCGGACTGCCCTCTCGCGAGGCCCTGCGCGAGGTTGCTGTGAACGCGTGCAGGGCTCTCGGCGTCACCGAGGCGGTCGTCCCCGTCTTCTTCCCGCTCGGGTTGGCCGAGAGGCTGCGCGCGGCGGGGATCGAGCTTCGCGTCGACCAGCCGTTCTTCGACGCGCGCCGGCGGGTCAAGAACGCCGCCGAGCTGGCGGGGATCAGACGCGCGCAGTCCGCCGCCGAGGCGGGGATGGACGCGGCGCGCGATCTCCTCGGCCGCGCCGCCCGGAACGGCGCCGGCCTCGAGGTCGACGGAGAACCGCTGACGTCGGAACGGATCAAGCAGGCGATCGGCGCCGTGTTCACGGAGCACGGGATGGTCGCGGACGACTTCATCGTCTCCCACGGCCCCCAGAGCGCGGTCGGCCACGACATGGGCTCGGGCGTGATCTCCGCCGGAGAGCCGATCGTGATCGACCTCTGGCCGAAGGATGTCGAGACCGCCTGCTTCGCGGACATGACGCGCACCTATGTCGTGGGCGACGTTCCCGATGAGATCGCGCGCTACCACTCGCTCTGCAAGGAGGCGCTCGACCGGTCCCTGGCGGCGATCCGCGCAGGGGTGCGCGGCCGTGACGTCTACGAGGCGGTGTGCGACCTGTTCCACGAGGCCGACCAGCCGACGCTCCTCTCGAAGCAGCCGGGCGAGGTGCTCGCCGACGGCTTCTACCACGGGCTCGGCCACGGAGTCGGGCTCGAGGTGCACGAAGAGCCGTCGCTCGGCCGCGGCCCGGGCGAGCTCGTCTCCGGTGACGTCGTCACCGTCGAGCCGGGGCTCTACCGCCACGGTTACGGCGGGGTGCGGCTCGAGGATCTCGTGCTCGTCACCGGCGACGGCGTCGAGAACCTGACGCGCTATCCGTACGATCTCGCCCCTTGAGCGACGCGGCGATCGAGACGCTGCTCGCCGAGGAGCGGCGCTATCCTCCTCCGCCCGACTTCGCCGCGCGGGCGAACGCCGGGCCCGACATCTACGACCTCTCCTTCGAGGAGCTGTGGGAGCGTGAGGGCCGCGAGCGGGTGACCTGGTTCGAGCCGTTCTCCACGCTCTACGAGTGGGAGCTCCCGTACGCGAAGTGGTACCTGGGCGGCACGCTGAACGTGGCGTACAACTGCCTCGACCGCCACGTCGAGGCCGGTGACGGCGAGAAGGTCGCCTACTACTGGGAGGGCGAGCCCGCGGACGACCGGCGCGTGCTGACCTTCTCCGACCTGCTCCGCGAGACGACGAAGCTCGCGAACGCGCTCAAGGCGCTGGGCGTCGGCAAGGGCACGCCCGTCGGGATCTACCTGGGGATGGTGCCCGAGGCGCCGATCGCGATGCTCGCCTGCGCGCGGATCGGGGCGCCGCACACCGTCGTCTTCGGCGGCTTCTCCGCCGACTCGCTCTCGGGCCGGCTTCAGGACATGGAGTGCGAGGTGCTGATCACGCAGGACGAGGCGTGGCGCCGCGGCCAGACGGTGCCTCTGAAGCGCACCGCCGACGAGGCGCTGGCCGCCTCGCCGACGGTCGAGCGGGTCGTGGTCCTGCGGCGTACGGGCGGCGAGGTGCCGATGCAGGACGGGCGCGACGTCTGGTGGCACGAGGTCGCGACCGACGAGACCGAATGTCCCTGCGAGCCGATGGACTCGGAGGACCTGCTCTATCTCCTCTACACGAGCGGAACGACCGCCAGGCCGAAGGGGATCGTGCACACGACCGCAGGCTACCTGGTCGGCACCGCCGCCACTCACCGCTACGTCTTCGACATCAAGCCCGAGACCGTCTACTGGTGCGCCGCCGACGTCGGCTGGGTGACCGGCCACAGCTACATCGTCTACGGGCCGCTCTGCAACGGGACGACCGGCGTCATGTACGAGGGGACGCCGGACTACCCGGACAAGGACCGGTGGTGGGAGATCGCGGAGCGCTACGGCGTCGACGTGCTGTACACGGCGCCGACTGCGATCCGCGCGCACATGAAGTGGGGGGCGCAGTACGCGGAGCGGCACGATCTGTCCGGACTGCGGCTGCTCGGGTCGGTCGGCGAGCCGATCAATCCGGAGGCGTGGATGTGGTATCGCGAGCATGTCGGCGGGGGGCGGACGCCGGTCGTCGACACCTGGTGGCAGACGGAGACGGGGATGATCCTGATCACGCCGCTGCCGGGCGTGACCACGATCAAGCCCGGCTCCGCGACTAAGCCGTTCCCGGGCGTCGACGCCGCCGTCTACGACGAGCAGGGGCGCGAGGTCGGGCCGGGCGGAGGCGGCTACCTGGTCCTGCGGAAGCCGTGGCCGGCGATGCTGCGCGGGATCCACAACGATCACGAGCGGTACGTCGAGACCTACTGGTCGCGCTTTCCCGGCGTCTACCTCGCCGGCGACGGCGCGCGGATCGACCGCGACGGCGACTTCTGGCTCCTCGGGCGGGTCGACGACGTGATGAACGTCGCGGGCCACCGGATCTCGACGATCGAGGTCGAGAGCGCGCTGGTCGACCATCCGGTGGTGGCGGAGGCGGCCGTGTGCGGGCGGTCGGACCCGCTCACCGGACAGGCGATCGTCGCCTATGTCACGTTACGCGGCGGGATCGAGCCGTCGGTCGAGATGCTCGACGAGCTCCGCGACCACGTGGCGAAGGTGATCGGCCCGATCGCGAAGCCGTCGAACGTCGTCTTCACCCCGGAGCTGCCGAAGACGCGCAGCGGCAAGATCATGCGGCGGCTCCTGCGGGACGTCGCCGAGAACCGGCCGCTCGGCGACACGACGACGCTCGCCGACCCCACCGTCGTCGAGGAGATCAAGACGCGCGCGGCCTCCGACGCCGCTGAGGAGTGAGCTCGGTGCTCAGCTCAGGTCGAGGCCGTACCGGCTGAACGACCAGGGCCAGTCCTGGATGCGGTCGCACAGCCCCGCCTTGACGGGATTGCCGAGGACGTACCCGCACCGGTCGAAGACTCCGTCCTCTTCGACGGTCCGGCACTGGAAGCGCTCTGCGAAGACGTGACCGAAGCGCCGGTAGCGCCGGTTGAAGGCCCGCGCATACCGTGAGTGAAACCACTGCATCGTCTGCGACAGGATCGCGCAAGGTCCGGCGGCGACGGCGTGGTAGTGCGTGCTCATGACGCAGGCCGCCTCGATCTCGAGCTCGAACCGGTCGGCGGCCTTCAGCAACATCCCCAGTGCTGCCGTCCGGTCCCCGGGAGCAGGAAACGGCGGCGCAGCACAGACGCCACGAGTCCAGACGTGGAAGTCGCCGTCCGGCAGTGAAGTCCGGCGCACGTACCCGATGCGCCCAAGCTACCGCGCGAAAAGCGTTGCGCGTGCTCCTGTTGACGAACCGTCGCTCAAACGTTCCAACCCCAGTCTCAGAGACTGGGTTGCAAACGCCACGAGACGCCGGGCGGCCTCTCGAGCCGGAGCGATCGGCTCCGGCAGCGCTGGAACAGGAGAGGTGGCTGTCGGGAGCTCAGGCGAGCAGCTGCTCGAAGCGATCGGCGTCGTCGAAGGGGCCGATCACGGCGAGGCGGAGAGCCCGGTCGTCGATCAGCTCCCGTGCCACCCGCTGGACGTCGTCGGCGGTGACCGCCTCGAGGCCGGCGAGCACCTCCTCCGGCTCCGGCGCTCGACCCTCGAGCACCTCGCGGCGCAACCCGAACATGATCAGTCCGTGCGGGCTCTCGATCTGGAGCACGAACCGCCCCTTGGCGAAGTTCTTCGCCTTGCGGAGCTCGTCGCCCGGGACCGGCTCGGCGGCGATCTTCCTCAGCTCGTCGGCGACGGTGCCGACCGCCTCGTCGATCCGCTCGATGTCGACCCCTGCCTGCGAGTACAGGGAGCCAGCGTCGGTGTAGGAGTGGTTGGTGGCGAAGACGTAGTACGCGAGTCCCCGCCGCTCGCGCACCTCGGTGAAGAGGCGTGACGACATCCCCCCGCCGAGGATCGTCGAGAGCACCATCAACACGTAGCGTTCGGGATCGACGATCGGCCTGCTGCGCACGCCGAGGCAGATGTGCGCCTGGTCGGATTGCTTCGTGTGCACCTTCACGCGCGATCCATTCGCCGTCGCCAGAGCCGGAAGCGGATCGCCGGAGGGTGCGTCCGCGAGGTCGCCGAGGAGCTCTTCGATCCGCTCGGCCGGCCCGTCGCCCGTCCGGCCGCCGATGCCGACGACCATCCGCGACGGCTTGTACCACCGCCCGACGTAGTCGAGGAACGTGTCGCGGGTCGCGGCCTGTACGGTCTCCTTGCGGCCGATGATGTCCCAGCCGAGCGGGTGATCGCCGTAGACCAGCTGCTCGTAGACGCCGTCGACGAAGTCGCGCGGGGTGTCGTAGTACATGTTCATCTCCTCGATGATCACCCCCTTCTCGCGGTCGATCTCGCCGGCGTCGAACCTGGAGTTGCGGAGCATGTCGACGATCACGTCGAGCGCGACGTCGCGGTGCTCGGCCGCGCACTTGACGTAGTAGCCCGTGTACTCCTTGCTCGTGAACGCGTTGAACTCGCCGCCGATCGCGTCTACCTCGCCGGCGATGTCCCGCGCGGTCGGCCGCCGCTCGGTGCCCTTGAAGAACATGTGCTCCGCGAAGTGCGCGATCCCGCTCGACTCGCGCGTCTCGTACCGCGAGCCGGCGGCGAGCATGACGAAGCACGAGACGGACTTGGCCTGCGACATCGGGGCGGTCAGCAGGCGCAACCCGTTGGCGAGCGTCTGACGCTCGAAGGCGGCCACTCCCGGATCCTAGCCGCGCCCCCAGGGCTAGCCGCGCGCGAAGGTGAACACGGTCGTTCCGAGGAGCCGGGTCGGCGCCAGCTCGAGCGTGCAGGTGCCGCCGCCGTGCTCCGTCACCGGGAAATCGCCGTGCCACGTCGTCGGTGACGGGAAGTCGAGGTGCCGTACGGTGCGCCCGTCGATCCGGATGTCGACCACCTGCGCCTCCTTGACGATCATCGTCACGGAGAAGGTGCCGTTGTTGCAGGCATACACGAGGAGGTCGCCCTGGCCGGGTCCGTAGATGTCGCCGTTCGGCTGCAGCCCGCTGATACGCGAGAGCACGCGCAGCGGACGGTCGAGGCGCCAGAGCGCGAGCCCGGCCTGGGTCAAGCCCTGCTGGGTGATCTGCGCGACCTTGTCGCCGCGCAGCTCGATCCAGGTCGACGCGACGGCGTACTTCGCCTCCTTCCGGCCGGACGAGGGAACGCGCACGGTGCCGTCGCGCTCCGTTCGCACGAACGTCTGCGGGAGCGGGCCGGGCACTACGACGCCGAGGTCGTAGACGCGGTCGATGCGCTCGTTCCAGAAGAGGGTCTCCCAGACGCCGTTCCACTGGGGCTCGCCGTCATAGAGGTACGCCGCGCGCTTGGCACCCGCGTGATCGACCCAGCGCGGGTCGTCGCCGAGGAAGCTTCGCTGTTGCGCGCGGGCCGCGTCGGCGACGAAGCGGCTGGAGACGACCGAGGCGAGCGCGAAGGCGACGAAGAGCACCAGCGGCACCGCGCGCAGGTACCGGCCGGGAACGAGCGCGAAGGCGGCCGCGGCGAGCACCGCGACGGCCGAGTAGACGGCGACGAGCGTTCCGGACGAGCTCGACTGCAGGAGCCTGTACAGGGGGATGAGCGTCATCGCGTCATGCGTGGTGTAGATCGTCACGAGACGCTTGACCGGAAGGACGAGAAGCACTGCCGCCGCGATCGCCCCGACCGCCACCCGCTCGGCGTGTGCTCCGGCGGCTCCGCGCTCCAGCCAGAGCACGAGCCCGACGAACAGCACCGGGCCGAGCGCGATCAGGTTGCGCTCGATGAGGCGGTCGGAGTAGCGGGAGGCGAAGATCCCGACCTCGACGACGAGCCAGGCCGTCACGGACGCCGCCACCGCCAGGTATGCACGCGTCCGAGGATCCGGCTCTCCGCGCCGGAGCGCGCGCACGAGCATCGTCGCGACCGCGCACGCCGGGACGACGCCGCAGAGGACGAGCAGATCGGCGAGGTGGTAGACGACGTACTTCGCCGCGCCCCCGACGCTGTAGCCGGTCTCGGCAACGACCTCGTATCCGCCGAGCGCCCCCTCTCCCGAGGCGAGGCGCCAGACGATCCAGGCGACGAGCAGTCCGGCGAGCCCCGCCGCCGCGGGCCAGAGCCGCCGCAGTCCGGCCCACGACCGCGCGATCGCGGCATCGAGCATCGCTGCGGTCGCGAACGCGGGCAAGAGGACGATCGCCTGCAGCCTCGTCGCCGCCACCGCCGCCACCGCGGCCACGAGCAGCACCTGCGCCCGCGGGGTCGGATGCGCGATCGTCTCCGCGGCCGCCCACGCGGCGAGCGCGAACAGCGGGTAGAAGAGCACCTCGGTCATCAAGAGGCCGGCGTAGGTGAGTCCGGGTACGGCAACCGCCAGTGCGGCCGCTGCGAACGCCGCGCGCCGCGAGACGAGCGATCGAGCCCAGAGGTACACGGGCAGCGCGGCAAGCGACATCGCCAGCGCCTGCAACCCGCGTGCCAGGTCGTAGCCCGTCGCGAGGTCGAGGACGCCGAGCGGAAGGCCGACGAGGACGGGCGTCAGCAGGCTGTAGAAGGGCGTCGGCCCGCCGAGGATGTCGAGCGAGCCGTGCTCGTACAGGCCGCGGCCGAGCAGGCCGTACACGAACTCGTCCGGGGCGATCCACGGAACGGGGATCTCGAGGGCCGCCCAGGCGCGCAGCCCCGCCGAGACCAGCACGAGCGCGGCGAGCGCGCCCACTTCTCGCCTGCGGCTCACTCCATCCGCTCGAGCTCGCCGAGCAACCGGTCGACCTCGTCGGCGGTGTTGTAGTGGACGAAGCCGACGCGGACCGCCCCGCCTCCGTGCTCGAGCCCGAGCCGCTTCATCACCTCGGGCGCGTAGTAGTCGCCGTGCCAGACGGCGAAGCCGCGCTCTCCGAGCCGGGCCGCGACCTCGTCCGGCGAGATGCCATCGACGTTGAAGGCGAACGTCGGAACCCGCCCATCCATGGCGTTTACGCCGTAGAGGCGGCACTGCTCGGGTAACCCGTCGAGGAACCGTTGGCCGAGGGCGTGCTCGTGCTCCTGGATCGCCTCCCAGCCGAGCGACTCGATGTACTCCACTGCCGCCACGAACCCGGCCAGAAGCTCGAACGGCAGGGTGCCGGTCTCGAATCGAGCGCCCACCGGGTCGTTCGGCGCGGGCCTGACCTTGTACGGTCGCCACCCCTCGGCAAGCTCCCTCCGGACGAATGCCAGACCCAGGTGCGGTCCGAAGAACTTGTACGGGGAGCAGATCAGCACGTCGACATCGAACGCCTCGACGTCGATGGGGCCGTGCGGGGCGTAGTGGACGGCGTCGGCCCAGGCCAGCGCGCCTGCTCCGTGCGCCAACTCCGCGATGCGCGAGACGTCGGTGAGCGTGCCCATGGCGTTCGACGCGATCGGGAAGGCGACCACGCGGGTGCGATCGGAGAGCTGCCGCTCCAGGTCGTCGAGGTCCAGGGTCGTGTCCTCGCGGATGTCGGCGAAGCGCACCACGAGGCCCAGGTCGTGGGCGAGCTCGAGCCACGGAGCGACGTTCCCGTCGTGGTCGAGCTTCGTGCAGATGATTTCGTCTCCCTCGGCGAAGTTCCGCGCAACCGTGCGGGACAACGCGAAGTTGAGCGTTGTCATGTTCGGGCCGAAGGTCGTCTCCTCGGGTGAGCAGCCGAGGAATCGGCCCGCCGTCTCGCGGGCGCGCGCGTGGAGCGCTTCCGTGCGGCGGCTGGTCTCGTAAGGGCCGCTGACGTTCGCGTTCGAGGTGCGGTAGTAACGGGAAACGGCCTCGATCACCTCGTCCGGCACCTGCGTCCCGCCGGGGCCGTCGAAGAAGACGAGGGCGCGCTTCAGCGCGCCGAAGCGCGCCCGCACCGCCTCGACGTCGAGTCCGTTCGTCCGCACGGCAACCAACCTTACCGCCGTGGCAGGAAGGCCGAACAACCGCCCTTGGTAGCACTCTGGTAGCGCTCCGGGCCGCTGCGGGACGTCACTGCAGTCGGTCGAGATCGCGTCCGACGGTTTCAGAGCTCCACTCGAGGGGCCAAGGACGCCGGGGACACGCCGGAGTAAAGGGCTGGGTGAGCTCTGGGAGATGGTTTTGAGTGAGGCCGGCGGGCGATCACGCGGGCGGGGCGCGCGTGCGCCGTAACTCGGGATGTCTAACCCTCTACCTTAGGTCGATCTCGCTTCGGCGATGCGGCCGAGCGCGGTTTTCCGGCGCCTGGGGTCGCGTGACGCCCTTGCACCGCGGGTGCCAGATGCGATACTCCGAAACTCGGAGAAGCGATTGCCTCCATCGCGAGGGGAGATGCTGTGGAGCGTAGCCGGGTCGCCGTTCTGGCCATCCAGCGACCTCGTTGTGAACGGCGCCGAGGAGCGCGGGCCCTCGCTTGCTCGACGGCCATGCTGGTGGCTCTCGTTTGCGCGTCGGTCGTCGTCGCCACCGCTCGAGCGGAGGATCTTCCGCCGCCCACCTCGGACGTCGGCGCGGCATTGTCCTCGGACCCGATCGCCGCAGACACAAGTTCCGCCGCCTCGCCGGACACCTCCGCGAGCGCGCCCGGCGCGACGGACACCACCACAGACGCGGCAGACCCCACCACAGACGCCGCAGACACCTCCGCCGCCACGACAGACGCCACCGACCCCGCAGACACGTCCGCCGCCACCACAGACCCCGCCGACCCCACCACAGAGCCCGCAGACACGTCCGCCTCCACCACAGACTCCGCCGCCGACCCCAGCACAGAGCCCGCAGACACGTCCACCGCCACCACAGACTCCGCCGCCGACCCCAGCACAGAGCCCGCAGACACGTCCACCGCCCCCACAGACCCCGCCGCCGACCCCACCACAGACGCGGCGGCCGACCCCAGCACAGAGCCCGCAGATACGTCCGCCACCACCACAGACCCCGCCGCCGACCCAACAGACACCTCCGCCACCGCGACGGACGCCACCGATCCCACCACGGACGCTACGGACACGGCGAGCGAAACATCTGGTGCCGCACCCTCGGATCCGTCCCGCGGATCCCACGAGAAGGCGTCCCACAAACACAGACGAGGCGGCGAGCGCGGGAGCCCGGCTGCGAGCAATACCAGCGCGAAACTCGTACCTCCGCCGAGCGCGCC
Source organism: Gaiellales bacterium (assembly GCA_038248655.1). Lineage (GTDB taxonomy): Bacteria > Actinomycetota > Thermoleophilia > Gaiellales > Gaiellaceae > DATBLE01. The sequence goes on from JBBRXG010000063.1 coordinate 16,255, forward strand.
TGCGCTGGCCGCCGGCAGGTCACAGTTGCCCGGACATGTGGCAAGCTCCTCGGCGACGCCGGAGGTTCCGAGCGGTCCGCCTACGAGCGTCTTTTCGCTCGGCGCGACCTGGCGTGGCGACGATCTCACCACCGACTTCGGGCTCGGCGACCCGGGCGGGTCGGGTGCCGGCGCCGCGGGCGACGAAACGACGGTCGTGCCGGCCTCCGGCGTCGCACTGGCGACCGGCCCCGTCGGCCCGATCCGCCCGCGGCTCGATCGTCGCCTGATCGTCGTCTGCGGCTCGGCCATTCCTGCGCGAGCGCATTCCGACTCCGAGCAGATTCTCCTCGATCAGTCGCCCGCCCGCGTCCAGGCGACGCAGGCGGAGCAGCCCGGGGTGAGGACGGGCGTCGAGAGCGGCCGGCCGGATGCCTCGCAGCGACCGAGATCAGCCCGCCTACCCGCCCCGAACGACGAGCCTCCCATGCCGGGCGCCCCCGGTTCCTTGCTGGGGTCCGGCAGCTCCGGAGGTTCGCAGGGCGGAGGCAGAGGCAAAGCCGACCTGGGTGTCCTCACGGCCCTCTTCAGTCTCACCCCTCCGCGCAATGATCGTCTGGTCACGCTCGTCGAGCGACGGCGGCGGCCGCTGCACCTCTTCTTCTTCCTCGAGCGGCCCGGCTAGGGCCTGAGGCCCGTGTGCCCGTGCGCGGGGCGTCTCCGGGCTGCCCCCGCTGCGTCGGTATGACCTCGAGTACGAAAGAGGAGTTGCAAAATGAGCGTCGATCTTGCACATCAACAGTTCAGCCGGTCGACCGGCAGTGCGACAACAAACGAGGACTCGCGCCCCGGGCTCGAGGACTCGCTCACCCTTTACTTCCGCGGAGTTCGACGTGTGCCGATTCTCTCTCGCGCCGAGGAGCGTGAGCTCTTTCGTCGCAAGGAAGCCGGAGACGAGCGCGCGAAACGCCTCCTGATCGAGGCCAACCTGCGTCTCGTCGTCTGGATCGCGCGCCAGTACGGGCATCGCCACGTTCCCGTGCTCGACCTGATCCAGGAAGGGAACCTCGCGCTCACGAGAGCAGTCGAGAGCTTCGACTATCGGCTGGGTTTCAGGCTCTCGACCTACGCCACTCTGTCGATCAGGCAGGCGGTCGAGCGAGCGGCAGAGCGCCATGCGCGCGTCGTCGGGGTGCCGATCCATGTCATGAGGCAAATTCGAGCAGTTCGGAGATCGGAGCGGATCCTCCAGCAGCGCCTGAATCGAGAGCCGCTGCTGAGCGAGATCGCCGCCGAGGCGGGTCTCGATGCCCACCGCGTCGCCGAGCTCCTCGACTACGAGCAGCACCCGATCAGTCTCGAGTCTCCCCTGGAAGGGGGGCAGAGCGCCTGCAGCGAGCTGCTCGAGGACACGAGCTCGCCCTATCCGGAAGCGACGATCGCCGAGCGCCTGCAGAGAGAGGAGGTCGAGAGCATCCTCCACTCACTCGACGATCGTCTCCGTCTCGTGCTCGAGCTGCGCTTCGGTCTCTCGGGGCACACCGCCCAGCCACTCGTCGAGGTGGGAAGGCAGTTGGGAGTGACGCCTGAGCGGGCTCGCCAGCTCCAGGTGAGGGCGCTCGCCAAGCTGCGCAAGCTCGCGCCGGATCTCCATGACTACCTCGAGGTTGCGTGAAACGAGTGAGGCGGACGTGACATCGGACACGAGGCAAGTCAAACTAGAGGGCTGCGCCCAGAAGTCTTCTCTCTCCCGCTTCTGGGCGCAGCCCTCTCTCTATTCAGCGCAAGAAACGCGAAAACGCAACCCAATCGGGCGTTCTGATCAGACGCCAGGACGAGGTCGCAGCGAAGCGCGCTGAAGCGGGCGCGCACTCTCTCGACGTCGAGTCCGCTCGTGCTCACCCAACGCTGCGGCGGCGGGGGAGGGCTGAACGGCCGCTCCGGCGAGCGACCGGGGGGCGTCGGACCCGCGCTACTCGAGCACGAACGTGATCTTCAGGGTGACGCGGAAAGCGACGATCTCGCCGGTCTCGACGTCCACCTTCTGCTCCGCCACCCAGGCGCCCTTGATGTTTCGCACCGTCTCGCCGCTCTTCGCGATCCCCTCGCGAATCGCGGCTTCGAAGCTCTCGGTCGAGCTCGCCGTCACCTCGATCACCTTCGCGACCG
>JBBRXG010000064.1:0-18293 GCA_038248655.1 Gaiellales bacterium
GGGCGCTCGCGGTGCTGCGGGTCGTGGTGCTGGACAACGCCGTCGGCCTGAACCTCTACCGCGGCGTCCACGACTTCGATCACCCGGACGGTGGCTACGTGCAGCTCGCCGTGATGGTGGCCTGGACCGGCTTCGTCTGCTGGGCCTACGCCGACGCGCCCCGTGCGGCTGGACGCGCTGAGAGACCTGGCTGGCACACCCGTTCCACGGGCGTCGATCGACATCGAGACGACGCTGGGGGCCGTCGTCGGGACACATGCAGGGCCCGGCGCGGTCGGTTTGTCCTGGTTCGACGACGTCGACTGAGGCGATTCCTATACTCGACCGAGAGGTGGCGCGCCCGACGGGCTTTTCAAGCCTGGACCGACCCGAGGTCTGGCCGCGCCTGCGCGGAGAGCCTCGCCCGGAGCGGCTCGAGGCGCCGCTCGACTCCCTCCCGGGGATCGGGCCGAGGATCGCGGGGCGGTTGCGGAAGCTCGGCCTCGACACCGTTCTCGACCTGCTCGAGCACCGCCCGCGCGACTACCAGCGGGCGGTCGGCGAGAGCCGGATCGTCGATCTCTTCGGCGAGCAGGAGGCGGTGATCGTCGGTGAGGTGCGGAGCGTCTCGCTGCGCCGCACCCGGCGAAGGCTGACGGTCCTGAAGGCGACGATCGCAGACGAGAGCGGGGCGATCCCGGCGGTCTGGTTCAACCAGGACTGGCTCGCAGAGAAGCTCCGGCCCGGGACCCGCGTGCGCCTGCGCGGCCAGCTGCGGCGCAACGAGTTCGCGGTGCGCTCGTACGACCTGAACGGGGCGGCCTCCACGAGCGACCTCGCGCCGATCTACCCGGCCGGCGAAGAGATCACACCGCCGCGGATGCGCGCACTTGCGGACCGAGCGCTCGCGCTCGTCTCGAACGTCCTCGATCCGCTCCCGGCCCGGCTGAAGCACACGCAAGACCTCCCACGACGAGCCGACGCGCTGCACGCGCTGCACCGGCCGCGGACGCGCGAGGAGGCCGAGATCGGGCGCCGCCGACTCGCGTTCGACGAGCTTCTCCTGCTCCAGCTCGGACTCGCCCGGCGGAACCGCGAGCGCGAGCGCGAGATCGCGCCGGCGCTCGGCGCCGCGGGTGAGCTGCTCGGCCGCTATCGGAGCGCTCTCCCCTTCGCGCTCACCCCGCACCAGGAGTGCGCGATCGACGAGCTCGACCGCGACCTCGCCCGCGCGGTGCCGATGCAGCGGCTCCTCCAGGGCGATGTCGGCTCGGGGAAGACCGTGGTCGCCCTCTACGCCCTGCTTCGTGCCGTCGAGCACGGCTTCCAGGGCGCTCTGATGGCTCCGACCGAGACTCTCGCCGAGCAGCACTACCTCACGGTCGAGTCGCTCTGCCGCGACCTCGGGGTGACCGTGGGGCTGCTGACCAGCTCGGCCGGCAGGCGCGGGCGGGCCGAGGCGGCCGCGGCGCAGATCCTCGTCGGGACGCACGCGCTGATCCAGGAGGGTGTCGATCTCGACCGCGTCGCGGTCGCGGTCGTCGACGAGCAGCATCGCTTCGGCGTCGAGCAGCGGCGCGCGCTCGCCGAGGGCCGATCGCCGCACGTGCTGCACATGACGGCGACGCCGATCCCGCGCACGCTCGCACTCACGGTCTACGGCGACCTCGCCGTCAGCGAGATCGCGAAGCCGCCCGCCTCGCGCAAGCCGGTGGTCACGCGCTGGATTCCGGAAGAGCGGGCCTCCGAGGCCTACCGTCGCCTGACCCGCCTCCTTCGTGAGGGTCGGCAGGCGTACGTCGTCTGCCCGCTGATCGAGGAGTCCGAGACCTCTCGTGCCTGTGCGGCCGAGCAGGAGGCTGCGCGGCTCGACCGCGCCGAGTTGAAGGGCTTCACGGTCGGCTGCCTGCACGGGAGGTTGAAACCGGCCGATCGCCGCGAGCTGATGGCCCGCTTCACGGCGCGCGAGCTCGACGTGCTGGTCGCGACCACGGTGATCGAGGTCGGCGTCGACGTGCCGAACGCGACCGTGATGATCGTCCAGGAGGCCGACCGCTTCGGTCTCGCCCAGCTGCACCAGCTGCGGGGCCGGGTGGGGCGCGGAGCGGAGCAGTCCTTCTGCCTGCTCGTGTCGCGGCCGAAGGAGGAGTTGACCGAGTCCGCGACGCGCCGGCTCGAGGCTCTGGTCGAGACGACGGACGGCTTCGAGCTGGCGGAGGTCGATCTGGATTTGCGCGGAGAGGGGCAGCTGCTCGGTTCGCGGCAGTCCGGCCTCTCCGATCTCCGCTTCACGAAGCTCCGCGCCGACCGGCCGCTGCTCGAGCGCGCCCGGGCCGCAGCGGAGGAGCTGATCGACGAGCACGGCCCGCTCGACGACGCGCTCGCCGAGCTCTTCTCGGAGGCCGGACTCGTCGCATAGGGCCATGTCAGGGGTCTGACCCTGGCGCTGGTCGCGCCCACCCCGGATGCGGCGCCGCTTACTCGGATTTGCAGGCGGTTCGATCCCGGGTCGTCCTTTTCGGCCATGTCAGGGGTCTGACCCCTGACATGGGCGTCTACGTAGCCTTCGGAACGTGCGGATCATCGGCGGGAGGCACAAGGGCACTCGGATCTTCGCCCCGAAGGGCCCTGCGACGCGGCCGACGGGCGACCGCGTCCGCGAGGCGGCCTTCAACCTGATCGGACCCGTCGACGGGGCGGTCGTCCTCGATCTCTTCGCCGGCTCCGGCGCGATGGGGCTCGAGGCGCTCTCGCGCGGAGCGGCGTCGGCCGTCTTCGTCGAGAGCGACCGGGACGCCTGCCGGGCGATCGAGCGGAACCTCGCGAAGCTCGGTCTGACCGGCGCGTCCGTCCTCTGCCGGGACGTCTTCCAGGTGCTGGCCGCGGAGCGCCGCGCCTACGACCTCGTTCTGTGCGACCCGCCGTACGGGTTCGACCGCGACGCCCGGCTCGCGAACGACCTGAGGCGTGTCCTGGCGCCGAACGGCCTGCTCGTCTACGAGACGGATGCCCGCACAGAGCCGCACTTCGACGGCCTCGCGGTCCGCACCTCCCGCACGTACGGCTCCGCACGCCTTACCCTGTTCGAGCATGCCGTCTCGCTAGCGGGAGATGGCTAGACCAAGACCGGAACTCATGAACACGGCAGGCAGACCCCCTAACCACTTCCCGACCGGAAGGAGGGAAGTGGCATGATCACAGCGATCTACCCCGGGACGTACGACCCGGTCACGAACGGTCATCTCGACATCATCGGACGCGCCGCGTCGATCTTCGACCGCGTCGTGATCGGGATCGTCAGGCACCCTCTCCACAAGGAGCCGACGTTCGCGATCGACGAGCGGGTGGACTTCCTGCGTGAGGCGCTGGTCGGAACGCCGAACGTCGAGGTCGACGTCTTCGCCGAGCTAGTCGTCGACTTCGCCCGCCGCTGGGAGGCGAAGGCGATCGTCAAGGGCCTCCGGGTGATCTCCGACTTCGAGTGGGAGTTCCAGATGAACCAGCTCAACCGCCACCTCGCTCCCGACATCGAGACGGTCTACGTGATGGCGAGCCCGCAGTTCTCCTTCGTCTCGTCGAGCGGCGTGAAGGAGATCGCCTCGTTCGGTGGAAACGTGGACGGGCTGGTCCCCCCGGCCGTCGCGGCCCGCTTCCGGGAGCTCTATCCGGAAGGCAGGCCCGGCGCCCCGACGAGCCCGCAGGAGTAGACTTCGAGAGCCATGGACGTACTCGTTCTGATCGACAAGCTGGACGACCTCGTGCACAACGCGAAGGCGGTGCCGCTCACCGACCAGGTTCGCATCGACCGCGAGGAGATCTACGACATCCTCGACCAGATGCGGGCGACCATCCCGGAGGAGATCAAGCAGGCCCGCTGGATCGTCAAGGAGCGCCAGGAGATGCTGGCCGAGGCGAAGCGGGAGTGCGACCGGATTCTCGGTGAGAGTCGCGAGCAGGCCGCCCGGGAGGCTTCGCAAACGGAGATCGTCAAGCTCGCCGAGCGCCAGGCACAGGAGATCATCGACGATTCGCGCCGGCAGGCGCGCGAGACGCGCCTCGAGATGGAGGACTGGGCCGACGGCATCCTCTCGACCCTCGAGGTCAACCTCGACAAGTTCCTGACCGCGGTCAAGCGCGGCCGGGAGCGGCTGCACGAGCGCTCGCAGGAGACGGTCGTCGCCGGCGTCTCCGGCAACAGCGACGAGCCGTACTAGCCTCCGGCTTCGCCGGCGGCTAAAACCGGTCGCATGCGCGTCGCCGCGCTCTACGACGTCCACGGCAACCTGCCGGCGCTGGAGGCGGTCCTCGCCGAGCTCGACGAGGCTCGGCCGGACCTGATCGTGTTCGGCGGCGACGTCGCCGCCGGCGCGCTTCCGCGGGGGACGATCGACTTGCTGCGATCGCTGGACCGCGCCCGGTTTGTCCGCGGCAACGGCGAGCGCGAGATCGTCGAGGGCACGGAGGGGCCGTTCACGGGCTGGGCCGCGCAGCAGCTCGACCAGCCCGACCTCGACTTCCTCGCGGCCTTCGAGCCGGCGGTCGTCGTCGGCGACGTCCTCTACTGCCACGCAACGCCGGACGACGACATGCCGTTCGTGACCGTGCTCACCCCCGACGACCAGACCGCGGAGATCATCGGCGAGGTCGAGCAGGCGACAGTGGTGATCGGCCACACGCATTCGCAGTTCGACCGCCGGCTCGGCGACCTGCGCCTGGTCAACGCCGGCAGCGTCGGGATGCCGTACGAGGACGCGCCGGGCGCGTACTGGGCGATCGTCGACGCCGGAGAGCCGGAGCTCCGCCGCACGGAGTACGACCTGGACGCGGCCGCGGAGCGAATCCGCCTCGGCGGCTGGCCCGAGGCCGACCGCTGGATCGAGGAGAACCTGCTGCACGTTCCGTCCGCGCGCGAGGCGGCGGAGTTCCTCGAGGCTCAGCGCAGGTAGAGCCCTCCGGCTCTCGTCTACGCGGCCGCCTACCGGTTCAGGAAGAATGCAGCGTCGCGCGCCGGCAGGAGGTATGTCTGTCCTCGGCGGAGGCTCCGGCCGCGCACGTCTCCGTTCCAGAGCGTGAGGTCGGCCGGCAGGGAGACTCTCGACGCGGTGGCGCCGAGGTTGACGAACACCCACCCGAGGGCGAACCGCCGCCGGGCGACCGTGCCGGTCCGAGCCGGCAGCGCTGTCGGCGTGCCGAGGGCGATGCGCTGCTCGGGCGAACCTGCGCTCTCGATCTGCGGGCCGGCTGTCTCGCTCCCGTACTCCTTGAACTGGATGAAGGAGCGGCCCGGGACGTAGCCGATCAGGAAGTTCGCGAAGCAGAAGCGCTTGACGTGCGCCTGCGCTGCCCTCGCCGCATCGTTCCGGAGCTTGACCGAGTAGAGGATCGTGCTACCTGCCGCGGAGTAGCGCCGGTACACCAAGGTGTCGGCCGCCGTTTGCTGCGGATCGCGGAAGACGTTGGCGGTGTCGAGATAGCAGTAGAACTCGTCCTGGGCGCCGTCGGCCTGCGTGAGGAAGTCGAAGCCCCGGTCGTCGCGGCCCGCGCGCGTGGTCTGGCCGCGGGCGACGCCGTTGAAATAGACGAGCTTGCCCGGCCCGACGACCCGTTTGACCTCTGCGGCGAGCATGCTCAACCCCGTGGATTGCCGGGCGGCCTCGGCCGGGCCGAGCGCCCTTGATCCGCCCGGGTCGGGGACGTGGAAGCTGTCGAGCATCACGCCGTCGTAGGGGGCGCTGCGCATCCGCTCCTCGATCTGGCTCTCGAGGAAGTGCCGATAGTCGGGATTGGTCAGGTCGACCCGCCAGCCTGCCTGCCTACCCTGACGCAGGTTCGGAATCTTCGTGCCCGAGTCGTTGCGCAGGATCCACTCGTCCTTGAACGACGACCCCCAGCGGCGCAGGAACGTCCCGTTGGCGGCGTTGGCGAGGAAGTTCGCGAACACCTTCTGGTGCGGGTTGCGGCGCTCGAGCTCCCTCGCGGCAGCGTCCCAGTCCTGAAACGAGGAGCCGTGTGACTTCTCGAGGATGACGATGCTGAAGCCCGCCAGCTTTGCGTACTCGGCCGCCGTGAACTGCCGTCCGTTCGTCGCCGTCCACGTGTACCGGTACTGCGAGCGGAGGGCGCCCGGGGCGGGGCTCGTAGCCGCTGCCGAGCCGCCGGTTGCGGTGATTGCGAGCGCGGCGAAGAGCAGTGCGAGCTTCCTCACGCCGCGCATCCTGGCCGGGGTCGGTCTGACGCGTGTGCGAGCGACGTAAGGGCGAGGTAAAGCGCGCGCCTCGAATCGCACCACGGGTAGAGCCTTCTCGCCCTCGTCTACGCCGCCGTCGCGAGCGCGTCGAGGCCGGCCGTCATCTCGCGCGCCAGCTCGACGAACGCCTCGGCGGCGCGCGTCCGCCGGCGGTCGCGGTGCCATGCCAGGCCGATGATCCGCGGGGGGACGCGCTCGCCGAGCTCGACGACCTGCACGGCCTTGTCGCTCTCGTCGACCGTCAGCCGCGGCACGATCGCGATCCCGACCCCGGCGGCGACGAGCCCTTGGACGGTGCCGTTGTCGTCGGAGCGGAACGCGATCCGTGGCTCGCGGCCGGCGTGCCGCAGGCGATCCTCGACGCGCTCGGTCGTCCTGCAGGTTCGGTTCGAGATCAGCGGATGGTCGACCAGCTCGCGCAGGCTCGGCGTCCGCTCGCGGTTGGCGAGCGGCGAGCCGGCGGGCACGACGAGCACGTACGGGTCGCGGAAGAGCTCCGTGCCCTCGCAGGGCCCCGGCTGGAGCGGAAGGACGGCGAACGTCAGGTCGAGCTAGCCCCGCTCGAGGGCCTCGAGGAGCTCGCGGTCGTCTGCCGATTCCTGCAGGGTGATCTCGATCTCCGACCACTGCTCGGAAAATTCCCGGAGGAGGGCCGGGAGGACCTTCGCGCCCACGCTCTGGTAGGTACCGATGCGGATCGGTCCGGACTCGCCCGCATCGAGGGCGGCGAGGTCGGCCTGCGCGGCCTGCAGGCGTGCGGCGATCGCGTCGGCATGGCGAAGGAGCAGCATGCCGGCCTCGGTCAGCGATACCTGGCGGGGGCCGCCCGGGCGGACGATCAGCTTCTGGCCGACGATGCGCTCCAGTGTCGCGATCTGCTGGCTGATCGCCGACTGCGTGTAGCCGAGACGGGTTGCCGCGCGCCCGAACGCGCCCTCGTCGGCGATCGCCTTGAGAGCGATCAGATGACGCAGTTCGAGGCCCAGCCAGCTATCAGTGTCCATGATCGAAACGACAGATTACAGGACTTGTGCTAATCGTACGGAGCAGGCAGTCTGACCGAATGGCGATCATCGTCGTTCTCACGATTCTCCTCCTCGCCGGCGTTGTCTCGATCATGGGGTCCGATCCCCGCGACCACGACGACCGCGACCGCCGGGGCTGGTGGCCCGGGCGCGCGCGATAGGGCGCGCGCGGTGACGATCGGCGCGTCGCGGGCCCGGATCTGGGCTGCGCTCGCTGTCGTGTACGTGATCTGGGGCTCGACCTACCTCGGGATCGACCTCGCGGTGCGAACGATTCCGCCCTTTCTGATGGCCTCGGTCCGGTTCCTGATCGCCGGCGCGCTTCTCTACGCCTGGGCGATCCGCCGCGGCGACCGGCGTAGGCTCGACGGAGCCGGCAATGAGTGGAGGCGCCGGCTCGGCCGGCGCCGGAGCGGGCACCGGCGTAGGCTCGACGGAGCCGGCAATGAGTGGAGGCGCCGGCTCGGCCGGCGCCGGAGCGGGTACCGTGACGACCGGCCGACCGCCCGCCACTGGCTGTCCGCGTTTCTGATCGCGGCGCCGATGCTCGCGATCGGGAACGCCGCCGTCGGATGGGCGGAGCAGACCCTCGATACGGGCACGGCCTCGCTGATCATCGCCTCCGTCCCGCTCTGGATGGCGCTCCTCGACCGCGCGTTCTTCGGGCAGCGGCTCGCGCGCGTGGCGCTCTCCGGGCTCGTCGTCGGCTTCGCGGGGGTCGGCCTCCTCGTCGCGCCCGGGGGCTCCGGTGGGGCGGGGAGCCGCGCTGCGATCGTCCTCGTCTTCAGCTCGCTCGCCTGGGCGGTTGGATCCCTCTACTCGCGGCAGGCGCCCCAGCCGACGCGGCCCCTCGTCACCGCGTCCATGCAGATGCTCGCCGGCGGTCTGATGCTTCTGGTCGTTGCAGCGGCGACCGGAGAGCTCGGCCGCGTCCATCCCGCGGCGGTCTCGCTCGAGTCGTGGCTCGGGCTCGCCTACCTCGTTGCCGCCGGATCGCTGCTCGGCTTCACCGCGTACATGTGGCTGCTCCGGGCTGCGCCGACCTCCCTCGTCGGGACGTACGCGTACGTGAACCCCGTCGTCGCGGTCATGCTCGGGAGCGTGTTGCTCGGCGAGCCCTTCACCTGGCGGACGCTCGTCGGCGGCGGGATCATCGTCGCCGCGGTCGCGTTGATCGTCCGCGCACCGAAGCCCTCGCCCCGGCCGGCCCTCGACGCGCTGCCTGCCGCCGCGGGCGCACGCGGCAGCTAACCTCAGCGAATGTCGGTCTTCGACCTCCGCAACGTGCGGGTCCGGTCGGGGGAGGAGCACCGGGAGGGCGTCGACGTCGCGGTCGCCCCGATCGTGCTCGGCGGCGAGCGCTACGTCGCCGTCCCCGAGGAGATTCCCTCCGAGCTTGCCGTCACCCGGGCATCCACGGGTTGGGTTTTCACGCTCCGGCTCGGCGTCCGCCTGCACGGGCCCTGCATGCGCTGTCTCGCCGATGCGGTCGTCGACCAGGCGCTCGACCTGCGCGAGTACCACGCGACGAGCCCCGATTCGGACGAGCTGACGACTCCGTACCTGACCGACGATCGCCTCGATCTGTCGACCTGGGCCCGAGACTCGCTCGTGCTCGCCCTCCCAGACAAGATCCTCTGCCGCCTCGATTGCGCCGGCCTCTGCCCGGTCTGCGGAAAGGATCTGAACCTCGAGCCGCACGAGCACGGCCGGGCAGAGCCCGACCCGCGCTGGGCGGCGCTGGAGGATCTCAAGGGCAGGCTCACCAACAGGTAAGCGGGCGGAAGGTGTGATGAACGAGCAGTCGATCGTGCTCGAGTAAGCCCTCGCGCATTCAGGTGTTATGTTTGCTGTCATGAAGACAGCCAGAATCACTACGGGAGGGCAACTCTCCATCCCCGCCGCGATCAGGCGCCGCTGGGGGACGAGCCGCGTTGCGATCGAGGATCACGGTGATTCGCTCGTCGTCAGACCGCTCCCCGAGGACGTGCTGGCTGCGCTCCGCGGATCCCTGAAGGAGCAGGTTCGCGTCCCGACGAACGAGCTGAGGCGCCGGGCACGCGCCGACGAGGCGGCGGCAGAGCGCCGCGCGCTGCGCCGCTGATCGTCCTCGACGCATACCCGATCGTCGCCTACCTGATCGGCGAGCCCGCGGCGGACGAGGTGGAGGCGCTGCTCGAGCAGGGTGGCGCCACGGCGACGTCGGTCAACCTGGCAGAAGCCGTCGCCGTCGCCTGCAGGGTGTACGGGGCGAGGGGGCAGTCGATGTGAGAGGCGGTCGATCTGCTCGCCGCGGTGGGGCTGCTCGCGGTGAGTGCGCCCGATGCCACGGCTGCCTTTCGGGCTGCGCACCTGCGCGTCACGCACTACCGGAGACGCGAGTGCCCGCTTTCCCTCGCCGACTGCTTTCTCCTCGCGGCGGCGCGGCCGGACGACCGAGTCGCGACCGCTGATCCATCCGTCGCCGAGGTCGCACGATTGGAGAACATCGCACTCCTGCCGCTGCCGGACTCGTCTGGCCGCCGGCCCTAGCGAAGCGGACGGCTATACTCGGCGACCGCATGGCCGTCCCGAAGAAGAAGACCTCGAAGTCCCGTCGCGACAAGCGCCGTGCCCAGCACGGGATCGAGTCGCCGCGCGTGAACATCTGCCCGACCTGCGGCCAGCCGAAGCGCCCTCACCGCGTCTGCCCGAACTGCAAGACGTACAAGGGCCGCGAGGTCGAGCCGCTCCGCTCCGCGCTCCCGTAGCGCATGAGCCCGGTCCGGGTTGCGGTGGACGCCATGGGCGGCGACCGCGGTCCCGACGAGATCGTCGCCTGGGCATGCGAGGCGGCATCCGACGCGATCGTCCCCGTGCTCTACGGGCCGGCCTCGCTCGACCCGGGCGGGCTCGAGCACATCGTCGCCGAACAGGTGATCGCGATGGACGAGAAGCCCGCCGAGGCGGTCCGCGCGAAGCCGGACAGCTCGCTCGTCGCCGCCTGCCGCTCGATCGCCGCCGGCGGCGCCGACGCCGTCGTCTCGGCCGGGAATACCGGCGCGATGCTCGCCGCCGGCCTGCTCGAGATCCGCCGGCTGCCCGGCGTGATCCGCCCGGCGATCGCCGTGCCGATTCCGGCGCGCGACGGGCCCTCCGTCCTCCTCGACTGCGGCGCGAACGCGGATGCGAGAGCGGAGCACCTGCTCCAGTTCGCGCACATGGGGGCGATCTTCGCCGAGGATCTCCTCGGACTCGCGAATCCCGAAGTGCGGCTCCTGTCCATCGGCGAGGAGCCCGAGAAGGGAAACCAGCTCACCCTCGAGGCACACCGGCTGCTCTCCGGAAGCACGTTGAACTTCGCCGGAAACACCGAGGGGCGCGAGCTCCTCGCGAAGGCCGCCGACGTCGTCGTGACCGACGGGTTCACGGGCAACGTCGCGCTGAAGGCGCTCGAGGGCACGATCCGGACGGTGATTCAGGGCCTCCGCGACGAGATCACCGCGACCGCGCTCGGCAAGCTGGGCGGTCTGCTGATCCGGCCCGCGTCGAGGCGGCTGCGCAGACGCCTCGATCCCGACACCTACGGCGGCGCGTACCTGCTCGGGCTTCGCGGCCTCGCCGTGATCGCGCACGGAAACTCGTCCAGGACGGCGATCGCGAACGCGATCCGGCTGGCGGCGCGGGGGGTGGAGCACGACGTCGCGGGTCATCTCGCCGCCCGGGTCCCGGAAACGGCGGAAACCCCCGCCTGACCTGTGTATGATCGGCGCGCTCTTGCCCACGTCTAGCGAGTGAGGTGTCATGGCAGCGTCGAGAGAAGAAGCGTTCGAGCGGGTGAAGGAAGTTCTCGTCGAGCAGCTCGGCATCGACGAGGATCAGATCACCGAGGGGGCTTCGTTCCAGGAAGACCTCGACGCCGACTCTCTCGATCTGGTCGAGCTGATCATGGAGCTCGAGGACCAGTTCGGGATCAAGATCTCGGACGAGGACGCGCAGAAGATCACGACCGTCGGGCAGGCCGTCGACTACGTCTCGTCGCACCAGTAGGACGAAGCGGGCGTCCGGCCCGCGCGCCCTGCGCACGCTGATCGACACGCTGCCGCACGAGGCGCTCGAGCGCGCCTTCACCCACCCGTCGCTCGCCTCCCGGCCGGCGGAGTCGTACGAGCGCCTCGAGTTCCTCGGAGACGCGGTCCTCGGCTTCGTGATCGCGCAGGCGCTGTACGAGCGCTTTCCCGACGAGCGCGAGGGCCATCTCTCCCGCGTCCGGGCGCTCGTCGTCTCACGGAAGAGCTGCGCCGAGGTCGCGCGGGCACTCGATCTGGGGACGATCCTGCGGGAGCGCACCGAGATCGACCCCGACATCAGCGAGCGGGGCAACGTCCTGGCGGCGCTCGTCGAGTCCGTGATCGCGGCCCTCTACCTCGAGTACGGGTTGGAGACGATCCGGGAAGCCGTCGTCCAGGCGTTCGACCGCCAGATCCGCGCGGCGGACAGGATGCCGGTCGACGACAAGACCCGGCTTCAGGAAGCGCTCGCCCAGACGAAGCAACGGGTCGCGTACGCGGTGCTGGAGGTGGCGGGCCCTGCCCACGACCGCGAATTCACCTGCGTCGCGATGATCGACGGCGAGCAGTTCGGCATCGGGCGCGGCCGGACGAAGAAGGACGCCGAGCAGGAGGCGGCCCGCCAGGCGCTCCGGGCGATCGCGTAACGATTCCGCCGCACACGAGACCGGATCAGGTAGCTCATCCGGGCGGCCCGCGATACTTCCCGCTCGCATGCACCTGCGCGCGATCAAGATGCGTGGCTTCAAGTCGTTCCCCGACGCCGTCGAGGTGCGGCTCGAGCCCGGCGTCGCGGTCGTCGTCGGGCCGAACGGGTCGGGCAAGTCGAACATCGCCGACGCGTTGATCTGGGCGGCCGGCTCGCTCGCCCCGAGCGAGCTCCGGGCCGAGAAGCCCGACGACGTTCTGTTCGGCGGCTCGGCCGCTAGAGCTCGAGCCGATCACTGCGAGGTCGAGCTCCTGTTCGACAACGAGGACGGCGCCCTCCATGGGGTCGACTTCTCCGAGGTCTCGATCAGCCGCCGGCTGCACCGCGGCGGTGAGGGGCAGTACCTCGTCAACGGCGCTCACGTCAGACGGATCGACGTCGTCGAGCTCCTCGCCGACGTCGGCTTGGGCTCCGCGATGGGCTCGATCGTCTCGCAGGGCCGGGTGGAGGCGATTCTCGCCTCGAAGCCGGAGGAGCGGCGTGAGCTGGTCGAGGAAGCGGCCGGGCTCGGACGCTTCAAGCGGCGCCGGCATCGAGCCGAGCTGAAGCTCGCGCGGGTCGCGATCCAGGTCGACCGCGCCCGCGACGTCGAGGCCGAGGTGGCGAAGCGGCTGCGTCCGCTCGCGCTCCAGGCAACCGCTGCCGAGCGGGCCGAGAAGCTCGGGGTCGAGATCGCGGCGCTCCGGGCCGGGATCGCCGCGATCGACGTCGAGCGCCTGGAGGGTGCGATTGCCGATGGGGGAAGGCGGCGCGTCGCCTTCTCCGAGGAGCGCATTGAGGCCGAGCGGCGGCTCGAGACGCTCCTTGCCGAGCGCGAGCGGGCCGAGGGCGCCCTCGCCGAGGCGGCCGGCGGCCGGGAGGGGCAGGCGGGGATCCTGTACCGGCTGCGCAGCGCCGGCGAACGGTTGGACATCCGTCGCGAGGCGGCCCAGGCGCTCCTCCAGCGCCTGCTCGACGCTCCGCCGCCGTCCGACGCCGGCCTCCTCGAGCGCGCCAGGCTGGCCGGGGTCCGCGCGGCCGCGCTCGAGCGTGCGGTCGCCGAGCGCGAGGGGCTGCCGCCCGCCGCGCGCGCGCTGGCCGAGGAGGGGGTGTCGCTCGCGCTCTCGCTGGTCGAGGTCGCCCCGGGGTACGAGCGTGCGGTCGCCGCGGCGGTCGGCGCAGAGCTGGTTGCTGCGTCTCCGGAGGAGGGCCTCCGCCTGCTCGAACAGGCGCGCGAGCGGGGCCTCGGCAACCTGACCGTGCTCGTCCGTCCCCACCCGGTCGAACCGCTCGACGGGGCCGACGTCGTCGAGCCCGACGCCCTCCTCGCCGTCTCACGACCGTCCGTCACCCGCGAAGGGCACTACTACGATCCGCGGCGCGGCGTGCTCTCGTTCACGGGCGACACGGCCGAGGCGGTGCTGCTCGAACTCGACGCCCAGCGTCGCCGCCTGCTGGAGGAGGCGGCCGACCTGACCGCACAGGCGGCCCAGGCGCAGCCGCGTCTTCCCGACGCACGGCTCGTCGCCGCCGGGCGGGCCCTCGTCGAGGGCCTCGAGGCGGCGGTGGCAGCGGCCGAGCGCCTGCAGCGGCCCCTCCTCGCCGAGGCGGACGAGGGCGCCCTCCACGCCGGCCGGCTCGCCGCCGAGCTTCGCGCTCTGGGCGGCCGCGAGGTCGAGCTGAGGGGGGCGCTCGCGGACGCATCCGCACGCGTCGCCGCCGTCGACGTCGAGCTGGCTCGACTCGAAGCCGAGCGCGACGAGGCCGGCCGCCGGCTCGAGCACGCCGGCGCCGACCCGGCCGACGGCGATCGCGACGAGCTGGCGGCGAGGCTCGAGCGGCTCGAGAAGCGCCGGCTGGAGCTCGGCGGCGTCAACCCGTTCGCGAAGGAGGAGTACGCGGCGGAGAAGGCCCGGCTCGAGGAGCTGCGCACGCAGCGCGAGGATCTCGACCGGTCGCTCGAGGAGCTCCGCAAACTGCGCGACGAGCTGACGGAGACCGTCGAGCGTCGCTTCGAAGAGACGTTCGTCGCAGTGCAGCGCAACTTCGCCGAGGTCGCAGCGACGCTCTTTCCCGGCGGCCACGGCCGGCTGCGGCTGACGGAGCCCAACGAAGAAACGGGCGGTGCCGGACTTCGGTCCGGCTCCGACTCCGCTTCCGAGCCGGGCATCGAGGTCGAGCTCTCGCCGGCGGGCAAGACGGTGACTCGTCTGTCGCTCCTCTCCGGCGGCGAGAAGGCGCTCGGGGCGATCTCGTTCCTGTTCTCGCTCTTCCTGGCGCGGCCGTGCCCGTTCTACCTCCTCGACGAGGTCGAAGCCGCGCTCGACGATACGAACATCGGCCGCTTCTGCGCGCTTCTCCGCCGGTTCGCCGACCGCGCCCAGTTCATCGTCGTCACGCACCAGAAGCGGACGATGGAGGCGGCGGACTCGCTCTACGGCGTCACGATGGGCGCCGACGGCGTCTCGGAGGTCGTGTCGCGCCGCCTGCCCCGGGAGGGGGTGGCGGAGGCGGCAGCGTAGCGAGCCGCTCCAGCCGCTCCTCGAGCCAGCTCCGTCCCAGCTCCTGAAAGCGCACGAGCAGCTCGAGCTGCTCGACGGTGTAGCCGGCGAAATGGTCGACGGCGTCGTCGGGCGTGCCGTACATCTCGGCCGCGGTCTCGCGCAAGCCGGGCGTGGTCTCGATCAGCACCCGCCGGCGGTCGTTCGCGGCGCGAACGCGCCGCGCGTAGCCGGCCTGCTCGAGCCGGTCGACGACAGTGGTGACGGCGCCGGTCGAGAGGCGAAGCTCCCGCGCCAGGTCGCCGGCGGCGATCGGCCCCTGCTGGTCGATAACGTCGAGCGCGCCGTAGTCGGTCCGGTTGATCCCCATCCGGTCGGCGACGGCGTGGTCGAGCATGTCCGTCAGCGCCTGGTTCTTCCGGACGGCGCCGACGAGGTTGGCGATCAACTCATGTCTTGACATTCGAATATCTCGACGGTAAAAATATCAGATGGCCAAGGTAATCGTAGGAGGTCGTGCATGAGTTCTGCAATCGAGGCGAAAAGCCTCGCCAAGCGGTATCCAAAGGGCGTGACCGCCCTCGTCGGTCTCGACCTCGAGGTCGAGACCGGAACCGTTTTCGGTCTGCTCGGCCCGAACGGCGCGGGGAAGTCGACGACCGTCAAGATCCTGACGACGCTGGCGCGCCCGGACGAGGGAAGCGCGACCGTTGCCGGACACGATGTCGTCCGCGCACCCGAGCGCGTCCGGCACGTGATCGGTGTCGTCGGCCAGAAACCCGGTGTCGATCCCGACGCGACCGGCCGCGAGAACCTCGTCCTCCAGGGCGACCTGTACGGGTTGCCCCCCCGCGAGGTGCGCCGGCGAACCGACGAGCTGCTCACGCGGTTCGGGCTCGCCGACGCGGCGAAAAGGCTGGTCCGCACCTACTCGGGCGGCATGCAGCGGAAGCTCGACGTCGCCATGGGCCTGATCAACGAGCCCGAGGTGCTGTTCCTCGACGAGCCCACGACCGGCCTCGATCCGGAGGCCCGCGCGGAGATGTGGGAGGCGATCGAGCGGCTGACCGCTGAGGAGAACGTCACCGTCTTGCTCACGACCCACTACCTCGAGGAGGCCGACCGGCTTGCGGCGAGGCTCGCAATCGTCGACCGGGGGCGGGTGGTCGTGTCGGGCACGCCCGACGAGCTGAAGAGCGAGCTGAAGGGCGACGCGCTCGTCGTCGAGCTCGTCGAGGCGGACGGAGCGGTGCTCGACGCGGTCGCGCGGCTCCAGGGCGTGCGCGAGCCGTCGCTCGACGGCCGCGTGCTTCGCGCCCGTGCCGACGAGGGAGCCAGGGCGCTGCCGGCGGTGCTCGCCGCGCTGGAGGGCGCCGGGGTGGCGGTCGCCTCGGCGACCCTCGCCCGGCCGTCGCTCGACGACGTGTACCTTCGGCATGCCGGCCGGACGTTCTCGGAGGCAGAGGAGGTGGCGGCATGAAGCTCGTCCTCCGTCACACCCGGGCGCTCAGCGTTCGTCAGCTGCTCGCGCTCTGGCGCCAGCCCTGGTTCGTCGCGATCACGCTCGTCCAGCCGATGATCTGGCTGCTCTTGTTCGGGGCGCTGTTCAAGAAGGTGGTCGAGATCCCGGGCTTCAAGGGCGGGTCGTACATCGACTTCCTGACGCCGGGGATCGTCGTCATGAGCGCGCTCTTCTCGGCCGGCTGGCACGGGATGGGCTGGATCAACGCGATCGACCGCGGGATCGTCGACCGGTTCCTCGTCTCGCCCGTCTCTCGAGTCGCGCTCGTCGCCTCGGGTATCGCCCAGCAGGTCGTGATCGTGCTGATCCAGTCGCTGATCATCATCGGCGTGGCAGCGGCGCTCGGTGCTCACTTGACCGTCGCCGGCGTGGTGCTGATGCTGGTCACGGCCTCGCTCCTCGGCGCGGCGGTCTGCGCGCTGTCCGACGGGCTGGCGCTCGTCGCACGGCAGGAGGAGACGCTGATCGGCGTCGTCCAGTTCGTCGTGCTGCCCGCGACCTTTCTGTCGTCGGGGCTGATGGCGTCGAACCTGCTCCCGGGCTGGATTCACGGAATCTCGCGCTTCAACCCGGTCGATTGGGCGGTGACGGCCGCCCGGGACGGCTCCTGGTCGTCGACGGCCGGCCTCCGGGTCGGGCTACTCGCGGCGCTCGTGCTCGGCTGCGTCCTGGTCGCGAGACGGGCCGTGGGCGTGTACCAGCGGTCGGTCTGAGCTCCGGCTATCGTCCCGGCGTGGCGCGCAGCTGGTCGGAGCTCCTGGGGGAGGCGGACGCCTCCCCCGAGTCCGATGCCGACCGGGCCGGCTTCTTCGGCCGGCTCCGTGACTCGCTCTCGCGCTCGCGCCGGGCGCTCGCGGGTCAGCTCGCCCTCGGCGCCTTCGATCCTGCCGACGAGGAGGCGTGGGAGCGGCTCGAGGAGGCGTTGATCGGAGCCGACGTCGGCGTACGCGCGACCGCGGAGGTCGTCCGTCGGCTCGAGGCCCGTGGCGACGTGACGAGCCTCGCGGAGCCGCTCGCCGAGGAGCTGGCGGCCCTGCTGGGCGACCCCGGCACGCTGGACGTGTCCCAGCGTCCTTCCGTCATCCTCGTGGTCGGCGTCAACGGCACGGGCAAGACGACGACGATCGGCAAGCTCGCCGCAAAGCTCGCCGAGCACGGGCACTCGGTGCTCCTTGCCGCCGCCGATACGTTCCGGGCCGCCGCCGAGGAGCAGCTCGAGGTGTGGGCGAGGCGGGCGGGATCCGACTTCGTCGGCTCGGCCCGGGGCGGCGACCCCGCGGCAGTCGCCTACGACGCGATCGAGGCGGCGACCTCGCGCGGCCGGGACACCGTGATCGTCGATACCGCCGGCCGTCTGCACACCCAGACGAACCTGATGGAGGAGCTGGCGAAGGTGTGGCGCGTGATCGCCTCGCGCCTCGAGGGGGCGCCCCACGAGACGCTCCTCGTGGTCGACGCGACCACCGGCCAGAACGGGCTCCAGCAGGCGCGTCTCTTCACCGAGGCGGCCGGGGTGACCGGCGTGGCGCTGACGAAGCTGGACAGCTCGGCAAGGGGCGGAATCGCGGTCGCGATCGCCTACGAGCTCGATCTGCCGGTGAAGCTCGTCGGCGTCGGCGAGGGGCTCGACGACCTGCGGCCGTTCGACCCGGACGACTTCGCGCTGGCGCTGGTGCCCCAGTAGACGACAGGCTTAGAACTCGAACCGGAATGGAGACGGGACACGGCTCGGGGCCCTGCCGCAGCGCAAGATGTGATCCATGATCGACGTCCGACCGCTTACCGAGAGCGAGCGGGCCTGGGCTCTCCAGGTTCAGGCTGAGAGCTGGTCAACGCCTGTCGTCGCACGGCTTGGGGAACTCGTTGACCCGACCCAGTTGCCCGGCTTCACCGCGCTCGTGGGCGGTCAGCGAGTTGGCCTCGCCTCTTACGCGGTACGCGGTGCTGAGTGCGAACTGGTGACAATCCGGAGCCTGTGCGAAGGTCGCGGCATTGGACGAGCGCTACTCGATGCCGTCCGTGACGCTGCGACCGAGGCCGACTGCACAAGGCTTTGGCTGATCACGACCAACGACAACCTCCGCGCGCTGGAGCTCTACCAGCGATGGGGCATGGAGATCGTCGCCTTCCATCGTCACGCAGTCACCGAGGCGCGTCGCCGCCTCAAGCCGTCGATCCCCGAGCGCGGAGCGCAAGGAATACCGATCGCCCACGAACTCGAACTGGAACTCCGCCTCCAGCCTCGCCGTGCCTCTGTGAGCACGTGGTGAACGACCTCGTTA
>JBBRXG010000065.1:0-18196 GCA_038248655.1 Gaiellales bacterium
AGAGGTGTTACGCGGTGCGCGGAATGGGAAGACGCAAGTCTCTCGAAGCGAACCGAGGAGGTCGAGATGACGGGGAACGCCGATGAAGCGAAGGGACGGGTCAAGCGGGCCGCCGCGGAACTGACCGACGACGAGAAGCTGAAGCGCGAAGGAGCCGTCGACAAGACGGCAGGCAGGGCAAAGGGTGCCGTGGACAAAGCCGCCGACAAGGCGAAGCACCTGATGGAGAACGACTGATGAGCACGCTGCCTCCGGAGCCACAGCCACCCGGCACGCCACCCGACCCGAATCCACCGCCTACACCCACACCGCCGGACCCAGACCCGGGACGCCCCTCGCCGGACATGTGAGCCGGGTGGCGGTACGCCCGGGCTGGCAGGTCTTACGCCCGGGTGGCAGGTCTTGCGTCCGCCGCCGCGACCGACATGGCGGGCGCGGCACCCAGCCGATCCGAGGGTGCGAATGCCCAGGGAAGGGGGCGCACGGGCGCCCTCGGCGCCCGTGTGGGGGCTCTGTTTGCTTTGCACGCTTCGCGTGCGGCCGGCTGTTTCCCCCGTGAGAGCGAGCCGGGCGGCGAAGCCGCCGCGAGCGCAAGGCGCATACGGGATTCGAACCCGTGCCGCCGCCGTGAGAGGGCGGTGTCCTAGGCCACTAGACGAATGCGCCGCGGCGAGGCGACAGTGTACTAGGGCGAAGCCGGGTCGGGCCTCGGGCCGCTGTCCGGATAACGGGCCGTGAGGACGAGGAGGTAAGCGTTCGTCTGTCCTGCGTAGCGAAGCGTGTAGCCGCCGAGGTTGCGGATCCCGTCGGGCATCCGGCCGCGGACGAGCGCGACGAACCAGGCGAGGAGCGAGGCGACGGACAGCGCGCCCCAGACCGAGCCGCCGATCATCAGGGCCGGGATCGCGAGCAGGAGCCGGAAGAAGACGACGAGGCGCTTCTGGTCTTCCGGCGCCTCCGGAAGGCGAAGCTCGACCGGGTAGGTGCCCAGCTTGCCGAGGAAGCCCGGGAACGGGTTGCCGACGAGGAAGAAGAACGCGTTCAGGTGCGTCGTGTAGCGGACGTAGGCGGAGAGAAAGCGATGGAGGGGGCGCGGCGGGCGTCCGAGCACGAGCGCGCCGAACCAGGTGACGATCGACGCCGGCAGGACGAGCAGAGACCAGCCGAGCCACCAGAGGAAGTGCGGGATCGCGATCGGGAGGCGGAAGAGGACGAGGACCCGCGAGCGGCGGAGATCGTCCGCCACCGTCATCCCGACCGTGTGCGGCGGCTCGCCGGAGCCCTCGTCGCCGATCGCCGGCGGCGGGGCGGCCTCATCTCCGGCCGCGCTCCGACCCTCGCCGGCGGAACCGCCCACCGCTGCTCCGCTGCCGACGAACGCGTTCGGGCCCGTGTACGGGTAGCGGTCCGTGACCAGGAACAGGTAGGCGGAGAGCTGGGCCGCGTAGCCGATGCAGTAGCGGACGAGGTCTCGCATCCCGCGTGGAACGCGCCCGCGGAAGAGCGCCACCCACCACATCAGGAACGCGCAGGTGAACGCGAGCCCGGCGACGACGGAGGTGCCGGTGCGCGGTCCGCCACCGAGCAACGTGCCCTCGATCAGGATCGCCGGCAGCGCGAGGAACAGGCGGAAGAACGTCTTCCAGCGGCTCTGCCGCGCGGGCGGGTCGATCTCGAGGTCGACCGGGTAGGGCTTCTCGTCGAAGGGATAGAACCCCGGATACGGGTCCGCGGCGAGGAGCACGTACGCCTCGACGTGCGTGGCGTAGCGGAGGAAGCCGGCGATGAAGTCGTGCAGCCCGTCGGGTGTCCGCCCGCGGACGAGGACGATCCACCAGTTCACGAACACGCCGATGAGCACGGCGGTGCCGATCAGCGCCGTCCAGAGCAGGTGCGGGATCGCCAGCAGCAGGCGGAAGAAGACCGTCAGCCTCGAGCGGCCGCCCTCGTCGGCGACGACGATCCGGACGGGATGCCTGGGGCGCTCGACGCTCATGGGCCGACCTTTGGCCGATGAGCGGGGAGGGGTCCGAGGGGAACCGGGAGGTTCCCCGAAGAGATCGGCCTCTGGAAGAAGGGGGTTCGTGGGGGAAACATGGTTTCCCCCACGGGAGCGAGGCGGAGGCGAGCGACGCTCATGGGTCGCGAGCATACGCCTTCTCCTCCTCGGGAGAGACCAGCCGGCGCCAGCGGAGGGTGCCGAGCATGAGGAAGAGGGCGGCGGAGCCGACGACGACGTTCGCGACCGTCATCGCGACGTACATGCCGACGCTGAAGCTGACGAGCAGCGACCCGGCGATGCCGCTCGCGGCGCGGTCGAAGACGTACACGAGCAGCCCCTGCTGGGTGCCGACTCCTCCCGGGGTGAAGGGCAGGAGGGTGGACAGGCTCTGGACGACGAGCACCAGCAGCGCGTTGTGGAACGTCGCCGGGACTCGAAAGGCCTCGAGGAAGAAGTAGACCGACGAGAGGCGGAGCGCCCACGACGCCGACTGCCACGTCACCACCTGGAACAGGAAGCGCCGGCGATCGCCGAGGATCGCAAACCCCTGGCGGACGCGCTCCCTGAACGCGCGAACGCGCCGGACCGCGATCACGAGGAAGAGGACGAGCACCGCGAGCCACACGCCGCCGATGATCGCCGCTTCGCGCTTGTGCCTGAGCGGCCAGCTCCAGTCGACCTGCGGCAGGTGGGGGAGGACGTCGAGGCCGGGGAGGACGCCGATCGTCAGCGCCCAGGCGAGGATCGCTCCGGCGACCACCATGTCGTACAGCGTCTCGACGATCAGGCTCGCGGCGAGCGTCGGATAGGTCGTCTCGCCCACCCGGTGCTTGACCAGGTAGAGCTTGAGCAGGTCGCCGCCGCGTGCCGGAACGAGCGCGTTGACCCCGATGCCGGCGAAATAGGCGCCGAGCACGGTTCTCCGCGGGATCTTCAGCTCGGGATACGAGGCGCGGAGGATGTTCCGCCACGCCGGCACACGCGTACCCAGCCGGGTGACGTGGAATGCGACGGCGATCGCGAGCGGCAGCCAGTGGACGTCCGCCAGGTGGTGGAAGAACGTCCCGGCGGCGTCGATGATCCTGCCCACTGCACCGGAGCGTAGCCCCGACCCTCCGACGACCATCGACTCCGGCTCGCGAACCGCGCGGGCCGGCACGGCCGTTGCACCACGGAGGAAAACGAGCCGACAATGGTCACGGCGAGATCGGATCCGGTGGAGATCGCTTCCGGTGCGGAGCAGGCGCCCGCGACCCTCGTCTCGCACGGTCCGATCGTCCCGACCGCCACGCTGCGCCTGGTGGTCGCAGCGGGGATCGTCGCCCGGCTCCGTCTGGGGGCGTGCGCCGCAGGCGCGAGCGCCGAGGCGAGCGGCCGGGCCAGCCGCTCGGCAGTCGATCGCCTCGCCGTCCTCCTCGGCCTCGCGGTCGGCCTCGTTCCGACGGTGCCGGTGATCGTGCTCTACCTCCTGCTCAGGCGGACGATCGTCGTCGGCGGAGCCGACCGGTGAGGCCGTCGCCGGCGGCGCCGGATCGGGCCGACCGCCCGGACCGCCCCGAGCGAGTGAGATCCGGGCGGCCGAGCCGGATGTTCGCGACGCTCGTCGTCGCGGCCGGCTGGCTGATCGTCCCCGCCCTGGCAGCCGGCGCGGCCGCGGCGTGGCACTACCTGCCCGGGATCTCGTCGCTCCCCGAGTCCGGGGTCGAGTCGTTCCTGCCGCAGGACACCTCGGCCGCGCGCGCCGAGGAGCAGGCGACCCGCCTGTTCGGCTCGTCGCTCCTCCCGCGAATCGCCGTCGTGCAGCGGAATCCGGACGGCCTGTCCCTCGACCAGCAGCGCTGGATCGTCCGCACGGCCGTCCGCCTCGACCAGGGCCGGCTCCCAGGCTTCCCGGCCGGCTCCCGTGCTCTGCCGTACCTGAACACGCTCGAGCTCGTGCGCGGGGCACGGGAACGGGCGACGGCCGCGATCACCTACCTCGGATTCGAGTCGAGCGTCTCGACGCGCGACCAGCGGGCGCTCGCGGACCGGTACGCCGACGCCGTCTCGGTCGAGGGAGCTCCGGCGCGGACGACTGGCTTCATTCCGGGGTCGCTGGCCGAGTCGGACGCGATCGACAACGGCCTCCTCTGGGTCGAGCTCGCCACGCTCCTGCTCGTCGCGACGGTGATCGGCCTCTACTTCCGCTCGCTCGTCGCGCCGGTCGCGACGCTCGCCGCCGCCGGAATCGCGTACGTGATCGCGATCCGCGTGACCGCCTATCTCGCCGAGAGACGGGGCCTGCACGTCCAGAACGAGGTCGAGCCGATCCTGGTCGTGCTCCTGCTCGCGATCGTCACCGACTACTCCGTCTTCTTCCTGTCGGGCATGCGCAGCCGGCTCCGAGCCGGCGAGCCTCCGCGCGTCGCCGCCCGGCACGCGACCGCCCAGGTGCTGCCGATCATCGTCACCGCGGGCCTTCTGGTCGCCGCCGGGCTCGCCACCCTCGGCCTTGCCGGAATGAGCTTCGTCCGGGCGCTCGGGCCATCGATGGCGATCGTCATCCTGATCAGCCTAGGGGTCTCGATCACCTTCGTTCCCGCCGTGATGGGCCTCCTCGGCCGCGCCCTGTTCTGGCCGGGCCTGCGCGAGGCGGACGCGGCCGATCCGCTCTCGACGCGGATCGGCGCCGCGATCCGGGGTGCGGTCGCCCACGGAACGAGCCGGAAGCTCGGCGCGATCCCGACCGTTTTTGTGACGGGCGTCGCCCTGCTCCTGGCCGCCACGGGCATCGCGCACACCGGCCTCGCGCTCACACCGATCCGCGGGCTCGGGGCGGACACCCCGGTCGTGCGAGCGGACCGCGACGCGGTGCTGGGATTCGCGGGAGGAATCGTCGCGCCCAGCGAGCTGATCCTGCGCTGGCCCGCCATCGCCTCCGACTCGGCCGGGTTGACGCGACTCGGTCGTTCGCTCGGCGCCCGGCACGAGGTCGCGGCAGTGATCGGCGCCGACGTGCCGAGACTGCCCGAGCAGGCACGGATCGCGTTCCAGACCAGGTCGGGAAACGCCGTCCGCTACTACGTGGCGCTTCGGCACCAACCCCTACAGCTCGGCGGGGATCGCCGATCTCCGCCGTCTCGAGGCGGCGATGCCGCGCCTGCTCTCGGAATCCGGCCTGTCGGGGACGCGAGTGCTCTACGCCGGTGACACGGCGCTCGCCGCCGAGACGACGCACCGAATCCACCACGATCTCGTCGTCGTCGGGGTCGCGGCGGCACTCGTCAACCTGCTCTTGCTCTCGGTCTTTCTCCGCTCGCTCGTCGCACCGGCGCTCCTCGTCGGAACGAGCCTGCTCGCGATCGCGGCGACGTTCGGCCTCACCTCCTTCTTCCTGCGCCTGGTGCTCGGCACCTCTGACTTCACCTCCTACGTGCCGCTGGCCGTCGGCGTCCTGCTGCTCTCGCTCGGCACCGACTACAACCTGTTCATCGTCGGCCGCATCTGGCAGGAATCCGCCGACCGCGACATCGGAAGCGCGATCCGGGTCGCGGTTCCGCACGCGAGTCGAGCGATCTCGATCGCCGGCCTGGCGCTGGCGTTCTCGTTCGCGATGCTCGCGATCGTCCCGATCTCCCCGTTCCGCGAGCTTGCCTTCGCCGTCTGCGTCGGAGTGATCGTCGACGCATTCGTCGTGCGAACGCTCCTGATCCCGGCGCTCCTCGCCGTGCTCGGAGAGAAGAGCAGGTGGCCGGGACGTCGCCCTCCGGCCGTCGAGGGCGCGCCGGTCTCCTGAGCAGGGCGAAGTCAGGGACAGACTCCGGGGGTCTGTCCCTGCCGTTCGGCAGAGCCCACGGAACGGCCGGACGACCACCGTGCCGTCCTCACGGCGGACGAGCACGTTGCGCGGGCCGGCGCCGCTCCAGCGGGCGAGGACGACAACCCGGCGCCCGCGCTCGAGGTACGTGCGGCCGATCATGTCAGGTGACGAGCCGAGCGCCCCGCGGGCTGGTTTCGTCGTTCGCCGCCCGGGAACCTCCGGCTCATGATCGCCGCAGCAATCGCACTCATCGTGCTGGGCGTGGTCTTTCTCTTCCTCGTGCCGTGGCTCGGATACCTGCGGGCATCGTCGGCATTCTCCTGGTGATCCTCTGGCTCGCAGGCGCCGGTCGCGCGGTCGAGAGAGGCCCCGGCCGGACTCCCCGCTAGTCCCGACCGACCGCAGCGACCGTCCGCGTGTGAGGCTGCGGGGCAGGGATTCGAACCCCAACTTCTCGGTCCAGAGCCGAGCGTCCTACCATTAGACGACCCCGCAACGAGTCGGCGGAAAGTGTAGCCGGGCCTAGGTCTCGAGCCGGTAGATCGGAAGGAGGCTCTTCTCCGCCTCGGTGTCGATGTGCGCGATCACCTCGACGTACGGCTCGAGGCCCGAGCCGCGGAGCTTCGCCTTCAGGAGTCCGTCGATCTGGTAGAGGCCGGACGAGTTGTTCATCAGGATCTCGATCCGGATCGGCCGGTCCTGGCCGTCCTCGATCCGGACCGAGTCGATCGCGGCCGCCGAGAGCGAGTGCATCGAGACATGCCCGCGCTCGAACGGGATTCGCGAACGGCCCTGGGCCATGTCGAGCGCGTCGGCGACGCGCACGATCCCCGCCTCGACCGAGAACGGCTCGCCGCCGGCACGGTGCGAGATGATCGCCTGGAGGATCTCGGACGCCAGCACGGTCAGCTCCGGCTCCTCGTAGAGGCCGTCGAGCAGCCTCCGGATCTCCGGCTCGACGAGGAACAGGCTGAACTCCTCGTGGCCCTCGCGGTGCACCGACATGCCGACGTCGTGCATGAGCGCGCCGAGAGTGACGACGATCTCGGCCTCGTCGGACGTCAGATCGAAGTCGGTCACGACCGAGGGGCTGACGCCGTGCTTCGTCAACTGACGCAGGAGCTTGAGCGCGATGTTCGTGACGATCTGGATGTGCACCCACGAGTGGTCGTTGATCTCCATGCGCACGGTCGCGTTCACGTTCGCGACGTGCCACCAGGCTTTCAGCCGCTTGTCGTCGTTGACCCGCTCGATCAGCGTGCGAAGCTTCTTGTTCGCCCGGGTCGGGACCCGGATCCGCATGTTCTCGACCGCGTCGGCGGGGGAGAGTCGCGTCTCCCGTTCCGCCTCGTCCGAGACCGGCTGCTCGATCCGCTCCTCGGTCTCCTTGTCGAGCGCCATCGCCGCAGTCTAGGTCAGGCGACCTCGGCGGCCCAGTCGCCGTACAGGCTCGTATACATGCCCTGACGGGCGAGGAGCTCTGCATGCGAGCCCTGCTCCACGATCCGCCCGTGCTCGAGGACGACGATCAGGTCGGCGCCGCGGATCGTCGACAGGCGGTGAGCGATGATGAACGCCGTCCGCCCGGCGAGGAGCGTCTCGAGCGCGACCTCGATGCGCCGCTCGGTGCCGATGTCCACCGACGAGGTCGCCTCGTCGAGGACGAGGATCCGCGGGTCGGCGAGGAGCGCGCGCGCGAATGCGACCAGCTGGCGCTGCCCGAGCGACAGGCGCAGCCCGCGCTCGCCGAGCTCGGTCTCGTATCCCCCCTCGAGCCGCCGGACGAAATCGTCGGCGCCGACCGCCTGCGCCGCGGCGACGATCTGCTCGTCCGACGCGTCCGGCCGCCCGAACCCGATGTTGTCGCGCACGGTGCCGGCGAACAGGAAGCCCTCCTGGGGGACGACCCCGAGCTGCCGGCGCAGCGACGCCTGCCTGACGTCGCGGAGGTCGAGGCCGTCGATCGTGATCCGCCCCTCGGTCGGGTCGTAGAAGCGGGCGAGCAGCTTCGCGATCGTCGACTTGCCCGCCCCGGTGTGGCCGACGAGCGCGACCGTCGTTCCCGGTGCGACGTCGAGGTCGATCCCGTGCAGGACCTCGGATCCGCTCGCGTAGGCGAATCGCACGTGCTCGAAGCGGACCCGGCCCCGGACGAGCGGCAGGTCGGCCGCGCCCGGGCGGTCCTGCACCTCGGGCTCCTCGTCGAGGACGTCGGTGATCTTGTCGAGTGCCGCGGTCGCGGACAGGAACGTCCCGTACAGCTGCGAGAGCTGCTGGACCGGGTCGAAGAAGTTCTGGACGTAGAGCATGAACGCGAACAGCGTCCCGATCGTCACCGCTCCGTCGAAGTAGAGGTGGCCGCCGTAGCCGAGCACGACCGCGAGCGCGATCGTCGCGAGCAGGTCGACGAACGGGAAGTAGAGGCCGTTGAGGAGCACCGTCTGCTGGTTCGACTGGCGGTAGCGGTCGCTGATCGCGCGGAAGTTCGCGATGTTCGCCTGCTCGCGCGTGAAGGCCTGGACGACGCGCATGCCCGCGATGTCCTCGGCGAGGGTTGCCGTGACGAGGCCGAGCCGCTCGCGGACGGCGCGGTAGGCGCGCGTCGAGTACGTCCGGAAGAGCGCGGTCGCCACGCTCATCAGCGGGATCACGGCGAGCGTCGCGAGCGCCAGGCGCCAGTCGAGCACGAAGAGCAGGGCCGAGGTGCCGAGGAGCGTCAGGGTGTTCTGGACGAGGCTCGAGACGCCGTCGGTGACGAGCTGGTCGAGCGCCTCGACGTCGTTCGTCAGCCGGCTGATGATCACCCCTGCCCGCGTGCGCTCGAAGTAGCCGAGCGACAGCCGCTGCAGGTGCCGGAAGAGGAACGAGCGCAGGTCGGCCAGCATCCGCTCGCCGACCCAGCCGGTCAGGTACGTCTGCGCGTAGGTCACCCCCCAGTTCGCGAAGCCCGCGGCCACGAAGATCGCGACGACGAGGTACAGGCGTCCCTGCCCTCCCGACCGGATCGCGTCGTCGAGCGCGTACTTGGCGAGAAACGGCGGCGCGAGTGCGGTCGCGGTCGCAGCGAGAAGCGAGAGGACGGAGAACGCCGCCCGGACCCTGTACGGGGCGATCAGCATGCCGAGCGTCGAGAAGCGGCGGCGGGTCCGCCGCCACGACCAGTCGCGGGCCCACTCGCCACGCTGCTCGAGCAGGTGGCTGCCCGGCTGGTAGACCCTCACCGCGCGCGCTCCCTATGGCGCGATCGGCGGTCCAAGCCCGTACCCCCACCCAGGGTGGGGCTCCAACCCGCCCCCCTCGAGATCGACGATACCGGGCCCGGACAGACCGGCTCGTGCCGATCGTGTGCCGATTTCGGGTCGTTCCGGAGAGCGCGCTTCCCCGTGCTCATGCGACCTCGGAGACGTCCGCGCGGGCCTCGACGGCATCGGCGAACTGCCGCTCGAGCAGTCCGTGGTCGTAGATCTCCCGGTAGACGGGGCTGGTCGCGATCAGCTCGTCGTGCGTGCCGCGGGCCGCGATCCGTCCGTCGTCGAGGACGACGATCTCGTCCGCGAGCGCGATCGTCGACAGCCGGTGGGCGATGATGAACGTCGTCCGGCCGGCCATCGCCCCGCGCAACCCGATCCGGATCAGCGCCTCGGTGGTCGCGTCGACCGAGGCGGTTGCATCGTCGAGGACGAGGATCCGCGGATCGACGGCGAGCGCCCGCGCGATCGCC
The DNA here is from genome assembly GCA_038248655.1 of Gaiellales bacterium. Classification (GTDB taxonomy): domain Bacteria; phylum Actinomycetota; class Thermoleophilia; order Gaiellales; family Gaiellaceae; genus DATBLE01. The sequence goes on from JBBRXG010000065.1 coordinate 9,523, forward strand.
AGGCGCTGGCGCTGGCCGCCCGAGAGCGTGATCCCGCGCTCGCCGATCACCGTCTCGTACCCCTCCGGCAGCCGTTCGATGAACTCGTGCGCCTGCGCCGCCCGCGCGACCGCCTCGACCGCCGCCTCGGGGAGGTCGCCGGCGCCGAAGGCGATGTTCTCGCGCACCGTCGCCGAGAACAGGAACGGATCCTGCGAGATCACGCCGATCGCGCTGCGGAGCGACGCGAGCGTGACGTCACGGACGTCGTGACCGTCGACGGTGACGCGGCCGGAGGTCGCGTCGTAGAACCGGGGGACGAGCGACGTCAGCGTCGTCTTCCCGGACCCGGTGTGGCCGATCAGGGCGATCGTGCGCCCCGCCTGCACCTCGAGCTCGACGTCCCTGAGCACCGGCCGCCCGTCGAGGTACTCGAACGACACGCCTTCGAAGCGGACGTCGCCGGGGCCGGGCGGGAGCTCGAACGCGTCGGGACGGTCGGCGACCTCCTCCGGCTCGTCCATCACCTGGAAGATCCGCTCCCCGGACGCGGTCGCCCGCTGCGCCTGCCCGATCCACATCCCGAGCGAGCGGAGCGGCATGACGAGCATGCCGAGGTAGAGGTTGAAGGCGACGAACGAGCCCACGGAGAGGTTGCCGTGCGCGACCATGCGCGCGCCCGCGAGCAGCACCCCGGCCTGGGCGAGCAGCGGCACGAACGAGATCAGCGGCACGTACAGCGCCCGCTGGCGGTTCGCCCTCAGCGTCTGGCCGAAGACGGCCTCGGAGCGGAGGTCGAACTTCGCCTCCTCGGCAGGCTCCTACGCGAACGCCTTCACGACGTGGACGCCGACGATGTTCTCCTGCGCGACGGTGGCGACGTCGGCGAGCTTCTGCTGGACGTCGCGGAGCGTCGGGTGGGCGATCCGGCTATATCGGTAGGCGAGCGCGACGAGGAGCGGCACGACCGCGAGCGCGATCAGCGCCAGCCGCCACTCGACGAAGAACAGCACCGCCGTCACCGAGAGGACGGTTAGGATGTTCTGGAAGAAGAAGATCAGGCCGTAACCGAGGAAGAAGCGGACGCCCTGGAGGTCGATCGTCGCCCGGGACATGAGCTGGCCGGTCTGATGGCGGTCGTAGAAGCCGAACGAGAGGCGGACGAGCCGTCCGTAGAGGCCGTTTCGCAGGTCCATCTCCACCCCGAGCGCCTGGCGGCCGGAGATCAGGCGCCGTCCCGCCATCAGGAGCGCCTTCAGGGCACCGAGCCCGACGATCGTCCAGACGAAGATCCAGAGCTCGTGCGCGTCGCGCGGGCGGATCGCGTGGTCGACGACGCGGCCGGTCACCCAGATCACGGCGATCTGCGCCGCCTGCGAGCCGACCGCGAGCACGATCGAGACGACGAGTGACACCCGGTACGGGCGGAGGAATCCGAGCAGACGGACGAACGTGCTCCTGTACGGGACGGCGACCATGCTCGAAACTTAGCCAGTGGACACCCCCGGGACGCGCCACGCGCGAAGCGGCGACGTCGCGATCGCCTACCAGGCGGTCGGCGGCGGGCCTGTCGATCTCGTCTTCGCCCTCTTCTCGGCAACATCCGCCAGGTGCGAGCTGCACGACGGAGAGCCCGCCGGAATAGCGGTCCTATTCGCCGTCGAGAGCGTCTAACTGCGCTCGAATCAGCGACGTAGCTCGCGTTACGCGCGCACGGTTCCCGGGGTCGTTCAGCCAGCGGCTGACCCCGGAGGGATGCGGGAGGGGAACGACGACGGCGCCGTTGCGTGCGAAGGTCGCGCCGACGCACTCGGTGAGGCTCCGGACGCCGATGAGCCGGCGAGCCGCGAGGCCCCCCACCGCGACGATCAGCTCGGGCCGCAGGAGCCGAAGCTCCCAGTCGAGCCAGAAGGAGCACAGGTCCTGCTCTCGCGGCGTCGGCGTGCGATCGCCGGAGCCGGAGGTCGCCCGGCCGGGATAGCAGCGGGTCACCGACGCGCAGTAGAAGGTCGCATAGAAGGCCTCCTCGTCGAGGTCCAGCCAGCTGCGCAACGTCTGGCCCGCGCGGCCGCGCCACGGGCGGCGCTCGACTCCTTCGACGATCCCGGGCGCCTGGCCGAACAGGTAGGCGCGCTGCCCCGCATGTCCTTCGAGCACGGGCAGCGACTCGATCGGGTACCCGGCCTCGGCGCAGGCCCGGCAGACACGGTTGTCGCGCTGGAGGGAGACGAGCGAGCGGTACGCGGAGCGGCGCCGCGTCAAGGCGCGGCGACCATCACGAAGTAGCGGCTCTCATGCAGGACCCGGCCCTCCAGCTCCGCTGCGAGCTCGTCCGGAACGAAGACGCGCTTGAACACCTGCCACCGTGTGCCGTCTCCGAGCACCCGCTCATCCCAGCGCTCAGGGCGCTCGCCCGCCTGGAGGCGGCTCCCGAGCACGACGAGCTCGGATGCGACGCGCCCCGCCTCGGCGACGAACCGCGCCCGTTCCCGGGTCTCGAGATGGCAGTAGAAGTAGCTGGCGAAGACACGGTCGAACGACCCGTTCTCGAACGGCAGCTCGAGCGCATCACCCCGGACGAACGAAGCATCGGGAACGCGCTCGGCGGCGATCTCGAGCATCGCGTCGCTCTGGTCGAGACCGACGACCTCGCCGCGAAGGTACCGGGTCAGGAAGGCCGTGCCGCAGGCGACGTCGAGGGTGCGCGCCGGCCGAAGCCCGGCGATCCAGCCGGTCATCCGGTCGCGCTCCTCGTCCCAGCCCGGCGGCCGCCGGTCCGCGTGCAGGCCGCGGCCGAGCCACCAGTCGTCGTACTCCCCGGCGCGCGCGTGGTAGTAGGCCTTCACCCCGGCCTAGAGTACGGAACGTGCTGCCGCTCGAGTCGGTGCCGAACTTCTCCGAAGGACGCAACCGCGAGACGATCGACGCGATCGGCGCAGCGCTCTCGGGTGGCGAGGCGCGCCTGCTCGACGTCCACGCCGATCCCGACCACAACCGCTCGGTGTTCACCGTCGTCGGTCCGGACGCGGCCCTCGTCGACACGCTCGTCGCCGGGGTGGAACAGGCCCGGTCGCTGATCGACCTGCGCTCGCACGACGGGGCTCACCCCCGGGTGGGGGCGGCCGACGTCGTTCCGCTCGTCCCGATCGCACCCGGCGACATGGAGCGGGCGCGCGCGGCGGCGGCCGAGGTGGGCGGGCGGATCGGCGCGCTCGGGCTGCCCGTGTTCCTGTACGGGCGCCCCGGGCGGGGCCCGGCGTTCTTCCGGCGCGGCGGGCCCGACGGGCTCCAGCGGCGGGTCGACGATGGCGAGCTCGTCCCGGACTTCGGGCCGGGGCGCCTCGATCCCGCGGCGGGGGCGGTGCTCGTCGGCGCCCGCCGGCCGCTGATCGCCTTCAACGTCAACCTCCGGAGCGGCGACGTCGCGGTCGCACGCGCGATCGCGGCAGCGGTGCGCGAGAGCGGCGGAGGGTTCCCGGGCGTGCGCGCGCTCGGGCTCGACCTCCCACGCGCCGGTCTCGTCCAGGTGAGCATGAACGTCGAGGACTGGGAGGCGGCCGCGCTCCACGAGATCGTCGAGCGGATCGCGCAAGAGGCGGTCGGGCGCGGCGTCGAGGTCGCAGCGGCCGAGCTCGTCGGGCTGATGCCGGCGGGAGCGGCCGCTGCGGCGGCGGGGGCGATGCTCCGGATCGACGGCTTCGACGCCTCGCGCCTCCTCGAGCTCCGCCTGGTGGAGGGTTAGTGGACCGGGTGCGGATGGACAAATGGCTCTGGGCGGCGCGCTTCTTCAAGACGAGGGGTGGTGCCACAGCAGCGGTCCTCGCAGGTCACGTGCGGGTGAACGGCGCCCGGGTCAAGCCGGCCCGCGAGGTCGCCGTGGGAGACCGCCTGGAGGTACGGGTCGGCGAGCGCCGCTGGACCGTGGTCGTCACCGGCCTCGCCGACCGTCGCGGGCCGGCCAGCATCGCCGCGACGTTCTACGAGGAGACAGCCGACTCGAAGGCCGAGGGCGAGCGGCTCGCCGCCGAGCGGCGACTGAGCAGGCCGCCCGGCGCCGACCTCGGCGGGCGGCCGACGACACGCGACCGTCGGCGACTCGAGGCGCTCCGCCGGGGCCGCGGGCATCGGGGCGAGTAGCGGTTCGGGAGCGAGCGGAGCGATCCGGACCCGTCGCCCTACCGGCAGAGGCAGGTCACCCGATCCTCGCTACGGTGCCAGGAGGGGGTCGCCATGCCCCCGACGGCGCGGAAACCTCGCGAGACGAGTTCATCGTGTGACCGGCCGTTCCTGCCGAAGAGCCTGTAACAGAATGAGCTGCGCCTACGAGGTGGACGTGGCTTCCGTCTGCTGCTCGAGTAGCGCCTCGGTCTCGGCGAGCGCAGGTCGGTAGCCCATAGATTGGAACAGCTCCTGCGCCTCGCGCAACGACTCTGCCGACTCGGGCCGGCCGAGCGCGACCAGGCAGCGGCCGTGGCCGAGGAGGGCGTAGGCGCGCTCCGGCACATTGCCGAACTCCTGCCAGCGCCCAGCCGCCTCCGCGTAGAGGGAAGCGGCGTCGGCGGAATCGTCTATTGCTTCGGCGAGCGCGGCTCGGGCGGCGTAGAGGGAGTGCTCGATGAGTGGCGACCGCGGTTCCGTGTCCTCCGTGAGTCGGGCAGCGAGCTGCGGGTCTCCGAGAGCTAGGGCGCAGCGCACGAGCTCGGGGAGATACGCGCCGTAATAGGGATCGGCGCGGACCAACGGGACCCGCCCTAGCTCGACCAGGAGCTCCCTAGCCTGCTCGGGTCGGCGCTGGGCAAGCAACAGCTGCGCGGCGCCCGCGAATCCCACCACGACCAACTCCGGAACGCCAGTCTCGCGCGCGGTTATGGCAAGTTGCTCGGCCGCCCCGGCCGGCCACGGAGGCTCTCCTCGCTGCACGAGCAGGCGCAGCTGTAGCGAGCGCGCGCCGGTCAGCACCGGAATGTAGACGGAAGCCTCCGCATGCTCGATCAGCGGCTCGGCCTCGGCCAACGCTTGGTCCACCTGGCCGCAGTCGGCGAGGAAGCGCAGGCTTTCGACGGCGATTGCGAGAGCAAGCTCGGCGATGCCGCGCCGCTCGCAGAAGTCGATGGCCTCGCGGCAGAGAGTCAGGGCGGCCTGCGGCCCCTCATGGTGCCCGCTCGCGATCGCGAGGTTGACCTGCAGGACGGCGGCGCCCCGAGGGCTGTCGCCCTGCTCGAGTGACAGCTCGAGCGCCCGACGCATGTCCTCGAGACCTTGCCGCTCGCCCATGAAACACCGGGCACCACCGCGGAAGCCAAGCGCGCGTGCCGGCTCGGGCAACCTGAGCTCCGACGCGAGTTGAAGCGCCCGGTCCGCGGTCACGATCGCATCCGGGTACGCGCTGCTGATGAAGTGCGCCCCGGCCAGCGCCGCGAGGGCCGCTACCAGCTCCGGCCCTGCGGGCTGCGCCTCGAGCAGACCGAGCGCCTCGGCGACCACCTCCAACCGGCGTGGGTCGCCCAGCGCCCACAGCACGGTCATGAGCGCAACCAGAACCCGCCCGGCCGCAACCGACTCCCCTTGCTCGAGGTCGAGCGCGACCGCTTCCTCGAGCGCCACCTTCGCATCTTGCGGTCGGCCCTGCTGTTGCGCTGCCAGCGCCCAATGTTCGAGCAGACTCGCCCGCTCGAGCCCGCTGACATGACCCAGCTCGAGCGCCCGTGACAGGTTCGCCTCCGCGCTTGCCACGTCGAGCGCAAGCGCCCGCACGCCTGCCAGGCCGAGGTAGCGACGCGCGGATACCTGTAATTCCTCCGCCTCCTCTGTTTGTCCGGCGGCGGAGGCGAGCTCGAGTGCCCGCAGGTAGTGGTGAGCGAGCACGTCGGCCATGTCCTCGGCACGCTCACCCGCTTTGCGCTCGATCCAACCCGCTGCAGCTCGATGCCGGGAAGCTCTCGCTGCCCGCGGGATCTGCGCGTAGCAAACGTCCCTGACCAAGACGTGCCAGAAGCCGTACTCAGCCTCCCCCTCCATCGAAGAGATACGGGCGGGGCGGACGAGCTCCTTGCGCGCTAACTCGTGCAACGCCTGCTCGACCTCGCGCTGATCACGGCCGCCCATCTCCTGGAGCGCCCCCGCCCAGAACAGCTTCCCCATCACCGAGGCGTCCTGGAGCAGGCTCTTCCGCTCCGCAGAGAGGGTGTCCAGGCGGGCGGCGATCAACGCCTGCACCGAGTCCGGGAAGGGCAGGTCTGCGAGCGAGCCGGAAAGCAAGTCCTTGTCTGCCAGCAGGCGCACGAACTCCTCCGCATAGAGCGGGTTTCCGCCCGCCCGCTCGAGCAGCGCCCGCTGCGTCTCCGCCGGCAATACCGCCCGCTCGAGCAGCGAGGAGATCAGGCGCGCCGTCTCCTCGTCCGAGAGCGGGCCGAGGTTGATCGTCTGGGCGTTACGCAGCCCGGCCGCCCAGGTCGGATGCCGCTCCTGTAGCTCCGGCCGGGCAGTGCAGAGCACAAGCAGCCCCACTCCCTCCGACCAATCAGCCAGATGCTCCAGGAAGCCGAGCATCGCCTCGTCTGCCCAGTGCAGATCCTCGAACACGAGCACCGCCGGACGCTCGGAGGCGAGCGACTCGCAGAAGCGCCGCCAAGCCGTGAACGACTCCTCCTGCGCCGCCGGCTCGCCGCCCGCGCCCACCAACGGGGAAAGGCGCGCCTTCAGCCAGGCGCGGTCGGGATCCTCGGAGGGCAAAGCCTCGTCGAGCTTCGTCGCCGCTTGCTCGGGCGAATCCGACTCCTGGATCCCGCACTCCGCCTTGACGATCTCCCCCAACGCCCAGAAAGCGATCCCCTCCCCATAGGGAAGGCAGCGACCCTGCCGCCAGCGAACCAGCCCTGGCCGATCCTCGATGTAGTGGAAAAGCTCCGCGACCAGCCTGCTCTTGCCCACTCCCGGCTCGCCGAGCACCGTCACCAGCTGCACCGAGCGCTGCTGCGCCGCCCGCTCGAACGTTCCGATCAGCAACGGCTTCTCCAGCTCCCTGCCCACCAGCGGCGTCGCGTGCGTGCGCATCACGTCCGAGCCGAACCGGGCACGGGCGGCGAGCGGCCGCCAGATCACAAGCGTCCCCGCCCTCCCCTTCACCGCCACCGGCTCCAGCTTCTCGTACGAGAACACCCGCTCCGTCTGCCGGTAGGTCTGCTCCGAGACCGCAATCCCGTCAACCGGCGCCGCCCCTTGCAGGCGAGAGGCGGTGTTGACGACATCGCCGGTCACGATCCCCTCGCCCTCTTCGGGCCTCGCGCCCAAGGCGACGACCGCCTCGCCTGTGTTGATCCCGACTCTGACCTGCAATGAGAGGCGGGGATCGTGCTCGTTCAGCTCCGCGATCGCCTCAAGAATCCTGAGACCGGCCCTGACCGCGCGCTCGGCGTCGTCCTCATGCGCCACCGGCGCCCCGAACACCGCCATCACCGCATCGCCGACAAACTTCTCCACCGTCCCCCCGTAACGCTCGATCTCCGCTCTGAGGCGCGCGTGGTAGGGGCGGATGCGGGCCCTGACGTCCTCCGGGTCTGCCGCCTCCGAGGCCGCGGTGAAGCCGACCAGGTCGCAGAAGAGGACCGAGACGACCTTGCGCTCCTCATGGACCGAAGAGGCCGGCCGCTCAGTCAGCGGCGCCGAGCAAAAGCCGCAGAACTGGAAGCCCGTGGGGTTCTCCTTGCCGCAGGAGGGACAGATCGCCACCCGCCAGAGTCTAGGCCGCCCACCCGCAGCCGCAAACGAGGCGCGCCATGCTCACTCACGCCAACCGTACCGCTAGAGGGCGAGTCCAAGGCACGCTATGGGGTGTGTGTGCTGTCCACTACCCAGGATCCGAAGAGCTTCTACCTGCCGTCAGCGGACTACATCTGGCCACACACGCTGAACCGGAAGGTCCGCGAGGTTGTCACAGCCGACGGTGGCGCGATCGTCGGAGAGGAGTACTTCCCTCTCGATCACACGGACTACCGCGCCACGATCGACAAGATCACGTCAAGTGGCGCCGAGGTCGTGCTCAACACCATCGTTCCTCCCGGGCTGACACCGTTCCTCGAGCTGCTGTACGAGTCCGGGTTCACGAGGCGGGGTGGCTCTCTCGTGTGCACGTACTTCGACGAGAACTTCCTCAACCTCGTGCCGGCCGCGCATGTGGAAGGTCTGTACAGCTGCCTCGACTACTACCAGAACATCGACGATCCGTTCAGCATGGAACTGATCAGCCGCTACGACACCCTGTATCCAGGAGATGCCAAGTTCACCGCCGGCAGTGCGTGTTCAGGCATGTTCCGGGGCCTGAGGCTCTGGGCGGCCGCCGTGGCAGAAGCGGGCTCACTCGGCCAGGAAGATGTGATCGAAGCGCTTGACCACGCGAAGATCGATCACGGTCCGGGTGGTCCGGCCGAGATGGTTCCCGGTCAGCATCACGTCCGAATGAACATGTACATCGCCCAGGCACGCAACGGCAGGTTCGAGGTTGTCGAGAATCTCGGGATTATTGATCCAAAGGAATGTGTGCAAGGAACGCAGTAGCGAGGATGTCCCGATCGCCGTGGATTTTCGGTGACGATGGTCCCGGTGTGATCGGTTAGACGGCTGCGACGATAGCGGCCTCCTCGGTCGGTGTGTGCGCGGTATCGGAGTCACGGCGACGGGTGAGGTCGCGCTCGATCGC
>JBBRXG010000066.1:0-17501 GCA_038248655.1 Gaiellales bacterium
GGCTCGGCGCGCAGCGTGCCCTCGCCGTAGGGCAGGTGCTTCGTCTCGTTGCGGTTGGCGAACTGGATGTCGCTGAAGTGGATGTGGAAGGGCACCCCGGCGTCGAGGATCGTGTCCGCGACCTCGAGGACGCCGGCGAAGGACTCGACGTCGATGAAGGCTCCGTCGGTGACCGCGTGCAGGTGTGCGAAGTCGATCACCGGCCGTACCCAGGGCAACCGGGAGGCGATGGCGAAGACGTCCTCGGCGGTGCCGAGCTCACGGACGCGACCCATCACCTCGACTCCGAAGGGAACCGCACGCCCCTTCTCCTCCAATCTCTCGCGCAGCTCGGCGAGTTGCTCGACGACCGCTGCCAGCGCGTCCGACCGCGTCCGGCCGAGCAGGAAGCCGGGATGGCAGACGACGAGCTCGGCGCCGCAGGCGACAGCCACGCCGGCCGAATGGTCGAGCATCCCGATCGCCATTCGATGTTTCTTGCCGCGTTCGGCGTGGCCGAGAAAGCCTGCGAGCGGGGCGTGCACCGAGAGGACGATCCCCGCCTCCCCGGCGAGCGCTCCGAAGCGTTCGGCCCACGGATACTCCATCCAGAAGCCGCTCTCGAAGTCGATCTCGCACGCGCCGTAGCCGCGCTCGAGCAGGAGCTCGACGGCTGCCTCCGGGCTCTCCCGGGAGGGGACGCGGGCCGGGCCGAACTCGAGCTCACCCATCGCTCCAGCCTAGCGTCGTGCCGTCCGACCGCGCTCATATCGTTGAAGCCATGCCCGGCCGCCCTTCACGCATCGACCTGCTCGAGCTCGACATCGACCTGCGCCTCGCCGACCTCTGGCGGGAGGCGAACGACATCTCCGAGTGGAACCTCGAGGTCGTCGGCGCCTTCATCCGAGCCGCCTACGGCAAGGGGTACTGCGACGCCCTGACCGAGGACGCTCCCGGCTCGCTCTGTCTGGAGCACGGATACCGGGTGCCGGAGCGGCGCGAACGCACGCCCGAGCCCTCAGAGCGCCAGTAGCGGCCGCGCCCGGCTAGAATCCCGCCCGTGGCCAGCATGAGTGGTCCGGCCGACCGGCGGAGCCCCGCCCGCCTCGTGATCGCGCTCTCGGTCGCGGCCGTGCTCGCGATCTTCCTGCTCTACTCGTCGATCGCCGGAGGAGGAACGCCCTCGCTGCGGCCGAGCTCCCTCGTCGGCCACGCCGAGAAGGTCTCGCTGACGGGCACGGTGATCAAGCCGGTCACGGGTGATGCCCACGGCGCCGGATTGCGTTTCCGGCTCCGCGACGTCAAGGGCGCCGCAACCGTCCCCGTCGTCTACACCGGCACCGTCCCGGATCTCTTCCGGCCCGGCCGGGACATCGTCGTCGAGGGCCGGTTTCGCAGCGGCGTCTTCGTCGCCGCGCCGGACACGATGGTGACGAAGTGCCCATCGAAGTACGCGCCCAAGAAGAGCTCCTAGCGGCTCGTGCCCGAGCTCGGTAGGGCAGCCCTCATCGTCTGCTTCGGGCTCGCCCTGTACGCGGTCGGGGCGGGCTTCTGGGGCGCCCACACACGCCGCCGGCGACTCGCCCGGTCGGCGCAGAACGCGCTCGTCGCAGCGTTCATCGCCGCCGGGTCCGCGGCAGCGGTCCTGCTCGTCGCGCTCGCCACGAGCGACTTCTCGTTCACGTACGTCTCGTCGTTCACCAGCCGCGACCTGCCGCTCGCGTACAAGCTGACGGCGCTCTGGGGGGGGCAGGAAGGATCGCTGCTCCTCTGGCTCGTCGTGCTGACCGGCTACGGCGCGGCCGCGGTCCTGCTCGACCGGAAGGCAGGCCGTGAGCTCGTCGTCTGGGTCGTGCCAGTGATCGGCGTCGTTGCGGCCTTCTTCTCGATGCTCGTCGCGTTCGTCGCCAGTCCGTTCGCGACGCACGCTGCGCCGGCGGACGGTGTCGGGCTGAACTCGAGCCTGCAGAGCCCGTACATGCAGGCGCATCCGCCGATGCTGTACCTCGGCTACGTCGGCCTGACGGTGCCGTTCGCGTTCGCGATGGGTGCCCTGCTCTCCGGACGGACGGACGAGCGCTGGATCGTCGCCACGCGACGGTGGACGCTCCTGGCGTGGGCGTTTCTCGGGTTGGGTCAGCTCCTCGGGGCGAAGTGGGCGTATGAGGAGGTCGGCTGGGGCGGTTACTACGCCTGGGATCCGGTCGAGAACGCCGCCCTGATGCCCTGGCTCGCCGCGACCGCGTTCCTCCATTCGGTGATGGTGCAGGAGAAGAAGGGGATGCTGAAGGTCTGGAACATGCTGCTTGTGATCCTGGCGTTCTCGCTCTCCCTGTTCGGGACGTTCCTGACGCGCTCGGGCGTGCTGAGCTCGATCCACTCGTTCACCGAGGGCTCGATCGGGCCCTGGTTCCTCGGGTTCATCTGCTTCGTCGTCGCCGGCTCGCTGCTCCTGCTCTTCAAGCGGCTGCCGCTCCTTCGCTCGAAGACGCGGCTGGAGTCGCTCGTCTCGCGCGAGGCGACCTTCCTCTACAACAACCTGCTGCTCGTCGCCCTCTGCCTGACGATTCTCTGGGGAGTGACGTTCCCGATCCTCTCGGAGGCGGTGCGGGGAGAGGCGGTCACGGTCGGCAGGCCCTACTACGACTTCTTCCTGCGCGCCTTCGGGCTTCCGCTCCTGCTCCTGATGGGGATCGGGCCACTGGTCGCCTGGCGGCGCGCGTCGCTCCGGTCGCTCGGGAAGACGTTCCTGTGGCCGTTCGTGCTCGCGCTGGGAGCCGGCGGCGGCCTGATCGCAGCCGGAGCCGGCTCCTCGGTTCCCGGGCTGATCGCGTACAGCTTCTCCGTGTTCGTGATGGCGACGATCGTGCTCGAGTTCGCGCGCGGCACCGCTGCCCGGCGCGCGCTCGCCGGCGAGTCGGTGCCGAGAGCGTTCTCGTCGCTCGTCGCGCGCAACCGGCGCCGCTACGGCGGCTACGTCGTGCACGCCGCGATCGTGCTGCTGGCGATCGGGATCGTAGGCTCGAGCGCCTACGACACCTCGCACACCGCCCGGCTCGCGCAAGGCCAGTCCCTGAAGATCCGGGACTACACGCTCGTCTACCGCGGGCTCAGGAGCACGAAGGCCGCAAACGCCGTCGAGACGAGGGCGACGATCGACGTCTACCGCGGCAAGGACCGGATCGCGGTCATGCATCCCGGCAAGAACAACTACCCAGTCGAGCAGCAGGTCTCCAACGAGGTCGCGATCCGCTCCGACTGGTTGACCGGCGAGGATCTGTTCCTGATCACCGAGCAGGTGAACAAGAACGGGACGATCGACTTCAAGGCGATCATCAACCCGCTCGTCAACCTGATCTGGTTCGCAGGCTTCGTCTTCCTGATCGGCTCGGTGGTCACGCTGTGGCCGGACGCGCGGGAGGAGCGACGGCTCGCTGTGCGCTACGGCCGGCTCGCTGCGGAGGCGTAGTTGCTCGCCGCCGCGCTCGCGCTCGGCGCCCTCCTGGCGGTCGCCGCCGTCTGGTTCGTCGCACAGCCCTTCCTGCGCAGCACCGTTCGTGAGGAGGAGCCCGGGGAGCCGTGGGGCCCGGCTGGCGAGCGGCTCGCTCTCGAGGAGGAGCGGGATCGCGCGCTGGTGGCGCTCAAGGAGCTCGAGTTCGACCATCGCACCGGCAAGGTCTCGGACGACGACTACCGGCGGAGTGTCGGCGAGCTCAGGCGCGCCGCGGCCGACGCGTTACGCGCGCTCGATCGGGGGAAGGAGGATCCCGATGCCGGTCGATATGAACACCCAGCCTGAGCCGCCGCTCGTTCCCGAGCCGGCGCCTGCCCCGAGCGAACCGCCGGGGCCCGTGATCGTGCCCGAGCCGGAACCGGTTCCGCACGAGCCGCCCGGCCCGGTGATCGTTCCCGAGCCGCAGGCGCCCCGGTCCCGCTAGGTCCGGAAGGGTCGGCGGTTCGGCCGCCGAACCCTCGACCATGCGCCGTGCGCTGGTCGCTTTCCTGATCCTGCTCTCGGCGACCGCGCCGGCGGCGGCGGACGTGATCGAGAAGAAGCAGTCGGTCGACAGTCGCATCGCCCGCCTCCGGGACCGGGTGGCGGATTCGAAGGGGCGCGAGGTCACCCTGCAACGGGAGATCGACTCCGTCACCTCGGACATCCAGGGGCTCGAGCACCAGGTCGGCGACGTATCGCAGCGACTCGCGCCGCTCGAGCGCGAGCTGGAGCTCCGCGAGTTGAAGCTCAACCGCCTCAACGCGCTGCTCCAGGTCCAGAGCGAACGGCTCGGGTTCCTCCGCGCCGAGTACCGTACGGCGATCAGGCGGCTGAACAGGCGCCTCGTCGCCGCCTACGAGTCGGAGCCGACCGACGGAGTCGCGTTCCTGCTCTCCGTCCACAGCTTCTCGGACCTGCTCGACGGTCTCGACTACATCCGGACGATCGCCAGGTCCGACAAGCGGATCGCCGAGAGGGTCGCGGCCGCGAAGACGGAGGTAACGCTCGCTCGTAGGCGGACGAAAGCGGCTCGAAACGGTGTGCAGCGACAGGCCCAGATCGTCGCCGTCCGAGTCCACCAGGTTCGCGTCCTCCGGGACGAGCTGCTGGTGAACAAGGGGAAGCTCGAGACGGCACGCAGCCGCAAGAAGCAGAGCCTCGCGTCGCTCGACGCCGAGCAACGGGCGGATGCCGAGGAGATCGATGCGCTGGTCGAGGTCAGCGCGGAGCTGAAAGCGAGGATTCAGGCGGCGCAATCCCGCTCGACCGTCCTGCGCTCGCCGTCCGGTGCCGGATTCGCCTGGCCCGTGAACGGTGTGATCACGAGCCCGTTCGGCTGGCGGTGGGGGCGGATGCACGAGGGCGTCGACCTCGGCGCGCCGTACGGGGCGCCGATCACCGCCGCTGCCGCAGGCATCGTCATCTACGCGGGGTGGCTCGGCGGCTACGGCAACCTGACCGTGATCGACCACGGCGGGGGACTGGCGACCGCCTACGGGCATCAGTCGCAGATCTCGGTTTCCGTCGGTCAGCAGGTCGCGAAGGGCCAGATCATCGGAGCCGTCGGCTCGACCGGCCACTCGACGGGGCCGCACCTCCATTTCGAGGTCCGGGTGAACGGGCAGGCCGTCGATCCGCTCGGCTACCTGTGAGCGAACCCTTCGCCGGTCCCCGTCCGTTGTACGAGACGAAAGCGACCAACGAGGTGACACCGTGCTCGCACTCATCGTCGTGCTCCTGCTCGCGGCCCTCCTCTTCGGGGTCGGGTTCGCGTTCAAGTTCCTCTGGATCATCGCGGCGGTCGTGCTCGTCGTCTGGCTGATCGGGTTCGTCGCCCGCTCCGCGGACGCGGCCTGGTACCGCTGGTGAAGGGCGATGCGGGGGAGCCCCGGCTCCCCCGCATCGCTACTCGCTCGCGAGCAGGTGCAGGTCCGGGAGGTTGCGGTACCGCTCGCCGACGTCGAAGCCGTACCCGACGAAGAACTCGTCCGGGACGGTGAAGCCGACGTAGCGGACGGGCAGGTCCTCGACGAGCCGGCGATACGGCCGGTCGAGCAACGTGACCGCCGCCAGCGACCGCGGGTCGCGAAGCGAGAACGACTTGCAGAGGTAGTGGAGGGTGAGACCGGTGTCGACGACGTCCTCGACGATCAGGACGTCGCGTCCCTCGATGGTGGCGTCGAGGTCCTTCAGGAACCTGATCGCCGAGCTTCCGCCCGTCTGATCGGAGCCGTACCCCGCGAGCTCGACGAAGTCGACGTTGTGCAGGATCGGCATCGCGCGGGTGAGGTCGGCGAGAAAGACGATGCTCGCCTTCAGCGATCCGACGAGCAAGGGCTCTCGACCCGCGTAGGCGGCCGCGATCTCGGCTCCGAGCTCCCCGACCCGGGCGCTGATCTGATCTGCCGTCAGGTAGATCTCGCCGACGCGGTCGCCGTGAACAGGAGCGCCGGGGACTGGACTCATCCTGTCCCCGTTCCCTTCTAGCTGGCGAGCTTCAGTCCGTATCGCTGGCCCAGGCGCTCGATGTCGCGCTTGTAGAAGAGCTTGATCTTCACGTCGGGATATCGCTCCTTCAGCTTCCGGAGCTTGCGGTTCTTCCGGGTGACGAGCGACTGCTTCATCACCGTGATCTCGAGGTAGAGATCCTGCTCCGGGAGATAGAAGTCGGGTGCGAACGCCTCCAGCACGCGGCCGTCCTCGTCCTGCTCGAGCACGAACGTTCTCGGCTCGTAGAGCCAGGGGATGCCGTGATAGTCGAGCACCTTGGCGCACTCCAGCTCCGCCTCGTTGGCGAACTGGGGGCTGTCCGTGCCGCGATATGCCTGGAAATCGGGGGTCTCCGACTTCAACGAGGTCAGGATACCCAGGTGCCCGGACGCCTAGACTTCCCTGAATGGCTGCGGCAGACCGGTTCACGATCGCCCACATCTCCGATCTCCACTGCGGGGGCCCGTACTTCGTCCCGAACCTGATGGAGCGGGCGATCTCCGAGGTCAACGACCTCGAGCCCAACCTGGTCGTCTGCTCGGGCGATCTGACCTCCTTTGGCTTCAAGCCCGAGTACGTCCAGGCGCGCGGGTATCTCGAGCGCTTGAAGTGCGAGTCACTCGTGGTCATCCCGGGAAACCACGACGCGCGAAACGTCGGCTACGTGCACTTCGAGGAGCTGTTCGGCGCACGCAGCTCGGTGCTCCGGCTGGGCGGGATGACCGTCGTCGCGGTCGATTCGACCGAGCCCGACCTCGACCACGGACAGATCGGCCGGGGCCGGTACATGTGGATCGAGGAGCAGTTCGCCGACGAGTCGGAGCTGCGGATCTTCGTCCTCCACCACCATCTGCTGCCCGTGCCCGGCACGGGTCGTGAGCGCAACGTCGTCTACGACGCCGGCGACGCGCTCGAATGCCTCCAGCGTGCGCGCGTGCAGATGGTCCTCTCCGGCCACAAGCACGTGCCCTACGCGTGGCGGCTCGAGAACATGTTCATCCTCAATGCCGGGACCGTGTCCTCGCTTCGCCTGCGGGGAAACACGCGGCCCTGCTACAACGTGATCGAGGTCGTGGGCGCGCACGTCTCCGTCTGGCGCCGGTACCCGTTCCACGGTCAGGAGCGGATCATCCAGTTCTCCACCGAGACGCTGGAGTTCGAGAAGTACACCGCGCGGATCGAGGGGGAGATCTCGTCGCGGAGCTGACGCGGGCGCTCGCGGTGATCGACGGGGAGCACTACGCGCCCGTCGTACGCGACGCGCTAGCCGGACTCCCGTACGACGTCGTCGCGGCGTTCCTCGCCGGAGGGACGGAGAAGCTCCGCGGCCACGACGACTACGGCGTGCCGCTGGTCGAGAGTCTCGCGGAGGGACTTGCACGCGATCCCGAGGTGGTCGTCGACCTCTCCGACGAGCCGGTGCTCGGACCGCGCGAGCGGCTGCGACTCGCCAGCCGGGTGCTGGCCGCGGGCCTCCCCTACGTCGGCGCCGACTTCCGCCTCGAGCCGCCCTCGTTCGAGCCGTTCGAGCCGCCGTCGCTGGCCGTGATCGGGACCGGCAAGCGGGTCGGGAAGACTGCGGTGGCGGGGCGAGTGGCGCGCGTGCTCGCCGCCGATCGGGAGGTGGTCGTGGTCTCGATGGGCCGCGGCGGACCGCCTGCGCCGGAGGTGATCGAGGTCGCCCCGACGGTCGAGAGCCTGCTCGCGCTCTCACGGGCAGGTCGGCACGCGGCATCGGATCACCTCGAGACGGCGGCCCTCGCCGGAGTACCGACGATCGGCTGTCGCCGGTGCGGCGGAGGTCTCGCCGGCGCGACCTTCGTCTCGAATGTACTCGAAGGCGCTCGGCTCGCCGCCGCGAGAGGACCGGACCTCGTCGTCTTCGACGGCAGCGGGGCGGCGATCCCGCCGGTCGCGACCGGTGCCCGGATTCTCGTCGCCCACGACCTCGAGCAGGGGCTGAATCCGTACCGGGCGCTGATCAGTGACCTCGTCCTGACGATGGACGGACGAGTGGCGGCCGCCGCGGAAGAGCTCGGGGTTCCCGTCCTGCGCTTCGATCTCCGGCTGCGGCCGGTCGAGCCGATCGGAGGGCGCCGCGCGGCCGTGTTCACGACCGGGCCGGCGCCGCTCGATCACCTCGACGGAGTCGTGTCGTCGTCCCGGAATCTGGCCGAGCGCGACCTGCTGCGCCGTGATCTGGAGGCGGTCGACGCCGACGTCTACGTGGTCGAGCTGAAGGCGGCCGCGATCGACGTCGTCGCCGAGGCGGCGGCGGCTCGCGGTGTGGACCTCGTCCTGGCCGACAACGACGTCGTCTGCCCGGGACTGGACGAAGCCGTCCGCGATCTCGCAGGGCTGGCGATCGGGACCAAAGCCCGCGAGAATCTCCTGCGATGACGTCGCTCGCCTCCGGCTCGCTCCCGTGGGGGAAACCATCTTTCCCCCACGCGCCCCCTTCTTTCAGGGGCCGTTGTCGTTCGGGGAACCTCCCGGTTCCCCTGGGACCCCTCCCCGGTCATCGGCGGGAGAGCGGCCGATGACCGAGCCACGCCGTTCCGACCCCATACCTCTCGGCGGTCACGACGGCCTGCCGTACTCGAGAGGGCTGATGGCACGGGCGCTGATGAGGACGGGGGTAGCCGCGGATCGTGCATACGAGCTCGCCCTCCGCGTCCAGGAGGACCTCGTCACCTCGGGCGGAGAGGCCGTCGACGTCGCGCACTTCGAGGAGCTCGCCCACGAGGTGCTCGGCGAGATCGAAGGAACCCGGACGGTACGGCGCCTGCGCCGGCACGAGTCGCTGCGCGAGCTCGACCTGCCGATCATCCTGCTGATCGGCGGCGCAACCGGCACGGGCAAGTCGACGGTCGCGACCGAGGTCGCCCACCGGCTCGGAATAACGCGCGTGACCTCGACCGACTTCGTCCGGCAGACGATGCGGGCTTTCCTCTCGCCCGAGTTCATGCCGTCGATCCACTACTCGAGCTTCGAGGTCCCGGGGGAGAACGGTCTGGGCGGCGTGGTCGACGGCTTCGTCGAGCAGACCCGAAACGTCCTGATCGGTGTCCGGGCGCTGATCGAGCGTGCGCTCCAGGAACGCTGGTCGCTGGTGCTCGAGGGCGTTCACCTCGTTCCGGGAATGCTTCCGCCGGTCGACGGCGCGATGGTCGTGCACTGCGTCCTGGCGATCGAGAACGAGGAGCTGCACGCGTCGCACTTCTGGGTGCGCGACGTGAGCTCCGACGGCTTGCGGCCGGTCGAGAAGTATCTCGACGCGCTCGATGACATCCGGAGGCTGCAGCAGTTCATCGTCGGGCAGGCGCACCGCTCGTCCGTCCCCGTGGTCGAGAACGGCAACATCGAGCCCTCGATCGGAACGGTGATGGACCTCGTCCTCAGCGGCGCCGACCGCTACGCGAGGGTCTGAGTGTCGACCGGCGAGCAGACGGTCGGAAGCGCCGTGGGCGGCGCGGACGGTCGCACCCCCGGGCGCTACTGTCTTTGCGAGGCGTACCTGCGCGGGACGGAGCGCGCCGCGCTGGCGGGCGCCCGCTGGCTCGGTCGCGACGACCAGCAGAGCGCGGAAGAGGCCGCCTTCTCCGGGATGGAGGCGGCACTGGCCGACCTCCCGATCAGCGGCCGGATCGTGATCGGCGGCGGCGAAGCGGAGTCCGGGTCCGCGATCAGCGGACCGATCGGCGCCGGAGGCGAGGAGGTCGATCTCGCGCTCGATCCCCTCGAGGGTCGCGGCGTAGTTGCCCGTGGAGGCAACGGTGCGATGTCGATGATCGTCGTCGGTGAGCCCGGCAAGCTCCGCACGCTCCCGGACATGTACATGCGCACGGTCGCCGTCGGGCCGCGGGCGCGGGGCAGCATCTCGCTGCTCCGGCCGGTCGGCGACAACATCCGTGCGATCGCGGACGCGTTTGGACGCAACGCGGGCGACGTCACGACGATCGTCCTCGACCGGCCGCGCCACCACGACCTGATCGAGGAGATCAGGTCAGCAGGCGCGCGGATCAAGTTGATCCAGGACGGGACCGTGACCGCGGCGATCTCGGCGGCGATCCGCGGGACGAACGACCATCTCGCGATCGGGATCGGCGGTACCAGGCAGGCGATCCTGACGGCGGGGGCATTGCGCTGCCTCGGCGGTGAGCTCCAGGCGCAGCTCTGGCCGACGTCGCGGCGCGAGATCGAATCCGCGCACGACTTCGGGATCGAGGACGTCGAGCAGGTCTTCACGACCGAGGATCTCGCCGCAGACGAGATCATCGTCGCGGCGACCGGCGTCTCGAACGGCGACCTGCTGCGGGGCGTCCGCTTTCTCGCCGACAGCGCCCGGACGCACTCTCTCGTCATGTGCACGCGCTGCAACTGGGTGCGGTTCGTGGACGGGATCCACTTCTTCGCCCGCGAGCGTCGCGAGGAGGTCCGGCTCTTGGGCTACTGACCCGATCGTGGGGGAACCCCTTGGTTCCCCCACGAGCCCGCTCCTTGCGCTCGTAGTGGTCGGGCCGTCGGTCGCAGAGCCGGCGGATGTGAGCGCGAGTTCCGGCGGTGCTCGATCGTCTCTGGCTTCCGGCCGGGAGCCCGGCCTCGTGTGGCGCGGTCTCAGTAAACTCGAGCTATGCCGACCAAGGACGAGGTGATCGAGGCGCTGCACCAGGTCGAGGATCCCGAGCTCGGGATGGACATCGTCGAGCTGGGACTCCTCTACGACGTCGAGATCGACGGGCCGAAGGTGAAGGTGATCCACAGTCTGACGTCGATGGGCTGTCCGGCGGGGCCGATGATCCAGGAGGACATCCACAACGTCGCTGCGGCGGTGCCCGGCGTCGAGGACGTGGAGATCGAGCTGACGTGGGAGCCGCCATGGACGCCCGAGCGGATGTCCGAGGACGCGAAGTTCATCCTAGGTTTTGGCTAACGCCAAAGCCTAGAGAGGCGCCGAGCGCGCATCGCGCTAGCTATTCCGGGCGTCAGCCCGGAATAGCTAGGAGGATCTTGCCGAACTGCTCGCCCGCTTCGAGCCGCTCGTGGGCCGCGCGGGCCTCGGCGAGCGGGAACACCGTGTCGATCACCGGCTTCGCTCCGGCTGCGACGAGGTCGTACGCGCCCTCGAAGTCCGCGCGGGCGCCCATCGTCGAGCCGAGAATGTCGAGCTGCTTCCACCAGAGCCGGTGCAGGGCCGCCGGCGGGTTCGGGCCCGAGGTCGCGCCGCAGACCACGACACGCGCTCCTGGACGCGCCGAGTCGAGCGATCGCTTCCAGGTCGCCTCGCCGACCGTCTCGACGACCACGTCGACGCCCTTTCCGGTCGCTTCCCCGACCACCGCGACGACGTCCCCGGAGGCGTGGTTGACCGTCACCTCGGCACCGAGGGCCTCCGCTTTCGCGAGCTTCTCGTCGCTCCCGGACGTGACGATCGTGCGGGCGCCGAGCGCCTGCGCGATCCGCAGCGCCGCCGTTGCCACACCGCCGCCGATCCCCCAGACCAGCACCCACTCGCCCTCGCGCAGGGCGGCGCGGGTGACGAGCATCCGGTAGGCGGTCTCGTAGACGAGCGGAAACGCGGCCGCCTCCTCCATCGTCACGCCTTCCCGAAGCGGGTAGACGTTGGTCGCCGGGACGACGGCGAGCTCGGCGTGCACCCCCTGGGTGTGCTCGCCGAGGACGTGGATCGCGTCGCCGTGCTCGAGCCCCGGGTTGATCACGACCGGTTGCCCGGGCTCGAGCCCGTCGACCCCGGCGCCGAGGCGCTCCACCAGGCCGGAGCCGTCGGCACCGAGGATGCGCGGCTTCGGCACGGACGGAAGCCCTTTCCGTGTCCAGACGTCGAGGTGGTTGAGCGACGCGGCCTGCATCCGCACCAGCACCTCGCCGGGGGCGGGCTCGGGGTCGGCGACGTCCTCGTACCGGATGACCTCCGGGCCGCCGTCCTCGTGGATGACGATCGCCTTCACCGCGGCGATCGTATCCGTCGCTACGCTCCCTGGCCGTGATGCGAACGCGGGCGGCCGGACTGGTTCTCGTCGTGGCAGCGCTCGCCGGATGCGGGGGCAACGAGGGGGGCCGCTCCTCGCGTCCCCTTTCGCACGCGGAGCTCGTCGAGCGGGCGAACGCGGGTTGCATGGAGGCGCGCGGGCGCGCCGATGCAGCCGCCGCCCGCCTCGCCGCGCTTCGTCGCCTGCATCCGCCGCTCGCCGACCAGGACACGTTCGCCAATCTGCTCGCCGCTGCGCGGAAGGAGGTCGATGCGAGATCGACGCTCGCCGTGGCCGAGACGCCCGACGAGCGCGCCGATGCGACGGTCTCGCTGGCCGTTGCCGCAGGGAAGCTCACGGGGTATGCGCGGCGCCTCGGCGCGGAGGAATGCGCCGAGCGTGCTGCGGGCACACTTCGACCGTGACGCGAGCCGAGCTGAACAGCCTCGCCGACTCGTTCGGGATCGATGCGATCGGCGCGGCGCCGGCCGCGCCCTACGAGGAGACCGAGCGGCACATCGTCGAGCGGCGTGCGCGCGGACTGTTCGCGGACATGCGGTTCACCATGTCCCAGCCGGCCGTGTCGTGCCATCCCGAGTCGCTGCTTCCCGGAGCCCGGACGGTCGTCTCGGCCGCGCTCTGCTACTACGCGCCGTCCGGTCCGCCCGAGGCGGGGGAAGGTCGACTCCCGCGCTACGCGTGGCGGGACGCGTACGCCGAGCTGCGTGGGAAGCTCGATGCTCTCGGTCGCCGGCTCGGCGGCTCGTACCGCGTGCTCGTCGACGCGAATCAGCACGTCGACCGGGAGGGAGCGGCCCGGTCGGGTGTCGGTTTCTACGGGAAGAACACGATGCTGATCACGCGCCGGCACGGCTCCTGGGTGGTCCTCGGCACGCTCGTGACCGACGTCGAGGTCGAGCCGACTCCACCGCTGGAGCTCGATTGCGGCGACTGTCGCCTCTGTGTCGACGCGTGTCCGACGGGGGCGCTCGACGAGCCGGGGACGCTCGACGCGACCCGGTGCCTGTCGTACTGGACGCAGGCGCCGGCCGCGATCCCCGACGCGTATCGGGAGCCGCTCGGAACGATGGTCTACGGCTGTGACATCTGCCAGGACGTCTGCCCCTGGAACCGCGGGATCGAGAAGCGTCGGGCCGGACAGCCCCTCCCGGCCGACTCCGAGCCGAACGTCTCGCTCATCGAGTGGCTCCAGGCCGGAGACGACGAGCTCGCCGCGCGCTACGACCGGCTCTTCGTGCCCCGGAACGACCCGCGCTACCTGCGCCGGAACGCGCTGGTCGCGCTGGGCAACAGCGGTGGTCCCGAGGACGCCCCGCTCGCGGAGCCGTATGCGACCGGAGACGACGCGTTGCTGCGCGAGCACGCCGAGTGGGCTCTGGCGCGGCTGCGCGGACCCGCGAGATGCTGAGCGAGCATCGCCGGCTCCAGCGAGGCGAACGCTGGCTCGCCTGGGTGCGCCTCGGCGCGATTCCGTTCGCGTTCTTCCAGTCCGCGATTGCCCGGCCCTATCCGCCGGGACGCGAGGCATGGGCATGGGCGACGACGGGTGTGCTCGCTGTCGGAGGCATCGTGCTCTTCCGGATCTCGCGCCGGGCACTCGATCGGAAGACGCTCGGCCGCATCGGCTTCGCGGCGCTCGCCTTCGACTTCGCGATCGTCACCTCCTATGCGTTCGCGCTGACCTTCCAGCCGGGGACTCCGATGCTCCAGGTCCTCACCGTTGTCCTGATCGAGGCTGCGTTCCGCTACGGGATCCGCGGCGGGCTGGCATTCGTCCTCGCCACCATTCCCGTGCTGGCGGGTGTCGAGTGGCGCCGGGCGGACGATCTCGGCGACCGGTATCGCCTCGAGAACGTCACGCTCCAGGTGGGGATCCAGGTGATCGTCGCGCTCGTCGTCGGCTGGCTCGTGCTGCGGCTGCGAGGCGAAGCCGCGATCGCAGACTCGGGCCGGCTGGGGGCCGAGCGGTTGCGCGACGAGCTGGGCCGGCGGGCCGACCTGCTCGAGGCCGCAAACCGGTGCGCGCGCGCACTCGGCTCCTCGCTCGAGCTCGACGAGGCATTCGGCGCGTTCATCCGCGAGCTGCGCGGCCTGATCCCCTTCGACCGCACCGCGATCATCCTGGTCGAGGAGGGCCGTGTTCGGGTGATGGCGACAGCGGGACACATGCACGATCAGGTGCTCCGGCCCGGCGAGGCGTTGCCTTCCGGGGCGCTGGTGGAGGAGGTGCTGCGGACGGGCGAGACCGTCTACCGGCGCGACATGGGCGATCACCCCTACCCCGAGGAGGTGACGCTGACGGGCATCGGGCTCCACTCCAGGGTCGCCGCGCCGCTCTTGCTCGGGGCACGGCCGATCGGGATGGTGTCGATTCTGCGTCGGGAGCGCGACGGTTTCGACCCCGACGAGATCGAGCTCGCGACCCTGCTCGGGCGGCTGGTCGCCACGGGTGTGCAGAACATCCGGGCGTTCGAGTCGGAACGTGAGACGGTCGAGGAGCTGCGCCGCCTCTCCGCGCTCCGCGCCGACTTCGTCTCGCTGGTGTCACACGAGCTGCGCAGCCCGATGGCCGCCGTGATCGGCGCCGCGCGAACGCTCCAGGACCGCTGGCGCGAGCTGTCGCCCGAACAACGCTCGTCGTTTCTGGCTCTGATCGGAGACGAGACGAGCCGCCTGGCCGCGCTGATCGGAGACGTCCTCGACACCTCGCGGATCGAGGCAGGCACCTTCACCTACGCGTTCTCCGACGTGGACGTGGCCGACCTCGTCCGGGACACGGTCGCCACGGTCAGCCTCGGGCAGGACGATGTCCCCCTCGTCGCCCGAGCATCGGCGCGTCTGCCGCAGGTGCGCGGCGACCGCGCGCGCCTGCGGCAGATCGTCGTCAACCTGATCGAGAACGCGGTCAAGTACTCGCCCTCCGGCCAGCCGGTCGAGGTGAGGGCATGGGCCGAGAACGGACGTGTGCTCGTCGCGGTCGAGGATCGCGGTCCCGGCATCGGGCGCGAGCAGCACGCGCTGATCTTCGAGAAGTTCGGCCGGGCCGACGTGGGCGGCGGCAAACCGGGCACGGGGCTCGGCCTGTTCATCGCGCGATCGATCGCCGAGGCGCACGGCGGCACGCTCGAGGTGTTCTCGGCGCCGGGGCACGGCGCGACCTTCACGCTCGCGCTCCCCGCCGGTTGACTCAGGCAGACGTCGACACGGGCGCGCGCAGGCGCATCACGCCCAGCTCCCTCGCGAGCGACTGGGCCCGTCCGGCGATCTCGCGCCTCAGCTCCGCCGGCTCGAGCAGCTCGGCCTCGCCCCGGTAGCGGAGCATCTCGCCGACCAGCCACTCGGAGCTGCCGATCTTCTGCTCGTTGATCGCGGCGCCGTCGGTCAAGAGCTGGGCACCCCGCTCGACCTCCCAGCGGGCGACGGCGGGGGAGTAGAGCACCCGCGCGACGAGGGCGCCGCTGAGCGGCTGCGGCTGAAAGCCGTCGCGGGGCTCGAACGTCTCCTCGGACAGCGCTGCGCTCTGCATCCGATCGAGACGGAAGCTCCGCTCGTCGTCGCGGGTGCGATCCCACGTGTGGACGTACCAGTGCGGCAAGCGGCGCTCGATCGTGTACGGCTCGACGAGATGAGCCGTGACCGTGCCTTCTTCCTCCTTCAGATAGGCGATCTCGACGAGGCGCCGGCCGCGAATCGCCTCGGTCAGCGTGGCGACGAGCTCCTCCTCGGCCTGGTCGTTCCCTCGCTCGGGGCCTCGTGCAAGCTCGAACTCGCCGAACGTCTCCTCGAGCTTCTTGCGTACGCGGTCGAGGGGCCGGTGGGCCTCGGCAGCGATCAGCGGGCCGACGAACTCGAGGGCGAGCCGGATCGCGCGCGCCTCGAGCGGCGTCAGCCGCGGGGCGGACCGGAACGTGTCGCCGAAGAGCTCCTTGTCGATCTCGACCATGTCGCCGTGCAGCTCGGAGTACACGGCGTAGCAGCCGCCGCCGAAGTTGACGAGGTTCAGGAGCGAGAGATGCTCCTCGAGCTCGTCGTACGGGATCTGAAACCGTTCGACGATCTCGGCGGCCGGGATCGTCGCCTCCCGCCCCTCGCCGCACTCCGCCAGCAGGTAGGCGAGCAGCGCCTGCAGGAGGCCGAAACGCTCGGGGGTGACCGGGCCGGACGAGCGCTCGCCGACGGGCTCGACCTCCTGCTTGGGCGCCTCGCGCGCCGGGGTCGAGGGAACGCCCTGGTGGCGGGTGCGCACGCGCCGGAGGCTGTCCGCCACCTCGCGACGGAGGTCGGGCGGCGACAGCGGAACCGCGCGACCGTCCTGCCGCAGCACCCACGATGCGAGCATGGGCAAGCTCGCGTACCTGGTCACGAACACGCCGTCGTCGAGCCTCCCGCTGCGTCCGAACGCGCGCTCCACCCACCATGCCGTCTCGGGGCGAACCGCGATCCGCGCCTCCTCGGTCGCGTCGCCGAATTGCCAGGAGGCACGACCGCGGAACTCGTCGATGTCGAACTCGGGCGGCACCCGGAAGTCACGCTCGCGGCGGGTCGCGAAGCGGATGTCCCCCCGGATCCTGGAGACACGGAACGTTCGCATCGCATCGCGGTCGAGGTCGGCGCCGACCACGTACCACACGCCGCGATCGTGGAGCAGACCGTACGGATTGAGCGTTCGTTCGACCGTCTTGCCGCTCGTCATCGCCCGGTAGGAGAACTTCACGGTTCGCTGCTTCGAGATCGCGGTCTCCAGCTTGGCGAGGCGGCCGGGCATCTCCGGCGAGTAGTCGGGGTCCCGCATC
This sequence comes from Gaiellales bacterium, assembly GCA_038248655.1. Classification (GTDB taxonomy): domain Bacteria; phylum Actinomycetota; class Thermoleophilia; order Gaiellales; family Gaiellaceae; genus DATBLE01. The sequence continues at coordinate 16,770 of JBBRXG010000066.1, forward strand.
TCGACTCGCACCGCGGTCCCGGACGCCGGTTCGTCGGTCGGGCTCGGTCGCCCGAGCGCCAGGTTCTGCAGGGCGAGCCGGAGCGGCTCCGCATAGGCGAACTTGCCCTCGAGCAGGTAGAAGCAGGTCTGGAGCGCTGCGAGCTCGTCGTCGGTGAGCTCGAGCTTGGGGAGGAAGTAGTTCTCCGAGCGAAGGGTGTACAGCTCCTCGCCGGTGAACTCGTCCCGCTGCGACTGGAGCGGGACACCGAGGTCACGGAGCTCGGCGCGGTCGGAGTAGAACCGCCGCGCGAATGCCTCGTCGGACATCTCCGAGTAGCCTTCGACGTTGCCATTGACGTCTCGGGCGGTCAGCGGCCGGCGCTCTGCCATCAGGAAGGCGACCAGCGAGAGCTGACGGATCAGCTTGTCCGTATCGTGCGACAACCAGCCGAGACTATCTCAGCTCCCGTGGAGCCGCTCGACGACGGGCGCGAAGGCTTCAGCGTACGGCTCGAAGACGACGAAGTAGGAGATGCCGAGGAGCTCGCGGTGCCGCTGCAGGTCTTCGACCATCGACTCTGGGGAGCCGAAGAGGGCGAATGGGCTGTCGAGCGCCTGCTCAGAGGTCATTATGTGAAATGTCAACAGACCCTAGGGTCTGTTGACATTTTGCGGTAATTAATTAATAAATATAGACAAACTCGTAGTATTGAGGTTCCTATACCACCAATAAAACGAGTTTGCGATGCCC
>JBBRXG010000067.1:0-17359 GCA_038248655.1 Gaiellales bacterium
ACGCTCCTCATCGCTCAACTCGATCCGATACGGGCTACGCCTCGGCATCAACGTCCCCCCACGAGAGAACAGGATGCCAGGCACGCTACGACGCCGACCGGACGCTAATACGCCGCCTTACTTATGACGACGAGCACTAAGCGACACCGGCCAGACGGTCTCGCACGCCGCTGAGGACATCCGCGGACGGAAGGTGAAGGACAAAGACGGCAACGACCTCGGCAAGGTCGACGATCTGCTGATCGACGACCAAGAGCGGAAAGTACGGTTTCTGCGCGTCGAGCACGGCGGATTCCTTGGGGGTCGGCGAGACGAAGTCGTTCATCCCCGTCGACGCGATCACGAAGATCACCGACGACGTCCACATCAACCACTCGCGTGACCACGTCGCCAACGCCCCCCGCTACGACCCAGAGCTTGTCGCCGATAAGACGTACTACGGCAATATTTCCGGCTACTACGGCTACATGCCCTACTGGGGAGCCGGCTACAGGTATCCGCCCTATCTATCTAGTCGAGGGCTTTAGCGCCTGTCGAAAGCACGCCTCCGGAGCCGGCATGGCTAGCACATCGCCGCCCGCCGGCGCGCGCCGCGAGCGTTCCCGTGGCCGGCGACTCGGTACCTGGCACGCCCAGTCGCGGGGCGCGAGCTCGTACCGGCCTTCGCCAACGGCTGCGAGCGAGGCCGTCGTTTGCGTCTCGAACCGCTGAGACGCGGTGCGGCTGCTCCAGCGCGCGCCCTGGCCCGGCAGCTTCTTGGTCTGGTTGAGCGAGCGGTGCTGGGAGCTGCGCGCGGCAGCCGAACGCGAGGCGGAGCTCTTCGAAGCCGTACGGGCGCTTCCGGAGTGGGCGCGCGTGGAGCCTCCGCGTGTGTCCGGGGCCGCGTGACCGCGGAGCGAGCACGCCGACGGAAGCCCCTTCGATGGCAGCGGCATCGGCCGCGCCTGGCCGCTCCTCAGCGGCGAACGCGGCCACGGGGCGCTCCTCCAAGGCGAGGATCCGGCCCCGTACCTGGAGGCGATGACACGAATGACCGGGCCGGGCGGGCTGATCCCCGAACAGGTCTGGGACAGCGACCCGATCCCGGAGCGCTTCCTCTACCCGGGCAAGCCGACCGGCAGCGCGATGCCGGTCGGCTGGGCGCACGCCGAGTTCCTCAAGCTCCTGCTCGCGCGCGATTCCGGCACGCCCGTCGAGCAACTCGGCTCGACCGTCGAGCGCTATAGCGGCGAGCGCCCGCAGGCCGCGACCTGGTTCTGGCGCGCCGAGGCGCCCATCGCACGACTGCGGCGCGGGCGGGCGCTCGTGGTCGAGCGGCTCGAGCCGTTCGCCCTCCACTTCGGCTTCGACGGCTGGCGGGACGTCGCCGAGCAAGCGTCAGCCCCGCTCGGGTTCGGTATGCACGGCGTGCGGCTCGAGCCAGACCAACTCGCCCTCCGCGCGGGGCTCGACTTCACGCGACGCTCGGCCACGGGCGAGTGGGAAGGAACAGACCACCACGTCGAACTCGACGCAGATGTCTAGCCGGAAGGAAAGTCGAAGGTAAGAACAGTCGCCCAAAGGACGCTACTACTACATGGTTGCTCAGGCTCTGCCTACGCCGGCTGCCGGACAGGCTGTTCGGTTGATCGGTCGTGCAGGGCGATGGTTGGGAAGCGCCGGCTGCGGAGACGACGCTAACGACGGGCTAACGGCCAGGGCCTCGGCCGCGCGAGACGGAGGCGTTCGGTATGGCCGAGAAGACCGCTGATTTTCTGCTCGCGCGTTTGCGCGCCTGGGATATCCACCGCATCTACGGCTTTCCGGGCGACGGGATCAACGCGATCCTGGGCGCCTTCAACCGGGCGGGCAGCGACCCGGAGTTGATCCAGGTGCGTCACGAGGAGATGGCGGCGTTCATGGCCTGCGCGCACGCGAAGTTCACGGGCGAGGTGGGTGTGTGTATGGCAACCTCGGGGCCGGGCGCGATTCACCTCCTGAACGGTCTCTATGACGCGAAGCTCGACCACCAGCCGGTGGTCGCGATCGTCGGTCAGACGGCGAGACCGGCGCTGGGCGGCTCCTATCAGCAGGAGGTCGATCTGACGACCTTGTTCAAGGACGTCGCGCACGAGTACGTGGAGATGGCGTCCTCGCCGGAGCAGATGCGGCATCTGGTCGACCGGGCGGTGCGGATCGCCAAGGACCAGCGGACGGTCACCTGTCTGATCATCCCGAACGACGTCGCCGAGCTGGACGCGGTCGAGACGCCGCCGCGCGCGCACGGGACGATCCACTCGGCACTGGGATATTCGCCGCCCGAGATCGTGCCGACCGGGGACGATCTGAAGCGGGCCGCGGAGGCCCTGAACGCGGGCGAGAAGGTGGCGATGCTGGTCGGCGCGGGCGCGCTCGGCGCCGCCGACGAGGTGGTCGAGGTGGCGGAGCTGCTCGGCGCGGGTGTGGCGAAGGCGCTGCTCGGCAAGGCGGTTCTGCCCGACGACCTCCCGTTCGTGACCGGCGCGATCGGCCTTTTGGGGACGAAGCCGAGCTGGGATCTGATGATGGGCTGCGACACGCTGCTGATGGTCGGCTCGAGCTTCCCCTACTCGGAGTTCCTGCCCGAGGAGGGCAATGCGCGCGGGGTGCAGATCGACATCGACGGGCGGATGATCGGGATCCGCTACCCGATGGAGGTGCAGCTCGTCGGCGATGCGAAGGCGACGCTCAAGGCGTTGATCCCGCTGCTCGAGCGAAAGCAGGATCGTTCCTGGCGCGAGCAGGTCGAGCAGAACACCGGCAAGTGGTGGCGGCTGATGGAGGAGCGAGCGCTCCAGAGCGCCGACCCGATCAACCCGCAGCGGCTGTTCTTCGAGCTCTCGAAGCGGCTGCCGGACGAGGCGATCCTCAGCTCCGACTCCGGCTCGTCTGCGAACTGGTTCGCCCGCGACGTGAAGATCCGCGCCGGGATGATGGCGTCGCTGTCGGGGAATCTGGCGACGATGGGGCCGGGCGTTCCCTACGCGATCGCCGCCAAGTTCGCGCATCCGGACCGGGTCGTCGTCGCGCTGGTGGGCGACGGCGCCTTCCAGATGAACGGCATGAACGAGCTGATCACGATCGGCAAGTACTGGCGGCGCTGGTCGGATCCGCGCCTGATCGTGCTCGTCCTGCACAACAACGACCTGAACCAGGTGACCTGGGAGATGCGCGCGATGGAGGGCGACCCGCGCTACGACGCCTCCCAGGACATCCCGGACTTCCCCTACGCCCGCTACGCGGAGCTGGTCGGGTTGAAGGGGATTCGTGTCGACGATCCGGACGGGATCGAGGCGGCCTGGGAGGAGGCGTTTGCGGCCGACCGGCCGGCCGTGCTGGAAGCAATCACCGATCCGTCCGTGCCGCCGCTGCCGCCGCACATCAGCCTCGAGGAGGCGAAGCACTTCGCCCAATCCGTTCTGAGGGGCGACTCGGATCGGCGCGGGATGATCACGCAGTCGCTGAAGCAGATGGTCGGCGAGTTTCTCCCCGACCGCGGCCAGTAAGGTGTTTTGGCGTCAACCTGGTAATCGCGACAGACATCAAGCCGTGACGGCTCGCCGATTCTCGGCCGTCATGACGGCTGACCGGCTGGAAAAGGAGGTCCGGTCCGGCCGGCAGACGCTTGGTTGGCCTCTTCGTGCCATCGACTCCACCTCCGACTCGTGATGCTCGGTTATCGCGTGCTCGGGGCTGTCGTCTGGTTGAACGGGCGCCCGCGGTACGTTCATTCGGGCTGGTTCCTGATCTCCTACGCGAACCTCGCCGTCGTCGTCTTGATGGTCGTGGTGTTCGCGCTCGCGATCGCGCTGCCGTTCCCAGGTGGGCGAAGACGTCGGTGAGTGCTGGATCTGAGCGGCCTACCTGGACGGCGCGCCTGCGCGGCGTGGCGCTCGCGTCGTTTCCACCTGAGCGCGTGCTCCCCGACGACCAGCCTGTTTATGTCGCCTCGTGGGTCTATGTCTTCGGCGTGCTCACCCTGGCCGCGCTCCTGGTCGTCCTCGGTTCCGGCGCCGTGCTGGCCTTGGGTGGTGTCGCCTGGTGGCATCGCTCGCGCACCGGTCACTTCTTCAACAGCATGCACTTGTGGAGTACCGAGTTGTTCTTTTTCTTCATGGTGATCCACCTCTGGGCGAAGTTCTTCATGGCGGCTTGGCGAGGCAGGCGCGTCCTCACCTGGGTGACGGGGGCCGTTGCCTTCCTCGTTTCGGTCGGGACGGCGTTCACCGGCTATCTCTCGCAGATGAACTTCGGCTCGCAGTGGATCGCGACGCAGGCAAAGGACGGCCTGAACTCCGTCGGGATCGGCGCCTATTTCAACGTGCTCGACCTCGGGCAGATGCTCACCTGGCACATCGTTCTGCTGCCGCTCGTGCTTGGCCTGCTTGTCGGCGGACACGTCCTGCTCGTCAGAAAGCGCGGCGTCGTACCGCCGCTACCCGCGCGCGCACCAGCCGGGGACGACGGTTGAGCGAAAGCGACTACCCGCTCGCGGCCGACCCGGCGCTCGAGTGGCGCGGCGGCAAGCGCCGCTACGATCTCGTCAGGGAGCTCGTCCTCGCGGTTCTCGCGGTGACGGTGCTGGCGGTCGTGGCGTCGGTGCTCTTCTCCTCGCCCGACGAGAAGCAGGTGACGATCGCACAGTGGGCAAACGCCGCGCCGGTCGACTTCGTCACGACTGCACTCTCCGAGCTCGACAGGACAAGCGGCACCGCCGGCTACGGGCCGCCGTACACCCACACTTCCGGCGCCAGCCAGAACATCGTCGGCTCGTTCTCCTTGCAGCGACTGATCGGTGTGCATATCCCGATCGACAGCGCCCACGACTTCGTGCTCGACCCGCTCAGCATCGCCGCCCCAAGCGATCCCCCGTTGCGCAGCGCCCTGAGCGCCTACGGATCGGCGTCAGCCACCCAGAGAAGCACATGGACCGCCGCGTACGGCAAAGCGCTGGCGCACGCGTCTGTTCAGCACGGCAACGTCGTCGTTGCGAGCGGCCAATCCGGGCCGGTCGGGCTGATGATGCGCGACCTTCTCTCGCAGGCCCAAAGCGGAGGTCTCGACGGCGCCCTCGTCTCGGCCGGGAATCTTTTCCAAACCGACTACACCAAGCCGCTGCTCCTCCTCTCCGACGGCAGCTACCTCGAGGGCCTCGCCGCCAAACAACACCTACTCGGCAACCAATGGGGAATGATGAACGAGGCCGGGAACTACCCGGGACAAGCGTGGCTCTGGCTCTACACGTTCTGGTACCAGATCAAGCCGTTCTCGACCTCGGCGAACGCCGACGCGCAGATCTGGGCGATCATGGCTCTGCTCTCGCTTGCACTCGTATCTCTGCCACTCCTTCCGGGACTGCGCTCGATCCCCCGCTACGTGCCGCTCTATCGCCTGATCTGGCGCGACTACTACAGGCAAGCCGAGGCAAACCACCCGCAATCCCAGAGTGGGACTGTCAACGCGCTCTCACGAACGCCGCGACACAACGAGGAGACAAATGACTGAGCAAACCACCTTCACCTCCGAAGAGGCCCGTCGCGTCGGCGAAGAGATCGGCATCGATTGGCCTTCGGCCGGCTTCGATGTCGAACAGTTCCGAATGGGGATGGACGTCGAGCTCGAGCACAGCCTCCACGACCTCTTGACCAACGTCACAGACGGAGACCCGTTCGTCACCGGAAAGATCGCGCTCGCTCACCTGAACGAGTTCCCCGACCACTACACGCGGCTCGCCCGCATGGAGGAAGAGGCAAGAAGCGACCGTCAGCCGTTAGATGGAACCCGTCGCGCACTGTAGCGACGTGCGCGTCGAGCGGATCGACGTCTCCGTCTACAGGGTGCCGACCGATTTCCCGGAGTCGGACGGCACCGCGGAGTGGGACGCGACGACGATGGTGCTCGTCGAAGCGCACGCCGGCGATCGGGTCGGGCTCGGCTACACCTACGGCGACGCCGCCACCGGCGCGCTCGTCCGAGATACGCTCGCGGAGGTCGTCGAGGGACGCGACGCGCTCGCGGTGACGGCCAGCTGGCAGGCGCTGGGCCGCGCTTGCCGCAACCTCGGCCGCCCCGGCCTTGCCTCGATGGCGATCGCGGCCGTCGACACCGCGCTCTGGGACCTGAAGGCGCGTCTGCTCGAGCTGCCGCTCGCGACGCTGCTCGACGCGGCCCACGAGACGGTGCCCGTCTACGGCAGCGGCGGCTTTACCTCCTACCCGGACGAGCGGCTCGCCGAGCAGCTCAGCGGCTGGGCCGAGCGGGGGATCCCGCGGGTGAAGATGAAGGTCGGCCGCGAGCCGGAGCGCGATCTGCACCGCGTCGAGGTGGCACGGTCGGCGGTCGGCGGGCAGACCGAGCTCTACGTCGACGCGAACGGCGCGCTCTCCCGCATGCAGGCGCTCTGGTTCGCGGAACGCTACGCGCAGGACTACGGCGTGCGCTGGTTCGAGGAGCCGGTCTCCTCCGACGACCTCGAAGGGCTGCGGCTGATCCGCGACCGCGCCCCGGCCGGCATGGACGTCGCCGCGGGCGAGTACGGCTACATGCTGAACTATTTCGAGCAGATGCTCACGGCGGGCGCGGTCAGCTGTCTGCAGGCCGACGTCACCCGCTGCGAGGGGATAACCGGGTTTCTGCGCGTCGCAGCGCTCTGCCAGGCGCGCTCGCTGCAGCTCTCGGCTCACTGCGGCCCTTCGATCCACGTCCATCCCTGCTGCGCCGTCGTCCCGTTTCGCCACCTGGAGTACTTCCACGACCATGTCCGCGTCGAGCGTCTGTTCTTCGACGGCGTGCTCGAGCCGGTGGAGGGGATGCTGCGCCCCGACCTCTCGCGGCCCGGGAACGGGCTCGAGCTGAAACGCGCCGACGCCGCCCGCTACGCGATCTGAGCAAAGGAGCAGACGATGACACTGAGGAAGAAGCGTGGTCTGGCGGCGAGAGCGCTCGCCAACCTGCGCGCCGGACGGGCGCAGCGGACGCTGGCGGCGGCGACGGCGTTGAGCGCGCCGCCGCTCGCGTTCGAGATCTACCTCGAGCACTACAAGGGCTCGTTCGGCGACAAGTGGATGTGGACGCCGATTGTGCTGACGCCGCCGCTGACCGTGGCCGCGATCGCCGCTGTCTTCTCGGAGCGGGCGGCGAAGACGGTGCTGCCGGCGCTCTCGGCGCTCTACTTTCTCGACGGCATCGCCGGCGTGGTCACGCACGTTCAGGGCGTGCGCAAGAAGCCCGGCGGTTTCTCCGAGCCGACCTACAACCTGGTCATGGGGCCGCCGCTGCTTGCGCCCGGCTCGCTGCTGATGGTCGGCGCCTTCGGGCTGCTGGCGCCGCTGATGAAGCGGGAGCGCTGAGCGTGGGTTCCGATTTCCGCCTGCCACAGCACCTGCCGAAGGTGCGCGGAGACCAGGGCGCCGACCCGAGAGAGCTGCCGCGCCAGCGGCGCGGAAAGACGCCGCAGATGTACGGCCGCTACCCCGACTACGACTGTCTCGAGCAGGCCCGGCACTGGGACGAGCAGACGCGCACGCTCGTCGTCGGCCGGGTCGATCGGGCGCCGCAGCTGCGCTTCTTCGACGAGGGCGAGGCGGCCGCGCTCGGCGCCTTCTGCGATCTTGTGCTCGCCCAGGACGCCGAGCCGCGCATCCCCGTGCTCGCCTTCGTCGACCAGAAGCTCGCAGAAGGGCGCCTCGACGGCTACCAGTACGCCGACATGCCCGACGACCGCGACACCTGGCGGCTCGTCGCGGCAGGGCTCGACCAGGCTGCGCGCGAGCGCGGCGCCGACTCGTACGCCGACGCGGCGCTTGCGCGGCAGCAGGAGATCATCGACGCCTTCGCCGCAGGCGAGCTCTCAGGCGGCCCCTGGGAGAAGCTCAACTGCAAGCGCGCCTGGAGCGTCGTCATGCGCAGCGTGCTGGCCGCGTTCTACTCGCACCCGTGGGCCTGGAACGAGATCGGCTTCGGCGGCCCCGCCTACCCGCGCGGCTACTACGGGTTGGGGATCGGCTTCTCGGAGGCGTGGGAGGGCGAGGAGGCGCTCGACGTCGATCCCGGCGCCGATCTCGCCGAGCGCGGCGCTCCATGAGGCGCGGCGGCAGGCACCTGTTCAAGGGCTCGGTCTTCCCGGCCGGCAACGACTCCGCGTTCCTGCTCGACGTTCACCGCCGCGGCGTCCCAGGACGCGAGCGGATGCAGCGCTTCCGGGACGAGGACGAGGTAGACCTGCTGATCGTCGGCTGCGGCGCCGGCGGCTCGGTGCTGGCGCAACGGCTCGCCCGCCAGGGTTGGCGGATCGTCATCCTCGACCGCGGCCCGTTCTGGGATCCCGACGAGGACTGGGTCTCCGACGAGGAGGGCGCGCACCACCTGTACTGGAACGACAAGCGGATCATCGGCGGCGTCGATCCCGTCGAGCTGGGCAAGAACAACTCTGGGCACGGGGTCGGCGGCTCGATGGTCCACTACGCGGGCTACGCGCCGCGCTTCCACCCCTCCGACTTCGAGACCCGCACGTGCGACGGCGTCGGCTGCGACTGGCCGATCTCCTACCGCGACCTGAAGCCGCACTACGAGCTGGTCGAGCGTGAGCTGCCGGTCGCCGGCCAGGACTGGCCCTGGGGCGACCCGCACAGCTATCCGCACGGGCCGCACCCGATCGGCGGCGCCGCCGAGCGCGCCTGGGCGGGCGCACGCGCACACGGGATCGAGATGCGGGTCGGGCCGACCGCGATCACCAACGGCGTCTTCGGCAACCGTCCGCACTGCATCTACCGCGGCTTCTGCGTGCAGGGCTGCAAGGTGAACGCGAAGGCATCGCCGCTCGTCACCCACGTCCCCGACGCGATCGAGCACGGCGTCGAGATCCGCGCCGACTCGATAGCAGTACGGATCGAGCTCGACGAGGCAAGCGGACGGGTCACGGGGGCGACCTACGCCGAGGTGAAGACCGGTCGCGAGCGCTTCCAGCGCGCAGCCGCGGTCGCCGTCTGCGGCTACGCGATCGAGTCACCGCGGCTGCTCCTGCACTCGGCCAGCAAGCGCTTCCCGCACGGGCTCGCAAACACGCACGACCAGGTCGGCCGCTACGTGATGGTGCAGGGCGCGACCCAGGTCGCCGGCCGCTTCCCCGAGCTCTTGCGCATGTACAAGGCGCCGCCGCCCGAGGTCTCCTCCGAGGATTTCTACGAGACGGACACCGCGCGCGGCTTCGCGCGCGGCTTCTCGATCCAGACGGTCAGCCCGCTCCCGATCGGCTGGGCCGAGCACGTGCTCGCCGACGGCCACCGCGGCGCCGCTTTACGGGAGTACATGCGCGACTACAACCACTGGGCGGTGCTCGGCTCGCTCTGCGAGCTGCTGCCGCTGCCGGACAACCGGGTCACCCTCGCCGAGGACACCGACCAATTCGGGATGTCGGTCGCGCGCTTCGACTACAGCCAGTGCGACAACGACCGCGCCAACATCGCCTACGCCAAAAAGACGATGCAGGCGATCTGGCAGACCGCCGGCGCGCAGGACGTGCTTACGATCGACCGCTACGCTCACCTCGTCGGCGGCTGCCGCATGGGCGCAGACGCCGAGACGAGCGTTATCGACTCCGACCACCGCGTCTGGGGCATCGCGAACCTCTTCGTCTGCGACGGCAGCGCAATGCCCACGCAGGGAAGCGCCAACCCCGCGCTCACGATCATGGCGCTCGCCTCCCGTCTCGGCGAGCGGCTCGCCGACAAGCGTGTCCAGACGCCGGCGCGCGCATAGACGCCGCCGCTCGCATCCGACCGGTCGGTACGGCTGCCCGCTGGGCTGGGCGTCCCGCGGGCACACGCTTGTCTGAGATGACGGCGACCGCATCCTCGCTCGACGTGGGTAAGAACGAAGCCCTGAGGGACGCTAGAGGGACGTGGGTGTGTGGTCGAGATGATCGATCCGGCGCCAGGTGTCGCTCTGGTCGCTGCGCTGACCGTCGGCGCTGGCATGGGCATGGTCCGGCTCGGCCTGGATCGCGGCATGCTCCAGCTCGAGAGCGTCGAGTTCCTTCCTGACGGTGGGGTCGGCTGTGAGCTGCTGACGGTGCGGCGGTCGGAGTCGCATCTGTTTCTGCGCTACGAGCTTCCGCGACCAGGATGACTCCCGCCTCGATCGACTCCGAAGCGGTGCTGAACTCGGCTGCACCGTCTGGGCACCAGGTCGAGATCGGGTCGGGCGAGCAGCGCGCCTGGATCGTCGAGGTGGGCGGCGGGCTGCGGGCCTACTCCGCCCGCGGGCGCGAGCTGCTCGACGGCTACGCTGCCGACGAGATGTGCAGCTCCGCGCGAGGCCAGTGCCTGGTCCCGTGGCCGAACCGCATCCGCGACGGCTGCTACGAGTTCGCGGGTCTGGAGCAGCAGCTGCCGCTGACCGAGCCTGAGCGCCAGAACGCGATCCACGGCCTTGGCCGCTGGGCGAACTGGACGGTTGTGGAGCAGGCCGCAGACGGCGTCGTGATGGAGCATCTACTCCATCCGCAGCCCGGTTACCCGCACGCGCTGCGGCTCGCGGTCGACTATCGCCTGGACGCCGGCGGGCTGACGGTTCGCACGACGGCGACGAACGTCGGCGCGAGCCCGTGCCCGTACGGCGCGGGCGCGCATCCCTATCTGACGGTCGGCACGCCGACCGTCGACAGCGCCGTCCTCCACGCGCCGGGCCGCACGCGCCTCGTGAGCGACGAGCGGGGAATCCCGACCGGCGCCGAGCCGGTGGACGGAACCGAATACGACTTCAGACGGCCGCGACCGATCGGAAACGCCACGCTCGACACTGCCTACACAGACCTCGAGCGGGACGATGACGCGTGCGCGCGCGTGCGACTCGCCTCACCTGGCGGTGAGGCAACGGCCACCTTCTGGCTCGACGAGGGCTACCGTTATCTGATGCTGTTCACCGGCGATCCGCTCCCGGACGTGAACCGGCGCAGCCTCGGCATCGAGCCGATGACCTGCGCCCCGAACGCGTTCCAGAGCGGCGAGGGGCTCGTCAGCCTCGAGCCCGGCGAGTCGTTCGCGGCCGCCTGGGGGATCGAGCCCTCGTGATGTCTCGCAGGGCAGGCTCGGGTGAGCTCGCCGGCAAGGTCGCGCTCGTCACCGGCGCCGGCAGCGGGATCGGCCACGCGATCGCCGAGCGCTTCGCCCACGAGGGCGCTGCGGTCGCGATCGACTACCTCGGTCACGGCGCGGACGCACAGGCGCTCGCGCGTGAGCTGAGCGGCGCCGGCTTGCAGGCCGTTGCGCTCGCAGCCGACGTCACCGACGCGGCCGCGGTCGAGGCGCTGGTCGCACAGATCGTCGAGCGGTTCGGCCGGCTCGACGTGCTCGTCAACAACGCCGGGATCGAGAAGTCGCAGCCGCTGCTCGAGATCGACGAAGCGAGCTGGGACCGCACGCTGGCAGTCGACCTGAAAGCACCGTTTCTCTGTATGCAGGCGGCGGCGCGTCGGATGAAGGGGAGCGGCGGCGGCTCGATCGTGAACATCTCCTCGATCCACGAGGACTTCCCCTTCCCGAGCTTCGCGCCCTACGCGGCGGCGAAGGGCGGGCTGCGCATGCTGATGCGGAACGCCGCGCTCGAGCTCGCGCCACTCGAGATCCGGGTCAACAACGTCGCGCCCGGCGCGATCGCGACGCCGATCAACGCGGCCACCCTCGCCGACCCGGCGAAGGTGCAGCGGCTGCGGGAGATCGTGCCGCTACAGCGGATGGGAACTCCCGAAGAGGTGGCCGAGGTCGTGCTCTTTCTCGCCTCCGAGCGCTCGTCGTACGTGACCGGTTCGACCTACTTCGTCGACGGCGGGATGGTCCGCCATGCGGAGGCGCTTTGACGTCGGGTCCTTTTGACGTTGTCGTGATCGGGACAGGAGAAGCCGGCTCGACGGTGGCCACGCGTTGCCGCGCGGCCGGCAAGCAGGTGGCGATCGTCGATTCCCGGCCCTTCGGTGGCACCTGCGGGCTGCGCGGCTGTGATCCCAAAAAAGTTCTGGTGGGCGCGGCCGAGATCGTCGATCGGCGGCGGCGGATGGAAGGCCGGGGAATCGCCGGGGAGGTTCAGATCGACTGGCCCGAGCTGATCCGCTTCAAGGCCACGTTCACGGACCCGTTCCCCAAGCAACGGGAGGATGGCTTCCTGAAAGCGGGCATCGAAACCTTCCGCGGTCGTGCACGTTTTGTGGACGAGCGCTCGATTCAGGTCGGCGACGAAATCCTCGAAGGTACCCACGTGGTGGTAGCAACCGGCGCGTGGCCGGCCAGGCTGAACATCGACGGCGAGGAGCATCTCACCCGCAGCGACCAGTTCCTGGACCTGGAACAGCTGTCGAAGCGGATCGCCTTTGTCGGAGGCGGCTACATCGCCTTCGAGTTCGGCCACATCGCTGCCAGGGCCGGGGCGGCAGTCACCATCCTGCACCAAGGAATGCGGCCCCTCGAGCATTTCGACCCGGATCTCGTGGCGAGGCTGTTGGAGCGCACCCGCGATGTCGGCATCGACGTGCGCACGAGCACGAAGGTCGTCGGCATCGAGGGAGGTCCGGGAGGCTTCAAGGTCACGACCTCGACGGATTCCACCTCGGAGGTGTTCGAGGCCGAGTTGGTTGTCCACGCGGCCGTCCGAGCAGCCGAGCTCGACGACCTCGACCTGACAGCTGCCGGCGTCGAGTTCGATCGCCGGGGAGTCACGGTCAACGGCCATCTGCAGAGCGTCTCCAACCCTGCCGTGTACGCAGCGGGCGACGCAGCCAACAGCGGAGGATTGCCTGAGACCCCCTTCGCCGACTACGAAGGCGGCGTCGTGGCTCGAAACCTCCTGGAAGGAAACCAGCACACAGCCGACTACGTCGGCATGGCCAGCGTCGTGTATTCGATCCCGGCCCTGGGCGCGGTTGGACTGACCGAGCAGGAAGCGCACGCCAAAGGTCTGATCTTCACCGTCAACCAAGCCGATACCTCCGGCTGGTATTCGGCGCGCCGGGTCGCGGAGCCGGCGTCGATGTACAAGGTGCTGATCGAGGAGGACAGCGGCAGGATCCTCGGCGCTCACTTGTTGGGCCCCGAAGCCGACGAGTTCGCCAACGTCTTTGCCCTTGCCATCCGGGCGGACATTCGGGCAGACGCTCTCAAGGAGACGCTGTTCGTCTATCCCACCCAGGCCTCGAACATCGCGTCGATGTTGTAGCGCCGATCGTCGGGCTCGAGAAAGGTGGGAAACCGTGGGGGTGATAGTCGTCGGTGTCGACAACTCGACCGGAGCGGACGCCGCACTCCGCTTCGCGTTCGACGAGGCGCGGCTGCGTCACGCGAGGTTGCGCGTCGTTCACGCCCGGCCCTACGGCTTCGTCGGCGCGGTGAGCAACCGGTGCGCCAACCACGCGCACCGCCCGGTTCTGATCGTTCGCGGATCTCTGAGGAACACCGATTAGGAAAAGTCAGCAGCTCTGCACCGCTCTCTCTTCTGGAGGTTCAGCTATGCCCGAGAACGCACCCCACAACGATGGCCGCGACGTCGAGGAGGCGGATACCGTCGACCCCAAGCACCGTTTATTCGATCCTCCCGAGCATCCGTCGCTGCGAGACCCGAAGACCAACCCGCGCGGTGTCCGTCACATCGACGAGACGGCCCAGGATCGGATGCCGGTCTCGGACCGGCCGCGCTATCAGGCCGCCGAGAGCCGCCGTTCCGCGATGATCGCCGCAGCCAAGCGGCGCCTACGAGGGCTCGCCGGACGAGGGAAGCCGCAGGGGTAGTGGAGGCGCTCGAGGAGCGGCGCATCGCGACGGGCGTGCTCGTCGTGGGCACGGGCGCGGCCGGCCTGCGCTCAGCGATCGAGCTCGCGGAGCGCGGCGTGCAGGTGCTCTGCATCGGCAAGCGGCGACGTGACGACGCGCACACGGTGCTCGCATCCGGCGGGATCAACGCGGCGCTCGGCACGATGGATCCCGAGGACAGTTGGGAGCAGCATGCCGTGGACACACTGGGGGAGGGCTACTGGCTGGGCGATCCGCGCAGCGTCGAGCTCCTCTGTCGCGAGGCGCCGGCCGCGATCGACGACCTGGTCCGCTGGGGCGCGCAGCTCGCGCGTGAGGACGACGGGCGGCTGTCGCAGCGCTTCTTCGGCGCTCACCGGTTCAGGCGAACCTGCTTCGCCGGCGACTACACCGGTCGCGAGATTCAGCGCACGCTCGTTCGGCGCGCCGCGGAGCTCGATGTGGCGGTGCGCGACGACGTCTACGTCACGCGCCTGCTCGTTCACGACGACCGCGCCTTTGGCTGCTACGGCGTCGGCGTCGACGACGGCAGCCGCTGGGTGTTCGTCGCCGACGCCGTGATCCTCGCGGCTGGCGGGCATACACGGATCTGGCGCCGTTCGTCGTCGCGGCGCGACGAGAACACGGGCGACGCGATGCGGCTGGCCGCCGACGCCGGCTGCCGCCTGCGCGACATGGAGCTCGTCCAGTTCCACCCGACCGGGATGGTCTCCCCGGAAGAGTCGGCGGGGACGCTGGTGACCGAGGCTGTGCGCGGCGAGGGCGGAATCCTGCGCAACGCGGAGGGGGAGCGCTTCATGGAGCGCTATGACCCCGAGCGGCTCGAGCTCTCGACCCGCGACCGCGTCGCTCTCGCCATCTACACCGAGATCTCCGAGGGGCGCGGCACGGAGCACGGCGCCGTGCTGCTCGACGTGTCCCAGCTCGGACGCGACACGGTGCTCAGCCGCCTGCCGCGCATGTACCGGCAGTTCGTCGACCTGGCGATGCTCGACATCACCCGTATGCCGATGGAGGTCGCACCGACTGCGCACTATTCGATGGGTGGCGTGTGGGTCGAGCCGGAGACGCACCTGACCGACGTCGAAGGACTGTACGCGGTCGGGGAATGCGCAACCGGCGTGCACGGCGCCAACCGCCTGGGCGGCAACTCGCTCGCCGAGTGCCTTGTCTTCGGCCGGATTGTCGGCCGCGAGGCTGCCCGCGCGTCGGCGCTGCTCGACGTGCAGGTACGCGACCGTACCGCGATTGCCGCAGCGGCCGAGGAGGTCGACGATCTGCTCGCACGGCGCGGCGACGAGTTCGCGCGCCCGCTGCAGCGCGCAGTGCGCGATCTGATGTCGGAGTGCTGCGGCGTCGTCCGTTTCGAAGCTGGCCTCGAGGAAGGGCTTGCGCGCCTCGCCGAGGTCAGCGAGCGAGCCCGGGTGATGGAGGTGCGCCCGGACCTCGCCGGCTACGCCGACCTCGCCCACGCCTTCGACCTGCAAGGCTCGCTGCTCGCCGCACGGGCGACGCTCGAATGCGCCCTGGAACGGCGCGAGAGCCGCGGCGCGCACACCCGGATGGACTACCCTGACCAGGATCCACGGCTGCGGATCAACCTCGTCTGGGACCGCGAGGGATGCATCACTCACGAGCGGCCAGGTGACCCCTCGGCCGCAGTCGCAGCGCTCGTCGGCGGACCCGACATTGGCACGGCCGGACGCCTCCTAGAATGAGCGTGATGCGAATGTTCTGGAATCGTCTCCTGGCGCGCCGCAAAGCGGGCGCTGTCGAACGCAGCGCCGAATATGAGCGGCGGACGCCGGCGGAACGCCATTTCGTCGACGAGAGCATCGAAGATAGAACCTCGGAGTCGGCCGCTGAGGAGTGGCTCGGCGGCGGCGATCCGCAGCGGCTGCTCGACAACGAAGAGCCTCTACGCGACTGAGGAGGAGCCGATGCCGCGTCGTCTGCTCGTGGTGATCACGACCGAAGTCGCCGACGGTGTGCTGCGTGATCTGGTGCGCGGCCGTGCCGGCGATGACGCCGAGATGCTCGTGGTTGCACCAGCATCGGATATCTCGCGGCTCGACTGGCTGACCAACGCCGAGGACGATTCGCGGACGGGAGCGGCCTCGCTTGCCGCTCGGACGGCAGACGCCACCCCGACCGAGGACGTCGAGGCTCGCGTGGGCGACTCCGACGCGCTGAAAGCGATCGAAGACGCGCTGCGCACGTTCGCAGCCGACGAGATCCTCGTCGTCGCCCATCCCGACGATCAAGCCGGCTGGCTGGAAGAAGGACGAGGCGCGGCAGCTCAGGCGCGTTTCAGCCTTCCGGTCACGCTCGTCACGGTCGCAGAGGACGGTTCGCTCGCGGAGCACACCGGCTAACGGGCGCTGACCTACGCGGGTAGACGAGGAGGAAGCACTGCCCGAACGCCGCGAGCGCGATGGGACACCGTCCCGACGGGTGCGTCCGTCGGTCGAGGTGAAGACGACGGCGCCGGCCGCCGCGATCGGCCGATCGCTGACGCGTCGCGCGGTGATCGTCGTTGGCCCTGCGTCGTCGAAGTTGCTCATCGTGGTCACGATTTCGGACCGGCTCGACCGAAGTCGTCTTCGAGGCGGACGATGTCGTCCTCGCCGAAGTAGTCGCCGCGCTGCACCTCGATGGAAGTCAGCGGGATCGTGCCTGGATTGGCGATGCGGTGAGCCGCACTGACGGCTACGTCGACGGCGGCGCCGGCGAGAACGTCGGAGTCGCGGCCTTCGAGCGTGACGCGGCCGGCCCCCTCGACGACGAGCCAGTGTTCCTGCCGTCGTGTGTGGCGCTGGTAGCTGAGCCGCTTCCCGGGCAGCACGGTGATCCGTTTCACCTTGTAGTCGGCTAGCAACGGCCGCTGCATCTCGACGCAGCGAGACGGTCAGCCGGACGTAAGACTCGGCCTCCCGACGACGCTAACGGCAAAGAGACGATTTCGTGCGCGAGCTTGAATTGAAGGGAGCGATTCGGTGAATGAGCATGAGCAGTGGGGTGAGCTCGGTCAGCAGTTGCGTGTCGACTCGGTGCGGGCGGCGGCGGCGGCCGGTTCCGGTCATCCGACGTCGTCGATGTCGGCGGCGGACTTGATGGCGGTGCTGCTGGCGAAGTACCTGCGCTACGACTTCGACCGCCCGGCGGAGCCGCTGAACGACCATCTGATCTTCTCCAAGGGGCACGCATCGCCGCTTTTGTACTCGATGTACAAGGCGGCGGGGGCGATCTCCGACGAGGAGCTGCTGTCGTTCCGCAAGCTGGGGAGCCGGCTCGAAGGGCATCCGACGCCGGAGATTCCCTGGGTCGACGTGGCGACCGGCTCGCTCGGGCAGGGGCTGCCGTGCGCGGTCGGAGTGGCACTCGCTGGCAAGCAGCTCGATCGGCTCCACTACCGGGTCTGGGTGCTCTGCGGCGACAGCGAACTGGCGGAGGGCTCGATCTGGGAGGCGTTCGACCATGCGAGCTACGAGGGGCTGGACAACCTGATTGCGATCCTCGACGTGAACCGGCTCGGCCAGCGCGGCGAG
>JBBRXG010000068.1:0-16848 GCA_038248655.1 Gaiellales bacterium
CCGCGTGCTGCACGTCCCAGTCGAACTCGGCGCCCGTCGCCTCGAGCACGCGACGGGTCGCCTCGGTCAGCTCGGGGCCCGTCCCGTCGCCGGGGATCAGAGTGACGCGGTGGCGCACGGAACCTGACTCTACCGACGTGTTGCGCGGCCCGGTCCGGGTAGATTGGCGTCCGTGAGCGACTTCAAGCCGGGGCTCGAAGGCGTCGTCGCGGTCGAGACCGAGATCGCGGAGCCCGATCGGGAGGGCGGCTCGCTCCGCTATCGCGGCATCGACATCGAGGAGCTCGTCGGTCACTACCCCTACGACCGCGTCTGGGGCCTGCTGGTCGACAACGACCTCGACTCGACCATGCCCGAGCCCGAGCCGCTCGAGCCCCCGGCGCTCTCGGGCAACGCCCCGTCCGATCTGCAGGCGGAGACGGCGCGGCTGTCGGCCGAGTGGAAGCTCGGCAAGCTGAACGAGATCTCCGACGAGCAGGCGCGCGCCGACCTGGCCCGGCTCTCGGCGCAGATGATGGCGATCGTCGCCCGCTCGGCCCGCATCGCCGACGGGCATGCCGACGCCGTGCCGGACGACGTCGTCGCCGCGGGCACGACCGCCGCCGAGCAGTTCCTCCTGCGCTGGCGCGGGGAGGCCGATCCCCGGCACGTGAAGGCGATCGACACGTACTGGATCTGCACTGCCGAGCACGGGCTGAACGCCTCGACGTTCACCGCGCGCGTCGTCGCCTCCACCGGCGCCGACTGCGGCGCAGCGCTCTCGTCCGCGGTGGGCGCTCTCTCCGGCCCGCTCCACGGCGGCGCTCCCGCCTACGTGAAGCCGATGCTCGAAGAGGTGTCCGCCACGGGTGATCCCGAGCGCTGGGTGCATGAGCGGCTCGAGGCCGGCAAGCTGATCATGGGCTTCGGCCACCGGATCTACCGTGCAGAGGACCCCCGCTCGCGGATCCTCAAGCGCACCGCCGAGGAGCTCGGCTCGCCGCAGGTGGAGGTCGCCGAGCGGCTGGAGCAGGCGGCCTTGAAGGGTCTCCAGGAGCGGCACCCCGAGCGGGTGCTGGCGACGAACGTCGAGTACTACTCGGCGATCGTGCTCGACATCGCCGAGATTCCGCCGCCGCTCGCGCCGGCGATGTTCGCCTGCTCGCGCGTCGCAGGCTGGTCTGCCCACATCCTCGAGCAGAAGAAGACCGGTCGCCTGTTCCGCCCGAACGCGCGGTACGTCGGGCCGGCGCCGCGCTCGCTGAACGGCGACACCGCCCCCTGACACTCCAGGAGGCAGCCGCCAGAGCGGACGCCCTCGCCGGCGAGGGTAACGAGCGGGAGCTCGCCGACCTTCGCCGCGCGTGGGAGGACGAGCTCGAGGGCGCCGCGCGCAGCCCCGACTACCGCGAGCGCGCGGTTGCCTACCGTGCGGTCGGTCAGTTTCGGTTCCGCCAGAAGGTCGAGCTGCTCGCGCGCGGCCTCGACGACGAGAGCCCGGCCGTCCGCGGTTCCGCGCTCATCTCCCTCGAGCTGCTCTCACGTGACAGCCCGGGTGCCGTCAACTCGGTGCGCTCGGCCCTCCACCGCCTGGCGAGCGCCGATGACAACCAGGCCGTTCGCCGCCTCGCGATCGTGTGCCTGAAGAACGGATCCGCGCACCGCGACACGATCGCGCTCCTCGAGGGGTTGGCCGGCGACGACCGGCAGGATCGCGAGCTCCAGGGGGCGGCGAGCAAGGTCGCCGCGGCGCTGAAGCGGAAGGGCCGCTAGCGGCAGCCGCAGTTTTCCGAGCGTCGCCCGCACGACGGGCACACGCGAGAGTCGCGCCGTCTCTCCAGCATGTTCTTCAGGACGCCGGCCTCGATCATCAGCCAGCCGGCGCCGCCGCTCACCACCATCAGCGCGACGACGTGAAGATCTCCGTGCACGCTCCACTTGTTGCCCGCCGCCGCGGTCCGAAACCCCCCGTCAGGGACGGCGGGCGTGCGGATGCGCCTCGAAGTACGCCTCCCGGCGCCTGCGGTCGGTGACGTGGGTGTACAGCTCGGTGGTCGCCAGGTCGGCGTGGCCGAGCATCTCCTGAACCGAGCGCAGGTCCGCTCCACCCTCGAGCAGGTGAGTTGCGAACGAATGGCGCAGGAGGTGGGGGTGGACGCGGCCCGCCTCGAGGCCGGCCTTCTCCGCCAGGCGGCGCAGGATCAGGAAGGCGCCGGCCCGGGTGAGGCCGCCGCCCTTGGCGTTCAGGAACAGCTCGGGCCGGTGACCCCGGTCGAGATAGGGCCGGCCGCGCGAGAGGTAGCGGCGAAGCGCATCCGCCGCGGAGCGCCCGATCGGGACGACGCGGTCCTTGCCGCCCTTGCCGGTGCATCGCACGAGACGCTCCTCGAGGTCGACCCCGGCGCGGTCGAGCCCGACCGCCTCGCCGACCCGCAGTCCGGAGCCGTAGAGGAGCTCGACCAGCGCCGAGTTGCGGAGGTCCCTCGGGCTCGTTCCGGCGGCGGCCTCGATCAGGCGCTCGGCCTCGCGCGGCGAGAGCGTCCGCGGGAGCCTTCGTCGCCGACGGGGCGCCTCGAGCTCGGCGGCCGGGTTGTCGGTGCGCTTGCCGAGCAGCACCTCGTGCGCAAAGAACGAGCGTGCGGCAGAGATCCGGCGCGAGATCGTCGCCGGAGCGAGTCCCCTGGCGCGAAGCTCCGCGAGATAGATGTTGAGCTCGTCCGTCGTCGCACTTGCGACGGGCTTGCCGAGTCGCCTCCCGAGGTCGGACAGGTCCCGGCGGTATGCCTCGACGGTGCGTGGCGCGCGCCGGGCGGCGAGCAGGGCGAGGAAGCCCTCGAGCTCCGGGTCGCGCATGGAGCGCTCTTCGCTTCGCCCCGTCGATTGCCTGCCTCCGGGCCTGGGCATACGTGAGACCGACCGAGGTTTTCCACAATCCGTGCCTGGCACTGAGACGTGACGTTTATGTGCTTTCTTGTCCTCAGGAGCGTGGATGCGCCCGGTCGTACACCCGGCGCAGGCGCCGGCCGTCCACGTGGCTGTAGATCTGCGTGGTCGTCAGGGAGCTATGGCCGAGGAGCTCCTGGATCACGCGCAGGTCGGCGCCGCCCTCGAGCAGATGGGTGGCGAATGCGTGCCTGAGCCTGTGCGGGTTGGGGGTGAGCCGGCGGAGCGTGCTCGTGTCGAGCCGCCGGCCCCGGGCGGAGAGGAACAGCGCGTTCTCGGCGTCACGGGCGAGCCGGGGACGACCGTCGCGCAGGTACAGCGACAGGCGGTGCGCGGCCTCCTCCCCGAGCGGCACCGTTCGCTCCTTTCCGCCCTTGCCGCGCACGTGCAGGAGCTCCTGCTCGAAGTCGACGTCCTGGAGATCGAGGCCGACGGCCTCGGCGCTGCGCAGCCCGGCGGAGTAGATCAGCTCGAGCAGCGCGCGGTTGCGGACGGCGAGCGCCCCGTCCCCCGCGAGCGACTCGACCAGCCTGTTCACCTCGACCGGCTTCGGCGCGACGGGGAGGCGGCGCGGGCGCCTGGGCGCGAGCGAGGCGGCGGGCACGCGCGCCGGCCCGAGCGCAGCACGAAGGAGCGCGCGGACGGCGGAGAGCTTCCGCCCGATCGTCGCGGCGGCGAGCTTCGGCCGACGACGCCCGAGGTCGGCGACGTAGTCGCTCAGGACGCGGACGTCGACGTCGTCGAGGGTCAGCCCTCGCCCGCGCAGCCAGGCGTCGAACTGCTCGAGATCGACGCGGTACGCGCGGCGGGTGCCGTCGGAGAGCGCGGGGCTCGCGAGCAAACGCTCGATCTCGTCCACAGGAGGATCTTTCTCCCTGCGGCGCACGACCCCTACGGGCCGAGGCAATCCGGCCGCGCGAGCCGGCGTAGTAGGCTGCCCGGCGGCGTATGAGGCTCGAGCATCTCTTCGACCTCGACCTCCGCTACGAGGGGGAGTACGTCGTCGTCCGGCCGTACGGCGGTCTGGACGGGGTCGGCTACGCCTCTGGAACCGGGCGTGCGACTGGGCCGCGGGTCGGCGGTACGGTGCGGTTCTCGAACAACCCCCGGGTGCGCGGCGACGGCGTGCTGCTCGCGGATCTCGCCGGCGCGATCGCGACCGACGACGGCGCGCGGATCGTCTTCTCGCTCACCGGGCTGGGCCGAAAGGACGAGAACGGGCGCAGCTTCAGCGTCGCGCTCGCGATGGTGCTCGAGTCGGACGACGAGCGCTACGCGTGGGCGAACGAGGGGCTGTGCGTCGCCGAGGCGGTCGTGGTCGGACGCCGCGTCCGGATGCGCGTTCATCAACTGCTGCGCGAGGGCACGTAGGATTCGAGGTGCTGCTCCGATGGTGATCACGACCGAGACTCCGCTGGGCTTGCACGGGCTCTAGCCCGAGGGACGCGTCTACCGGCAGCCGACGACGGCCCTCCTCTACGCACACGCCCTCCGCCGGGGGGAGGGGCGCCTGGCCGAGGGCGGTCCGCTCGTCGTCGACACCGGGCGGTTCACCGGCCGCTCGCCCAAGGACAAGTTCATCGTGCGGGAGCCGGGCTCCGAGGGACGGATCTGGTGGGGCAAGGTCAACCAAGCGGTATCCGAGGATAACTTCGACGGTCTGAGGCAGAAGGTCGTCGCGAGCCTCGAGTCGCGCGACCTCTACGTCGTCGATGCGTTCGCCGGCGCCGATCCGGCGCACCGGATCTGCGTGCGGGTCGTCACCGGCCGCCCCTACCACGCGCTGTTTGCGAAGACGATGTTCATCGAGCCCGCCGCCGACGAGCTCGACGACTTCGCGCCCGACGCGCTCGTCCTGCACGCCCCCGACGTCGAGGCCGACCCGTCGGATGACGGCACGCGTTCCGGCACGTTCGTCGTGCTCCATCCGAGCCGCGGCGAGGTCCTGATCGGAGGGACGTTCTACGGCGGCGAGATCAAGAAGTCGATCTTCACCGTGATGAACGACCGACTCCCGCTGGAGGGCGTGTTCCCGATGCACTGCTCGGCGAACGTCGACGACCCCGGCCGCGTCGCGATCTTCTTCGGGCTCTCGGGGACCGGAAAGACGACGCTCTCGGCCGACCCCGAGCGGTCGCTGATCGGAGACGACGAGCACGGCTGGGGCGACAGCGGTGTCTTCAACATCGAGGGCGGCTGCTACGCGAAGGTGATCCGGCTTTCCGCCGACGCCGAGCCCGAGATCCACCGGATGACCCACACGTTCGGGACGATCCTCGAGAACGTGACCGTGGACGAGAACGGAATCCTCGATCTCGCCGACGGCTCGAAGACGGAGAACACTCGCGCCGCGTACAAGCTCGAGCAGATCGCGAACGCGCTCCCGACCAAGCGGGCCGGTCACCCGAGCGCGGTGATCATGCTGACCGCCGACGCGTTCGGGATCCTCCCGCCGATCGCGCGTCTCGACCGCGACCAGGCGTTGTTCTACTTCCTCTCCGGCTACACGGCGAAGGTCGCCGGGACCGAGATCGGAGTCACCGAGCCGCAGGCGACCTTCTCCACCTGCTTCGGTGCGCCGTTTCTGCCCCAGGAGCCGGCCGTGTACGCGCGCATGCTCGGGGAGAAGCTCGACGCGCATCCGAACGCGACCGTGTGGCTGGTGAACACCGGCTGGACGGGCGGTCCGTTCGGCGAAGGGCACCGGATGCCGATCGCCGCCACGCGGGCGCTCCTGCGCGCCGTCCTGAGCGAAGGATTGCGAGACGCCGAGTACCGTGCCGACCCGGTCTTCGGCTTCGAGGTGCCGGTGTCGGTCAACGGCGTCGACGGCGCGTTGCTCGATCCGCGCTCGACCTGGAGCGACTCCACGGCATACGACCGCAGGGCCCGCGAGCTCGCCCGGATGTTCCGCGACAACTTCGAGCAGTTCGCGAAATCGGCCGGCCCGGCCGTCAGCGCCGCGGGCCCGAGGGTGTAGCGGCGCACCTGCCGCACCTTTCGATAGCGTCCGATGTCGTGGACGCGAAGCACGACGTGGTCGTCGTCGGGACCGGCTGCGCCGGAATGCGCGCCGCGATCGAGGCGTTCGACATCGGGGCCGACGTCGCCGTGATCTCGAAGATGCATCCCGTCCGCAGCCACTCCGGCGCCGCCGAGGGCGGGATCAACGCCGCACTCGGAAACGCCTCCGAGGACAGTCCGGAGGAGCACGCGTTCGACACCGTCAAGGGCTCGGACTACCTCGGCGACCAGGAGGCGATCCAGGTGCTCTGCGACGAGGCGCCCGGCGACGTCTACCAGCTCGAGAACTGGGGGGCGGTCTTCTCGCGCACCGAGGACGGCCGGATCGCGCAGCGCCCCTTCGGCGCCGCCGGCGAGCCGCGCACCGCCTACGCCGCCGACATCACCGGCCACGTCCTGATGCAGGTGCTGTACGAGCAGCTGATGAAGCGTGACGTGCTCGTCTACGAGGAGTACTTCGCCTGGAAGCTGGTCGTCGACGACGGGCGCTGCCAGGGCGTGATCTGCTGGGATCTCCTCAACGGCGGACTGAAGACGGTCGGCGCGAAGACCGTGATCCTCTGCACGGGCGGAGCCGGGAGGCTGTACGTCGGGACGACGAACGCCTACTCCTGCACCGGCGACGGGATGACGATGGCGCTGCGCGCGGGCGTGCCGCTGAAGGACATGGAGATGATGCAGTTCCATCCGACGACGCTCGCGCCGTCGGGCGTTCTGATCACGGAAGGCTGCCGCGGCGAGGGCGCCTACCTGCTGAACTCGGAGGGCGACCGCTTCCTGAAGGATTACGCGCCGAACGCGATGGAGCTCGCCTCGCGCGACGTGATCTCGCGGGCGGAGCAGACCGAGATCGACGAGGGCCGCGGCGTGGACGGCAACGTGCTGCTCGACCTCCGCCACCTCGGAGCGGAGAAGATCGTCGAGCGGCTGCACGGCACGCGCGAGCTGTCGATGACCTTCGTCGGGATCGACCCGATCCATGAGCCGATCCCGGTCCGGCCTGGCGCCCACTACCACATGGGCGGCGTCGACACGGACGTCTGGGGCCGCACCGAGCTCGAAGGTCTGTACGCCGCCGGCGAGTGCGCCTGCGTGTCCGTGCACGGCGCGAACCGGCTCGGCGGGAACGCGCTGATGGAGACGATCACGTACGGCAAGCGTGCGGGCCGCCACGCGGCCGAGTGGGCGCTCGCGAACACGACCGTGACCGTACCGGCGGGCGTCGTGTCGGACACCGAACGTGAGCTGAAGACCCTGCTCGACCGCACCGAGGGAGAGCGTCCGTGGAAGATCCGCGAGGAGCTCGGCGAGACGATGCACCAGAACTTCGGCGTCTTCCGGCGCGAAGATCAGATGCTCGAGCAGCAGGAGATCGTCGCCGGCCTCCGCGAGCGCTTCGCGCAGGTCGTCGTCGAGGACAAGGGGAACGTGTTCAACAGCGACCTGACCCAGGCGCTCGAGCTCGGCTTCCTGCTCGAGCTCGCCGACTGCATGGTCGTCTGCGGCTTGGCGCGCAAGGAGAGCCGCGGCGCCCATGCACGGCCGTACGACTTCCCGGACCGAGACGACGAGAACTACATGCGGCATACGATCGTCCGCTGGGTCGCCGACCGCCCCGTGCTCGACTGGAAGCCGGTGATCGTGACCAAGTGGCAGCCGCAGGAGCGGACGTACTAGCCATTCGCTTCGCGAATGGTTAGAGAAAGGCAAAGTACAGGCATGGATGTTGCACTGAAGATCTGGCGGTTCGACGCCGAGACGGGTGAGCGCCAGCTGCGCGACTACCAGGTCGAGGCGCCTGAGTGGGCCTGCCTCCTCGACGTGCTCGACATCGTCAAGGACCGCGTCGACGGCACGCTCTCGTTCCGGAAGAGCTGCCGGATGATGATCTGCGGCTCCTGCGGGATGCGCATGGACGGTCGGGCGGTACTCGCGTGCAAGGAGCGGATGCTGCCGATCGTCGAGGCGGGCCACGTGCCGGTGATCTCGGCGATGGGGAACCTGCCGATCGTCAAGGACCTCGTCGTCGACATGGACCCGTTCTGGCACAAGATGCGCGCGATGAAGCCGTGGCTTCGGCCCGGCTACTCCGAGCCGCCCGACGAGAAGGAGTTCCTCGTCTCCCAGCAGGAGACGGAGGTGATCCACAAGGAGGCGCTCTGCATCAACTGCGGCGCCTGCGTCTCCGACTGCAACTCGATGGAGTCCGATCCCGAGTTCCTCGGACCGGCGGCGCTCGCGAAGGGAATGCGGTTCGTCGGCGACGCACGCGACCGGACGACCGTCGAGCGGCTCGAGGAGTACAACTCCGAGCACGGGATCTGGGACTGCACGCGCTGCTACTTCTGCAACGAGCGTTGCCCGAAGGGCGTCGATCCACGCGATGCGATCGCGAAGCTCGGCGCCGAGTCGATCAAGGCCGGGATCGACCACGACATGGGAGCGAAGCACGCCAAGTGGTTCGTCACCTCGGCGAAGACGACGGGCTGGTTGCGCGAGACCGAGCTCGTCCCGAAGACGCAGGGCGTCGTCTCGTCGATCAAGCAGATCAAGTTCGCGATGAGCCTCGCGAAACGGGGCAAGGTGCCGCCGCCCTTCCCGCCGCACGTCGCGGAGCGCGTGCAGGAGTCCCGGGCGCTCTACAACCTCGTCGCCGAGCAGGGGCGCGACGGCGCAGCCGGGATCGTCCAGGGCGAGAAGGGTCTTGCGTACATCGAGTTCGCCGAGGATCACGCCGAGCGAGGGCCGGAAGCGTCGCCGGCGGGGCCTGCGACGCCCCCGGGCACCGGCCCGGCGAGCAGGATCGCCCCGGAGAAGCAGCCCCGGCTCTCGAGCAAGGAAGGTGGGGACTAGTGGCCAAGGTCGCCTACTACAAGGGCTGCCTCGCGTCGCTCTCCGCCAAGGAGCTCGACATCTCGACGCAGGCGCTCGCGCCCAAGCTCGGGCTCCAGCTCGAAGAGCTCGAGGCGGTCACCTGCTGCGGTGCCGGCGACATCCACGAGGCCGAGCCGGACTACTACCTGCACCTGAACGCGCGGATCCTCGCCTATGCGGAGGCGACCGGCGCCGAGACGTTGATGACGATCTGCAACGTCTGCACGCTCAACCTCAGGCAGGCGAACTGGCAGCTGAAGAACGACGACGCGCTGCGCGAACGTGTGAACGAGAACCTCCAGCGCGTCGGCGTCCCCGTGTACTCCGGCGGTGTCGAGGTCAAGCACTTCCTCTGGCTGGTCGCGGAAGGCGACGGGTACGAGAAGCTGAAGCAGGTCGCCCACCGCGGGTTGAAGGGGCTGAAGATCGCACCGTTCTACGGCTGCCAGATTCTGCGCCCGTCGAAGCTCCTCGGCTTCGAGAACCCCGACCGGCCCTGGTCGCTCGAGGCGATCATCACCGCCTGCGGCGGTCAGCCGATCGACTACCCGGCGAAGATCAAGTGCTGCGGCTTCCCGATCATCCAGGCGCGCGAGGAGACGGCGCTGGGCGAGCTGATCCAGCCGATCGAGCAGGCGACGGAGGCCGGGGCGGACGCGATCGTCACCCCGTGCCCGCTCTGCCACCTGTCGCTCGACGCGTGGCAGCAGAAGCTCGAGGCCTCGACCGGCAAGCGGTACGACATGCCGATCCTGCACCTCTCACAGCTGATCGGCGTCGCGGCCGGTTTCGAGGAGTCGGAGCTGAAGTTCAAACGGCACGTCGTCTCCGTCGAGCCGGTCGTAGAGAAGCTCCGCGTCTGAGGGCCGAAACCCTTCGCACCGGCCTCGCGACCGTCGCCGGTGTGGCGACGGGCGGCCTCGCCTGGGGGTTCTACGAGGCCGGCTGGGTGCGGCTGGACCAGCTCCCGGTGACGCTGCCGCGGATCCCCGACGAGCTGGCCGGACTGCGGATCGCCCACCTGTCCGACTTCCATTTCGGGATCCCCTCGCCGGGTGTACGCGCGGCGGAGCAGGCGGTGGACTGGGTCGTCTCCCGGCAGCCCGAGCTCGTCCTCGTCACCGGAGATCTGCTTGCCCGCCCGGGGGGAGCCGCGAGGCTCCGAGCGCTCGTCGAGCGGCTGCCGCCGCTGTACGCGGTTCTGGGTAACCACGACTTCGCCGACAGCCGCGACCCCTTCTCCCGTCCGGTGGGCGTGGTCGACCTCGGCCGCGGGACACTGCTCTCCGACGATTCGGTCACCCTCGACCTGCGCGGTCGACGCGTACAGATCGTCGGCGTCGATCCGCGCACGTACATGCGGCTCGAGGCGAGGCCGTGGGAGCTCGCCGATCCCGATGCCGATCTGCGGATCCTGCTCTGCCACTTCCCGCGCGCGGTCGACCGGATCCCGCCCGGTTCGTTCGACCTCGTGCTCTCCGGGCACATGCACGACGGGCAGATCTGCCTGCCGTCGCCGTTCGGCAAGGTGCGGCTCGCGCACCCGCGCGCGCCGTACAACCACGGGCTGTACCGGCGACCCGGTGCGATGCTCCACGTCTCGTCCGGCCTCGGGACGACGTTCGTGCCCTTCCGGTTCTTCGCCAGGCCCGAGGCGACCGAGCTGCTCCTACAATCCGGCTGATGGCTCCACATGTAGCCGGCCTGACCGGTGCGACGCTGGAGACGGCGCCGTCGGTGTGCCACGAGTGCGTGTGGTGGCAGACCCGCGGGCGCAGGGCCGACAAGCGCCGCTGGATCGCACGGGCGGAGGAGGAGTGGGGGGCGTGGGGGACCGTCTACTACGACAGCGACGGCAGGTTGCTCGGCTCCATGCAATACGGTCCCTCGGGGCTCTTTCCGCGGGCGAGCGTTCTGCCCGCCGGGCCGCCGTCGCCGGAGGCGGTGCTCGTCACGTGCGCCTACGTGGTTGAGGCGGCGACGCCGTGGGTGATGCAGTCGCTCTTCCTCGCCGCGATCGGCGACGCCAAGGATCGCGGTGCCCGGGCGCTCGAGGCGTTCGCGTATCGCTACCCGGAGGGCGAGTCCACCTACCAGCGGTTACTCGTCCATCGCACGGTCTTCCCGTCCGACTTTCTCGCCGACTTCGGCTTCCGGACCGTCCGCGCCCAGGGGCGGGTCGAGCTCGCCCGGCTCGAGCTCGGCGGCCTCGTCCCGGTGGTCGAGGGCATGCGCGTCCGCGTGTTCCGAGCGCTGAAGGAGGCGCTGACGCCCGCGCCTGTCCCTCACCAACCCTGACGTCGCTCCCCGGCGTCTCGCCGGTGCTGCCGCGGCGGCCCGATGCAGGGGCAGGCTCCGGCCGGTCCCTGCCGTGGACGCTCGCTTCCGCGCTCACGAAGGAGATCGAGCCGGGGCCGGGAAGCTCAGCTCTCTCAACTCGGGGGCGCACCAGCCAACTACCGCCGGACCCGGGCTGTGGACAAGAAAGCGCACCTTTGTTCCAACCCCGGTCTCAGAGACTGGGTGTGAAACGCCACGAGCTCGGACCAGGCCCGAAGTGACAGCCTAGGCAGCGACCGCTTCGCGGGCCAGCAGGAGCTCGGCGATCTGGATCGCGTTCAAGGCCGCTCCCTTGCGCAGGTTGTCGCCGGCGAGGAGAAGGACGAGCCCGTTCGGATCGGTCGGATCCTCGCGGATCCGACCGACGAGGACGTCGTCGATGCCGGCCGCCTTGCCGGGCGAGGGCAAGTCGACCAGCCGGATCCCAGGCGCAGCCTCGAGCAGCTCTCGCGCGCGCCCGGCAGGAAGTCGCTGCTCGGTCTCGACCCAGATCGCCTCCGCGTGGCCGACCATCACAGGGACGCGCACGCACGTCGCGCTCACCGGCAGGTCGGGAAGCTCCATGATCTTCCTCGTCTCGTCGCGCAGCTTCGACTCCTCGTCGAACTCGACGCCGTCGAAGTCCCAGTCCATGCGCAGGTCGTGCTGGTCGGGATGCTCGCCCGCGAGGCGCTCCATCGCCGCTGCCCCTGCGCCGGAGACCGACTGGTACGTGGCGACCTGTACCCGGCGCAGCCCCGCCGCATCGGAGAGCGGCTTCAGCACGCAGGCGAGCGGGATCGTGCAGCAGTTCGGGTTCGCGACGATGCCGTCGTGCTCGAGCGCCCGCGCGCCGTTCACCTCCGGCACGACGAGCGGGATCCCGGGCTCGAGCCGGTAGGCAGACGACTTGTCGACCACGACCGCACCGCCGCGCACCGCGTGGGGTACGAGCTCGCGCGATCCGGAGGTTCCGATCGAGAACAGGCAGAGGTCGAGATCGCCGGCCGCGAGGGCGTCCGGGGTCGCCTCCTCGACGACGAGCGCCTCGCCGCCGAACGCGACCCTCGAGCCGGCCGACCGCGCCGACGCGAACGCCCGGACGTCGGCGTAGCCGCGCTCGGCGAGCAGCTCGAGCGTCACCGTCCCGACCGCGCCGGTCGCGCCGACGACACCGAGCCTAGGCACGGGCCCGCTCCTCGGCGAAGAGCTGGAACCGCTCGTGCACGGCCTGCACGGCGCGCTCGACGTCATCGGCCCGAACGACGCACGAGATGCGGATCGAGGACGTCGAGATGATCTCGATGTTGATCCTCGCGGCGGCGAGCGCCTCGAACATGTCGGCGGCGACGCCCGGATGCGTCCGCATCCCGGCGCCGATCAGCGACACCTTGGCGATCGCGGAGTCCTGCGAGAAGCCGGCCGCTCCGACCGCGCGGCACTCCTCCGCGAGAATCGGCTCGGCCACTGCGAGATCGGTCTTCGGCAGCGTGAACGAGATGTCGGTGAGACCCTGGGCGGAGACGTTCTGCACGATCATGTCGATGTTCGCGCCCGAATCGGCGAGCGCGCGGAAGACGGTCGCGGCGACGCCGGGGCGGTCGGGGACGCCGGAGATCGTCACCTTCGCCTCGGAGGTGTCGTGCGTGACCCCCGAGATGATCGCCTTCTCCAACATGCGCTCGTCCTCCTCCCGGATCCACGTGCCCTGCAGGCCGCCGAAGGTCGATCGCACGTGGAGCCGCACGCCGTGGTTGCGCGCGAACTCGACTGAGCGTAGCGCCATCACCTTCGCCCCGGAGGCGGACATCTCGAGCATCTCCTCGTACGTGACCATCGGCAGCTTGTGGGCCGACGAGACGAGCCGGGGGTCGGCGCTGTACACCCCCTCGACATCGGTGAAGATCTCGCAGCTGTCTGCCCCGAGCGCGGCGGCGAGCGCGACCGCGGTGGTGTCGGAGCCGCCCCGGCCGAGGGTGGTGATCTCCTGGCCGGTCGAGACCCCCTGGAAGCCCGCGACGAGGACGATCTTGCCTGCGTCGAGCGCTGCGTGGATGCGCTGCGCCCGCACCTCGACGATCTTCGCCTTGGTGTGCATCGTGTCGGTGACGATCCCGGCCTGCGAGCCGGTCAGCGAGATCGCTTCGTGGCCGAGGTCCTCGATCGCCATCTCGGCGAGGGCACACGAGATGCGCTCGCCGACCGAGATCAGCATGTCCATCGCTCGCGGTTTCGGCCGGTCGGAGATCCGGTGCGCGAGCGCGACGAGGTCGTCGGTCGTGTCGCCCATCGCGGAGAGAACGGCGACGACGCGGCCCCCGTCCTCCTTGGCGGAGACGATCCTGCGCGCCACCGCCTGCAGCCGCGCCGGGTCGCCGACCGAGGTGCCTCCGAACTTCATCACGACCGTGCCGATGCGCCCGGCCTCGTCGCGAGCGATGTCGGGAACGACCTCGTACTCGGCCGCGGCCATGGCGCGAAGCGTAGCTACGGGCCCGGCAACACCCTCACAAAAAAAGCCGAACCGGCTAACCCGAGGGCCAACCGGTTCGACGCCGGGGAATCTAGTGCGTTCCGGGGCGTCGTACAAGGGGTCGGCGGAGGAAAGGCCGCACTTTGCGGAGAAATTGCGTCTCGGTCTACATCTCCCGCCGGCCGCTGAGGGCCCGGCCGAGGGTGACCTCGTCCGCGTACTCGAGGTCGCCGCCGACGGGCAGCCCGCTCGCGAGGCGGGTTACGCGGACGCGCCCGCGCAGCCGGTCGGCGAGGAAGGCGGCGGTCGCCTCGCCCGTCATGTTCGGGTTGGTCGCGAGCACGACCTCCTCGACACCGTTCCGCTCGACGCGTCGCACAAGCTCGTCGATCCGCAGGTCGGCCGGCTCGACGCCGTCGATCGGCGAGAGCGCGCCGCCGAGCACGTGGTAGAGACCGCGGTATTCGGCCGTCCGCTCGACCGAGATCAGGTCGACGGGTTGCTCGACGACGCAGATCAGGGCGTGGTCTCGACGGGCGTCGCGGCAGATCGAGCAGACCTCCTCCTCGGTCAGGTTGCCGCACTCGCGGCAGAAGCGGACGCGCTCCTTCACCTCCTCGATCGCCCTTGCGAGCGCGAGCGCCTCGTCGGCGGATGCGCGGAGGAGGTGGAAGGCGAGCCGTTGCCCCGTTCGCTGCCCCACTCCCGGCAGGCGGGTGAGCTGTGCGACGAGGTTTTCGACGGACGGCGAGAACACCGCGAACACCGTACGCTAGAGACCGGGCAGCCCGAGGCTGCCGAGCGACCCGCCGAGCTTCGACTGGGCGAGGGCCTGAGCCGAGCGCAGGGCCTCGTTCACCGCTGCCAGCACGGTGTCCTCGAGCAGCTCGGGGTCGTCGGGGTCGATCGCCTTCGGGTCGATCGTGATCTGCCTGATCTCGCCCGTGCCGGTCGCCTTGACGGTCACGAGCCCGCCGCCGGCCGAGGCCTCGACGATCTCGTTCGCGAGCTGCTCCTGGGCCTGGGCCATCTGCGCCTGCATCTGCTGCGCCTGCTGGAGCAGCTGGTTCATGTCGAAGTTCTTGGCCACTATTCGTCCACCTCCCGCGCGTCGAAGGTCTCTTTGATCAGCGCGAGGAAGTCCTCCTCGCTCGGCGGTTCCTCCTCGGGCGCGTCCGCACCGTCCTCACCGAGCGCGAACTCGAGCTTCAGCCGCCTCCCCGTGACCTCGAACAGCGCGTCGGCGATCAGCGTCGCGTACTTCTCCTCGGCGAGGCCCCGGTGGAATGCGTTCGTCGCCGGAAACTCGAGGGTCAGTCGGTCGTCCTCGAGCGCGATCGGCTTGGCCTCGCCGAAGACCGGTGCCGCGGGGATCGAGCGGCGCTCGACCGCCGGAAGCACGCTCCGCTGCCAGGCCTCCTGGAGCTGGGAGAGCTCCAGCGACGGCGGCTCGGACGCGGACTCCGGCGCTCGTTCAGGGGCAGACCCCTCGGGGTCTGTCCCTGCTGGGGGCGGCGGCGCGGGGCCGCGCTGCTCCAGCTGGTCGAGCCGGTAAGCGGTCGACTCCGCCGACAGATCCGCGCCCGGCCGGGTCACCTTGACGAGCGCGAGCTCGAGCGGAAGGCGCGGGTCACCGCCCTGTCGCATGTCGTCGACGGCGACGGCGAGCAGGTCGCACAGGCGCAGCACGGTCGCCTCGCCGAGCTGGTTTGCCTGGGCGCGCAGCCGTTCCCGCGTCTCCTCGGTCACCGGCAGCGTCTCGGGCACCTCGCCCATGTGCTGGACCAGCATCAGGTGGCGCAGGTGCTCGAGCAGGTCGGTGACGAGGCGTCCGAGATCCTGCCCCTGCTCGGAGAGCTCTTCGACGAAGACGAGGGCGCCCGCCGTGTCGCGGTCGACGATCAGGTCGCAGAGCCTGAACAGGGCCTCTTCCTCGACGGCGCCGAGGGTCTGGAGGACGGTCTGCACGGTGATCGAGCCCTCCTCGGCCGCTGCCAGCTGGTCGAGGGTCGACTCGGCGTCGCGGTAGGCGCCGCGGCCGCTCCGTGCGATCAACGAGAGCGCGGCGTCGGGGACGTCGATCCCCTCGCCGTCGGCGATCCGGCGGAGCTTCCGGACGAGGTCGGGCAGGCGCGGCCGGGCGAAGACGAAGGTCTGGCAGCGCGAGCGGACGGTGGGAATCACCTTCGCGATGTCGGTGGTGCAGAAGACGAACACGAGGTGCGGCGGCGGCTCCTCGATCAGCTTCAGGAGCGCGTTCCAGGCCGCGTCCGTGAGCTGGTGCGCCTCGTCGAGAATGTAGACCTTGTACCGGCCCTCGACCGGCTGGAGCACGGCCCGCTCCCGGATGTCGCGGATGTCGTCGATCCCCCGCTGGGAGGCCGCGTCCATCTCGACCACGTCGAGCGAGGTGCCGGCGGCGATCGTCACGCACGCGTTGCAGGTTCCGTCCGGGGTCGGCGTCGGCCCCTGCGCGCAGTTCAGCGCCTTGGCGAGGATGCGTGCGAGCGAGGTCTTCCCGGTCCCGCGCGGGCCGGCGAAGAGGTAGGCCTGCCGGACCTGCCCAGCCGAGACCGCGTTCCTCAGCGTCCGGACGATCGCGTCCTGCCCGACGACCTCGTCGAAGTCCTGAGGCCGGTACTTCCGGTACAGGGCGGTCATCGTTCTCGCCTAGCTCGAACGATGGTTAGACAACTTGCGCACAGCCACTGTCCTCGGTCGATCCTTCCACATACTCAGGATCATCGCCACGTCTCCAGTCTGCCTGATCGTTGCCGATGTCTTCGAGCCGGACGAGGGAGTGCCGACCGAACTGCGCAAGCTCGGTGCCACGGTCGTGGCTCGCCGCCTCGCGGTTGGAGATTACGACCTTGGATCAGGCGTACTCGTCGAGCGGAAGTCGGTCGCCGATCTCCACCTCTCACTCCAGCGCGGCCGGCTGTGGCGCCAGGTTGGTGCGTTGCGGCGCGCATCTCCGCTGCCATATCTTCTCGTGGAAGGTCTTGATTTGGACGTTCGCGGCGCAGTCGGACCGAACGCCATTCGCGGTGCGTGCCTTGCGGTGATCGGGCAAGGCGTGCCGCTCCTTTACAGCCATGACCAGGCGGACTCCGCACGTTGGCTGTGGCTCCTTGCGCGACGCGCCGGAAACGCAGGACTCGGGCGAGATCGTCCGTTTTATGCTCAGAGATTGAAGCCGGCCTCGGAGCAGGTTTCAGAGGCGATGCTCGCAGCGG
>JBBRXG010000069.1:0-16397 GCA_038248655.1 Gaiellales bacterium
CGTCTTCTGCGCCCTCGCCCACCGCTCCAACAACGGCCGCTCGCTGTCGGAGACCCGCGTCTCGACCATCGCCGACGCCACCCCAGGAACGCTACTCGACCATCATCTCCATGTCAACTCATTTAAGAGACAGTGCACTAGACAGCCACCGCGTCTTGCACGCGTCAGGGGCGGAAACGCACCCGCACCGGGAGCGGGTGCACAGCGCGGAAGCGAAGCCGTTGCTGGCCGCGCTCGAGCGGCTAACCAAACAGTTCGAGAGCTGATCGCGGAATCACACCCACCGAAAGCCCTGAACAGGGCTTCCCCGCACAGGATTCCGCCGTCGAGTGTGCACCGGGTACTGCCCCGCTTTTTCCATCGGCAAGACGCCTGCGCCGGCGTGGTCTATCTGCCCGGAAACGCTTATGTGGACAGCGCTTCGGGCTCAGATTGTGCGCAGGTGCGTGACGTGCGCGGTACGCACGAGAGAAGACGCGTGTGGCGTGTCGGCCAGGCCTACGAGATCTTCGATCCGCTGGACGAGTGGTACGTCGCCGGCCTCCTGGCCGACGCCGGAGGCGCAGCCTAGGAGCCCATGCTGCTGCGCGGCGCGCCATCACGATCCCGGGCGGCAGGTCGAGCCGAGCGCACGCACGCCGAGCGCCTAGCCAGCCGCGACGGCTACTTCGCTCCGGACAGCGTGATCAGGCGGATCGGCAACTCACCGCTCACGCCTTTCCTCGGCGGCGGCCCGGCGGTACTCCTCCAGGTCGCCCACCCCCTCGTGGCCACCGGCGTCACCCAGCACTCGGACTACAGGCGCGAGCTCTGGCGCCGGCTCCTGCGCACGCTGCGGGCGCTCTACCTGATCGTGTTCGGCACGAAGGTGGAGGCCGAGGAGGCCGGAGCAGCGGTCCAGCGCGTGCACGCCCGAGTCCAGGGGCAGACGCAGGAACAGCTCGGGCCGTTTCCGGCGGGGACGCCCTACTCGGCCTCGGACCCCGAGCTGAGGCTGTGGGTGCACGCGACCCTCGTCGAGGCTTCGCTCGCGGTGTACAGCCGCTTCGTGCAGCCGCTCTCGGCCGACGAGCAGGAGCGCTACTACCAGGAGATGGCCGTCGTCGCGCGTCTATTCGGCACACCCGCGCACGCGATCCCGCCCACGCTGGCCCACTTTCGCGACTACTTCGAAGCCCAGATCGGGGATGAGAAAGATCACTGTGACCGAGCCGGCGAGGCAAGTGGCCGCGGTGATCGTCGAGGCGGTGCTGCCGGCGCCGATGCGCCTCCTCGTCCCCGCCCACTGGCTCTCGACGGCCGGACTTCTGCCGCCACGCCTCCGCGAGGAGTACGGACTGCGCTGGAGTCCCCTGCATGAGCTCGCCTTGCCGGTCGCCGCGCTCGGTCAGGCTCGCCGCAGCTCCGGTGCTGTTCGCCGCCTCGCGGCTGGCACCGACGACCAGAGTGCTCGCAGCGTAGGACCGGGGGCGTCAGCGCTCGAGGAAGACGGCCAGGGTGGCCGTGAACCCGTGCAGGAAGGCCTTGCCGCCGACCGGCCCGATCTCGCCGCCGCAGAAGAAGCCGGCGAGGGCCTCGGTCCCGAGCGCCTCGGCGACGACCTGCGCATCGTGGTCGGGCGCGGGAAACATGTTCGTGCCGCGGCCGTTGCAGGTGAAGAGCAGCGCCCCGGCCGGCCTGACGTGACCAAGCGTGCCCTCGAGCGCGCGGCGGAGATCGGCGTCCGCCGAGGCTGCGTCGCGAACGAAGAAGCGCAGGGTCTGCCCGACCCGTACGCTGTCGCCGAGCGCGAGCGCGCCGGTCGCCTGGTCGGCGCCGAGGAGACCGCGCATGAGGAAGTCTCCGGTGTCGTACTCCGGCCGGTTCTCGTCGATCACGAGCCCGGCGAGGAGCCCGTGTGCGGCGAGCGCCTGTTCCTCGGGGGAGAGCGCGGCGATCTCGCTGCGGAGACGCTCGAGCGCCGGCCTCCCGGCGAGCTCGTGGACGACATTGCCCTCGCACCGCGTGACCACGGCCTCATGCCCGATCGGCCGGCAGCCCTGCGAGACGATGGTCAGGACAGGCAGACCCGAGACGACGGCGCCAACGGCGCCTTCGGCGTGCACCGCGTCGTCCAGGATCAGCGCCTGCGTGCCGGGCTGCCTCCCGCCGACGGCGATCCCACCGACCAGCGGGATCCGCTCATACCGGTCGTTCAGGCCCGCGAGGAACGCTCCCGTCGGGAACGTGAACGGATCGACGAGCAGGCTGACGAGCGTCGGGTCGTCGAGCTCGGGCAGGCCTGCGACCGCGATCCCCTCGTCCGCCTGGACGGCCTGAAGGTGGAAGCACTCGATGTCCGCGCCGGGCAGCGCACCCGCCCAGACGGCCGCCGCCAGCCCCTCCTCGAGCTCGCGGGCGCGCGCGACCACGCCCTCGGCGACGCAGCCGAGCAGGTGCCGAGGCGCGAGCTCCTCCCGTACGGCCTCGGCGGCCGCGCCGGCGTCGTCCAGGTGCGCCGGCGAGAGGAACAGGAAGGCGAGGTCGACCTCGGTCGGGCCCCGGGCGTCGCGACGAGCGGCGCGTGCCGCCTCCGTCGCAGCGTCCCAGGCCGACTCGGAGGTCGATAGACCGGTGCCGATGCGGCAGGCAAGCGTCCGAGGATCCATTTACTGGACCGAGTGTACGACCGCTGGTTCTCGCCGGCCTAGCCGCCGCTCCGTGCGCCCGGGATCGGGCAGGAGACGAACGGCCGGCCGAGCAGGAACGAGCCGAGCTTGAAGGCCTCGCAGCCCGCGCAGAAGCCGGTCGCCGCGGCGATCAGCGCCAGGGCGGCGACGAGGCTGCCGAGCGCCATGCCGGCGACGCCCGCTCCGAGCCCGTACCCGGCCGAGGCGGCCAGGAGCACGACCGCGCCGACCGCGTTCGCGAACCTCGGCGGCCGCGAGTCCTCGAGCCGCCCTTCCCCGAATCGTGGCTGGACGAGCTCGAAGTAGACGAGGCAGGGCAGGCAGAAGCGCCGGCCGAAGGTCAACCCGACGACGAGCTGCAGGCCGAGCGCGGCGAGCAGCCACCACCAGCCCGTGGCGACCGCGAGCACGGACAGCGCCCCGACCGTTGCCTGGTTGAAGCGGGGCGCGCCCGAGTCGATCACCTCGAGATCGCGGTACGGGTCGGCCAGACGCTTCATTTTGGAAAGTAATAGCAGGTCGTGTCCGCGCTCGTCCCAGCTGCGGGCTGAGGCGGGTGCGGGACTCGAAGCCCCGGCGGATGGCTGGGGTCGAGTCGAGCACCACCCCCCTTCAAAAACGCTGTCGCGCTTCCGCCATTCTGCGACGTACCCGACCGAGGGTTGTCCGCAGGGGTCGCTGGCCCGATACTGAGTCTGTACCCACACAACGGGGCGGAACCGTTGCCACGGCCCGCCCCCGGACACGGAAGAGGTGCTTCCATGTCAAAGCAATCCTCTCAAACCAGGCGGCCTGCCGCAGTCCGCGCTCATGGCACTCGTGGGCCGGGCGAGCGGATCGTCACCGGCCGGGTCGGCCACGTCCCGTCATCCATGAAGAAGCGGGCCTGCGTCAAGGTCACGGACTCCGGGAGGTCGGACGCCTGGCCGCTGGCGGCGGCTCGGGCTGTGGCGGAGACGCTCCAGTCATCCATCCGGCCGCGGGGCGGCCAGAGTGCCATGCGGGGCTCGGGGGCTCAATCAAGTGCGGCGGCCGTCCCGTGCTGGCGAGGCCAGACTTTCATGCGAGCTCGCCCGAGCAGTGCGAAGAGGTGGTCCGGGCGCAGGGCGCGTTCAAGTGGTCGGCGGGCGCTCATCGCGCCGCCTTGACGGGACGCGCGCTCGCCGGCCCCGGAGCTTGCAGGCAACGGATCTCGCCGTCGCGCAGACCGTAGTACTACTCCGGGAAGCTAAACATCCGATGGGGTTGGTAGCGTTCGGTGTGTGAGGTCGAGGGACGTGAGGCGGTTGTCGCAGGCGGCGCAGGAGGAGTTGCGTCGGCGGGCGGTGTCGTTGGTTGTTGAGGGTCGCTCGCAGTCCGAGGTGGCGCGGCTGCTTGATGTGTCGCGGCAGTCGGTGAACGCGTGGGTCGCGGTGTTTCGGCGGGACGGCGAGCGGGCGTTGGCCGCGCGGAGGCGGGGCCGCCGGCCGGGCGAGAAGACGGTGCTGACGGTGCGGCAGCAGGCGCAGATCGCGAGGGCGATCCGGGAGAAGAATCCCGATCAGCTCAGGTTGCCGGGGTTTCTGTGGACGAGGGCGCTGGTGTGCGAGTTGATCGAGCGGCGGTTCGGGATCGGGGTCACCGAGAAGACGGCCGGGCGGTATCTGCGTGTGTGGGGGTTCAGCCCGCAGAAGCCGGCCCGGCGGGCCTTCGAGCAGGACCCCGAAGCGGTCGGTGCTTGGCTCGAGGAGCGCTACCCGGCGATCGTGGCGCGCGCCTACCGCGAGAGAGCGCAGATTCTCTGGGCAGACGAGATGGGGCTCCGTTCCGACCACACCGCCGGGCGCTCCTGGAGCCCACTCGGGCAGACGCCCGTGATCCCGGGGACGGGCCAGCGGTTCGGCGCCAACGTCGTCTCGGCGATCTCGAACAAGGGACGCCTCCAGTTCATGGTCTTCAAGCAGCGCTTCATCGCCGCAGTGTTCATCGAGTTCCTCACCCGGCTCGTGCGCCAAGCCGACGGGCAGAAGGTGATCCTGATCCTCGACGGCCACCCCGTCCACCGCGCCGCCAAGGTCCGCCGCTTCGTCGAGGCGCACGCCGAGCAGATCGAGCTCGAGTTCCTGCCCGGCTACAGCCCCGAGCTCAACCCGACCGAGCTGCTCAACCAGGATGTGAAGACCAACGCGCTCGGCCGCAACCGCCCCGACAGCCAGAACGAGCTGATGGACGACACCCGCTCCTACCTCCGCTCGACCCAGCGCCGCCCCCGCCTCGTCGCCCGCTACTTCGACGGCAAACACGTCAGCTACGCCAAGGCCGCCTGACGCCTATTTCATGGGCCGGAGTAATATCGATGCTCGTCTCCGCCGCTGGCGCCGGCCCCGGCCGCTGCGAAATTGGGTTCGTTCGACAGAAACGGGTGGAGCTCTCATGAAGGGTCGGTGTCGTTTGTCTCCGGCGTCCCCCTGCTGACCGCCGAAAAGGCCGGCCTCGTCGCCGGTGACGTCATCACATACCTCGGCGGGGGCGCGGTGTACTCGCCGACGGCGCCGGTCAACGTGCTGCTCCGCACCTCGCCTGGGCGCACCTTGCGCCTGCGCTGGTCGGATCAGTAGGGAGTCTCGCGCACCGGGACGATCCGGCCGGTGGCCGGCTCACCCCAGTAGTGCCCGGCGGGGGGCTCAACGCTCGACTGTGACGAGCGTGCCGATCGGTGTGTACGGCCAGACCTTCGCCGCGGCGGCCAGTGGGAGCTCGACGCAGCCGAGGCTTTGCGGCGTGCCGAACGATGCTCGGTTGAACGCGTGGATCCCGTCACCGTGGTTGAAGTAGCTGATGTAGCGGATCCCCGGGTCGTGGTAGTGCGAGCCGTCCGGGTTCGTGCCGCTCATCGTGCCGACCGGAGTGTGCTCGAAGACCGGAAAGGTGCCCAGCTGGGTGGGGGCGGTCGGCACGCCTGTGTTCCCCGGCGAGCTGAGGATGATCCGCCCGTCGTGCCAGAGGTTCAGCGACTGGGGGACCGCCGAATGCACGTAGACATAGCTGTAACCGCCGGCGCGGGGCTTGCCGGCGATGATGTCGGCGAGCAGCGCCTGCCAGACGCGCCGGCCGGCGAACCCATCGACGGTGAGGTGGTGCTTGTTCTCGAACGCCATGACCGCGCCGCGGACGATGGCGTTGTAGCGGCCCGGGTGCCAGAGGGCGACGAGTGGGGCTGGCGTGTTCGGGTAGCGCCAGGCGAAGCGGCCGGCCGGGGGGTGGACGGCGGCTCGGACCTGACTCTGGATCGTCCTCGCCGCATCGGTTCTGGTCGCGGTCCAGCGGAGCGGTATGTACCGAAGCAGGGCCAGCAGCTCCTCGAGCCGGAGCTCGGAGGCTACGGGTGTCGTCCAGGCGATCTTCCGAGTCGGACTGCGCGCGGCACCGATCCGTATGACGGGGACGGGGAGCTCCAGCTTTATGCGCCCGTCGAGGCCGAAGCCGTAGCCCCGGGGCACGAACTCGAGGGTGTGCGTGTCGGCCTTCTGCCAGCGTCCGGTGGCGCTCGGCTCGAGCGTCGGCGTGCGTCCGTGGAGCACGCTCGCCACCGGTTCAGAGAACCGAAGACGGAGCGGTGTGTTCGGGCCGAGCTGCGAGCCGGGCCTCGGCGACGGGAGCAGTATCGCGGCCCTGCCGGGCGGAAACCAGGTAACGGTCGTCGGGGGCGGCAGTCGCTCCCACGGCTCCGCGACGGCGCTGACGCCGACCGAGCCTGCATCGCCGAGTCGGCCGAGCACGACCGTACGAGTGCGGTGCGGGAGGCGCAGCGTCCGCGCCGAGCGGAAACCGGTTAGCGCGACCTCCCGCACGGGCCGGTCGAAGCTCACCCGCAGCTGCGCTCCGATCGCCACCCGCGGCCAGCGCGACGAGAGGCGTGCGCTCGGCGCCACGAACTCCAGCCGCGCGGTCTTGGTGCGTCCGGTGATCCAGCTGACCCAGCCCGGCCGGCGGAAGACGGCCTCGGCGAAGAGGCGCGTTCCGGGGATTACCCGACGCGTCGGCCAGAGCGTGCCGTCACGGCGCACAGTGACCGGGATAGGCGCTCCGTCTGCGCTCCGAACAGAGACGCGCACGAGCCTACCCGCGAGACGCGGCAGTTGCACCTGTGGCAGCCCCGCCGCGTCGAGTCGGAGCGCGCCGCGCGGCCAGGCAAGAAGGACGAAGGCGAGTGCCGCCACGAGCGCAATTGCCAAGCTGCCGAGCGCCCACGGCCACCGCCGCCTGCGCGACGATCGCGCAGCGACGAGCGCCGGTCTCGCGCGAGGGAACAGTTGAGCAGGGGGCTTGATCTGCATCTTCGAAGTCTCCCAGGCCTCTACCGGTCGGGGACGCCGACGTCTTCGTTGCGCTCTTTGCTGAATTCTCGGTCAGCGGGACCTTGAACCTGAGGGCCCCGTGTCGTAGGTTGGCGGGGCACCGAGCGCGGAGCGCTTCTAGGTTGAAGCCTCTCCTGCGGGTCGTACGCGGAAGCCGCAAGGCCAGGCGGAAAGCTTGTGGGGGTGGTGGACGAAGGCGCCACCGGCTCGGTGTTCTTCTTGGTCCAGGCGAAGAGCCGGCGTCCGGTCAGGTGAGCCGCTCGCGGAGGAGCGGCAGGACATCGTCGGGCTCGGGGTAGTGCCCCAGCATCGCCTTCGTGAAAACGAGATCCCCATCGAGGTGAACGTCGAAGATTCCGCCCGTCCCGGGCACGACCTCGACAGCGTCGAGCACTCCTTCCCATTCCTCCAGGATCCGCGCGACCAGACCGATCGCGTTCGGGAGCGCGCCTCAGGGAACGCAGTACTCGATCCGGACACGATGGTGCGCAACCATCTACGCGATCCTAGTCCCGCCCGCAGCGAGACGTACGTCGTCTTCGCGTTCGAATAGCCGTTCAGCTCGTCGACTCACGCGCCTTCGAGCGTCGTGGCGTCCGTCCGGAGGAC
This sequence comes from Gaiellales bacterium, assembly GCA_038248655.1. GTDB lineage: Bacteria > Actinomycetota > Thermoleophilia > Gaiellales > Gaiellaceae > DATBLE01. The sequence continues at coordinate 7,616 of JBBRXG010000069.1, forward strand.
GGTTACAATGCGCCTATCTCCCTAGCCGCTTCGGCGGGTGGGCGCGAGGCTCGCTTCGGCGGGTCTCTGCGTTTCGAGGGGCTGGGCGGCGGGCTACCAGCGCGGCGGCTTGCGGATCTCTCCCTTGGAGTCTGCGAGGACGGACGGGAACTGGCAGCCGGCGAGCGCTGAAGTGCGGAGCTGCTTGAAGAAGGTCGGTTGAAGCGCGCGGCTCCGTCGCTGGGGCGGATGCGGGTTGACGACGCCGACGCGAATTTGGAGCACGCTCTGTGCGACCTCTCGGCAGCTTGAGGTCGGAGTCGTTCGAGATCACGACGGCGACCTTGCAGCTTGCCGGACTCCCCATCGCAGAGTCAGCTTCGGGCCCCTGCCTCTCCAAGACGTGTACGAGAAGCCGGAAGTTCCGACGTACCCGAGGCTGCTCGGTGGGAGCTCGCCTCGAGGCAGGGCGAGAAGGTTTGGCCCGAGGCTGAGCTCAACGAGGGTGTTCTTCGTCAGTCCGGTTCGTCGCCCACCTCGCGCACCGGTTCTCCGACGGCCTCCTCTGCGAGCCGTTCCGCGTCGGCGATGCCGCTGGGGCGGCCTGCGCGCAGCCACAGCGCGTAGAGCCCGGCGGCGATCGCGAGGCCGGCGGCGAGCGAGGCGAGCGGCGTCACGCGGGCCAGGTCGACTCCCAGCGTGATCGAGACCGCGACTGCCGCTGTCACCGCGACGGCCAGCAGCAGCCACTGCCGCGCGAGCTGAAAGAACCGTCCCATCGCCGCGAGCCCGCAAAGGAAGGCGACGAAAACCGTGACGGCGTAGAAGAGCACGAGCCGCTGCTCCTTCGCGTCGGCGACGACGATCAGCCCCGCCGCGATCGCGACGAAGAGCGCGACGGCTCTGTACGGGGTGCGATGCGCGTTCACGTGACCGAGCCAGCCTGGAAGGATTCCGATGCCGCCCGAGCTCTTCGCGAGCGCCTTCATCAATCCGGGCGCGGCCTGGAGCGACGAGCTGGCGGCCGCGAGCAGGAGGATCGCTGTGGTGAACTGGAACGCAGCGAACAGCGGCCCCTTGCCGACCGCCGCCTTGCCGATCTGCGCCATCTGCGTCTCGTGCCCCACCGGCACTCCGACGCGGAGCCGCACCGCGAGCACCGTCAGACCGGCCGTCAGCCAGACCACGATCGCGAACATCGACCAGAGAGTGACGCGCCCGAACTGGATGCGCCCTGCGTCGTCCAGCTGCCCGAGCTGAGCGATCGCCGAGGACGGCGCCTCGACCCCGGTCGCAAGCGCCATCGCCACCGGGTAGGCGAGCAACACGGCCAGCGGCCCGAAGTGCGCGCCCGCTGGCCGGAGGGGGGCGGCACCGTGGCCGTGCGGAGCGACGAGACCGATCACGAGTACGACGCTCGCGACGCTGACGAACGCGACCGTCATGACCGCAAAGACGAGACGGCCTCGGTGGCCGAACCAGGTCAGTCCGCCGACCAGCAAGAGCAGCAGGAGGGCGAGCGGGATGCGAAGCGAGGCAAGCGACGGCACGTACGCGATCAGCGCAGACGCGCCCGCGGCCACGCTGATCGCGATCGTCAGCCCGTAATCGACAGTCAACGCCCCGATCGGCAGAAACGCCCACCGCTCACCGAACGCCGACCCGACCGCCGAGGCGTCACCGCCGCCCCGCGCGAAGCGGACGTAGAGCTGGCTGTAGTTGACGACGATCAGCGCGATGACCACGAGCACGACTGCCATCGTCGGGACGAGGAGCACGAGGTTACCGCCGAGCGCCCGCAACGCCGCCTCGACTGCATAGGCGACCGACGAGACCGGATCGCCCATGACCGCGAACGCGAACGCGAACAGAAGCGCGGACCGGCTGTGTAGCAGAGCGCGCATCTACACCGCCACGCTCGATTCCCGGCCCGCCGCACCGATGGGATTCGAGCCGGCAGCGTTTGCGTTAGACGTCATGCCTGTCGAGGGGAAACTGAGTCTGAAGAGCCGTTCAGGGACGTCATCAGCGCCGTTCGGCGGAGCGCTCGACCCTACTGGTTGGGCGCCCGAGACCTGCAAGCTTCTGGTCGGGCTGACGAACGTACCTGACGGAACGGCGAGGAGCGCGGCGACACCGCTAACCGCATTCCATCTGTCGGCACGACGGTCCGATTCCGGCGCGTTCGGGCTGGGATGGTCGGGGTGAACGGCGCACGCAACAACCCGGGTATCGCCCGCTCGCTCCTCGAGCCTGTGCGCAGGCAGCGCCGCCGCCGGAGGCTGATGGCGGCCGCCCTCATCGCCGTGCTGATCGCCGGCGGAGCGGGTGCCACGCTGGTCGCGCTCGGCGGACGCGGGAAGCCTCCGCTCCTTGTTCCCCGGCCGGACATCGGCACCCGTGATCAGCTCGCCTTCAGCGCAGGGCAAAAACGTACGCTCGAGCGCGCGGCTGCCTTCGGGTTTGCGGATGTCCTCTACACGAAGAGCCCGGGCGGCGTGCTCGTTGCGGCGGAGCGGACCGCGGGCTTCCGACCGCTGGTCAAGCAGGCGGCCGCAGGTACCGGCATCGACGCTGCGCAAGGGCCGCAAGAGCTACTCCTCGGAACGCGACCTGCGCGTTCGACTCGGGCGTACCAAGAGCGATGACACAGAATCCGATACCCGCGGGCGAGAACATCGTCATTTGGGCCTGTCGCCCTTCCGCCAGAACGCGACAAACGGCCCTTGCCCGTGAACGAACGGGGTCTTCTGCTCGCGGTAGCGAGCGGTTGGTGCGTCCGCGGGGCGGGAAGGGGGGAAGCGTGTCCCTGGTCGCGTATGCGAACCGGCTGCCGGTGTCGCGGGGTCGTCATGGTTGGAGGGCGTCGGCGGGCGGGCTCGTCAGTGCGCTGCGCCCTGCACTCGAGTCGCGGGGCGGCGCCTGGGTCGGCTGGGATGGGGGCGCCGGGGATGTACCGGGCCGCGTCGAGGGGCTTGATGTCGAGCTCGTCCCGGTTGCGCTGAGCCGGCGCGAGGTTGAGGACTACTACCACGGCTTCGCGAACCGAACGCTCTGGCCGCTGCTGCACGGACTGATCGAGCAGCCCATCTTCGAGCGCCGCCGGTGGACCGCCTACCGGGACGTGAATGAGCGTTTCGCGGCGGTCGAGGTGGGCTCAGACGGCTTGCGCTGGGTGCATGACTACCACCTGATGCTCGTGCCGAGTCTGCTCCGGCGTGCGAGGGCGGGCCCGATCGGGTTCTTCCTGCACGTGCCGTTTCCGCCGCCAGAGATCTACGCTCGGCTGCCGTGGCGCGATCAGGTGCTGGACGGGCTGCTCGGCGCCGACACGGTCTCCTTCCACACCGAAACGTACCGGGACAACTTCGTGCGCACGTGCACGCGCCTACGCGATGATGTCCGCATCGAGGGGCGAACGATCGCTCTGGCGCACCGGCGGGTACTGACCGCCGCCCATCCGATCTCGATCGATGCCCGGACGCTCGCCGAGAACGCCCGCTCGGGTGCGACCGAGCGCAGCCTTCGCAGCCTGCGTGCCCAATTCGGCGGCCGCCGCATCCTCCTCGGCGTCGACCGGCTCGACTACACCAAGGGGATCATCGAGCGTCTCCGGGCGATCGAGTTCCTGCTCGAGGGGCGACCGGAGCTCCGTGGACAGATCGCATTCGTCCAGATCGCCGTCCCCAGCCGCGGCGAGATCCGCGAGTACCGTGAGGTGCGGCGCAACGTCGAGGAGCTCGTTGGCCGCATCAACGGCCGCTTCACCGACCCGGGCGGCGACGTCCCCGTCCATTACCTGTACCGCGGCATCCCACCCGAGCGCCTCCTCGCCTACTACCGGCTCGCGGACGTCTGCCTCGTGACGCCGCTCGCCGACGGGATGAACCTCGTCGCGAAGGAGTTCGTCACCGCCCAGGCCTCCTGCGGCGACGCCGGTGCGCTCGTCCTCAGCGAGTTCACTGGCGCGGCGGTCGAGCTCGGTGATGCACTGCAGTGCAATCCCTTCGACGTGGTCGGCCTCGCCAACGCGATCGAGCTCGCGCTTGAGCTCGACGAGAGCGACCGACGCCGCCGGATCGACCGCATGGCCGCCGCCGTCGCCCGCCGCGACGTCTACTGGTGGACAGAGCAAGAGCTCACAACCCCCGGGGAAATGCACACAGCAGCGTGACGGTTCCGGACCGCGCTGCTGACCTGCTCCCCCGCCGGTGTTGACAGGCTAGGCCGCGGATTTCTGTAGTCGTCCATCCTCCCAGGTTCGGCGCACCTCGTCGGGCGTGCGGTAGGCGACTTTAGACCATGTGCGCCGACTGCTTCTCTTCGCGTAGGAGTCGGGATCGCTCGTTGCGGATCAGCATCGAGAGCACGGGAGGGCCGCACATCTCAGAGAACTCTCAGACAATGCTGGTTTGATGGTGTGGTGATCGAGGCGTGGGCACTGACCAAGGATTACGGCGACAAACGGGCCGTGGACGAGTTGTCGTTCGTGGTCCGGCCGGGAGTGGTGACGGGCTTTCTGGGGCCGAACGGTTCGGGCAAGTCGACGACGATGCGGTTGATCCTCGGGTTGGATGCACCGACGACCGGCGATGTGAAGGTGAATGGGAAGCACTATCGTGAGCACGCTGCGCCGTTGCACGAGGTGGGTGCGTTGCTCGAGGCGCGGTCTGTGCACACTGGCCGTTCGGCGTACAACCATCTGCTCGCGCTGGCCCAAACGCATGGGATTGCGCGCAGGCGGGTCGACCAGTTGATCGATTTGGTCGGTCTGCGTGAGGTGGCGCGGAAGCGGGCGGGGCAGTTCTCGCTGGGGATGGGCCAACGGCTCGGAATCGCTGCCGCGCTGCTCGGCGATCCAGCGACGGTGATGCTCGACGAGCCCGTGAACGGCCTCGACCCGGAGGGTATCCAGTGGGTGCGGACGCTCTTGAAGGGCCTTGCGGGGGAGGGTCGCACGGTTTTCGTTTCCTCGCATTTGATGAGCGAGATGGCTCTGACTGCCGATCATCTGATCGTGATCGGCCGCGGGCGGAAGATCGCCGACACGACCACCGAGGAGTTCTTGAGGCAAGCCTCCGGGGACGTCGTTCGCGTGCGCTCGCCGCAGGCGACCGAGCTTGAGGCGCTGTTTGTCGGCCCGGACGTGTCTGTAGCAGTCCTCGAGCCGGGCCTGCTCGAAGTGCATGGGCTGACCGCAGCCCAGATCGGAGACGCCGCCGCGGCGAGCGGAGTCGCGCTGCACGAGCTGACGCCTCAACCGGCCTCGCTCGAGGAGGCGTTCATGGAGCTCACCCGGGAAGAGGTCGAGTTCAAGGCGGTCGAGCTCGAGCGCGAGGAGGCGGTTGCGTGAGCGCGATCCCGAACGTTCAGCAGCTGCCGCGGGCGGTGCCCACGGGTCGGGTCACGCAGGCGCGGGTCGCGCTCTCGGAATGGACAAAGCTTCACTCGCTGCGCTCGACGCGATGGTCGCTCTTGGTCGGCGTCGTGCTGACGCTCGCCCTCCCGATTATCTTTGCGGCGGTAACCTCGTCGCACTGGGGCTCGATGAGCGCCCACGACCGCGCCGACCGCCACCCGCTCGACATCGCCCTCGCCGGCGTCAACGTCTCCCAGTTGGCGGTTGCCGTCCTCGGTGTGCTCGTGATCACCGGCGAGTACTCGACCGGGATGATCCGGGCGAGCTTCACCGCCGTACCGAAACGACTGCCGGTGCTCTGGGCAAAGACTGCCGTCTTCGCGACCGTTGCCTTGCTGTTGATGCTGCCGCCGGTGTTGATCGCGTTCTTCGCGAGTCAGGCGATCCTCTCACGACATCACATCCTCCAGATCTCCTTCTCGCACCCGGGTGTCGCGCGCTCGGTGATCGGCGGCGCCGTCTACCTGATGCTGGTCGGGATCTTCGCGCTCGGGATCGGCGCGGTCGTCCGGAACACCGCCGGCGGGATCGCGACCTTCGCCGGGATCTTCTTCGTCATCCCGCCGCTGATGAACGTCCTGCCGACGACCTGGAACCACGCAATCAGCCAGTACCTCCCGAGCGAGGCTGGCCGGCAGATCTTCTCGCTCACCCACGGCAACCACACGCTCTCACCTTGGCCGGGCGGGATGCTCTTCGTCGGCTACTGCGCGCTCACGCTCGCCCTCGCCGCCATCCTCCTCGTCCGCCGCGACACCTGACCTCCCAACAACCATCCTGGCCGCACGGAGATGGCTGCCAGTGTGTCGTTCTTGTGCGGGAAGTGCGACGGACTGGACAAGCGCTGCTGTGCGCCGGACGCGAACGTCGTCGCCCTGGTGGTCCCCAGACGCGGAAGCCGTACAGGATGGTGAGGCTGATCCAAACGAAGTGAAATGGGATCGTCTCCCAACTCGTCCAGGCGATCATCGCTGCGAGGTTCGCGGCTGCGAACAGGACCCAGAGGGCCTCGACCGAGTGCTTACGCAAGCAGGCGATAGCCGGCATTCCGCACCGTCTGGATCGGGGCATCGGGGCCAAGCTTCTTGCGCAGGCGCCGCACGCTGACGTCGACGACGTTCAAGCCGGGGTGGAAGCCGTACCCCCAGACCTCCGCGAGGAGGCGCTCGCGGCTGACCACCTCCCCTTCGTGGAGGAGCAGGTGGTGGAGGAGCCGCAACAGCGGTGATTCGACTACTATTTAAGCCAAGTGGCTTGTATAGCAGCCCAGAGGCTGGTATAGTGGCCCGGTGGACCTAAAGCACCCGTTTCGAATCGTGACGCCTACCCTCGACGGCGAAGTCCTGAGAACGCTAGCCGGAACAACGAGAGCCCTGACTGGCCGCCAAGTGGAGCGTCTCGTTGGCGATAAGTCCCACGAGGGAATCCGCCGCGTCTTGGCGCGGCTCGTCGAGCAAGGGATCGTCTCACAGGAGCCCGCCGGTCCCGCCTTCCACTATCGCCTTAACCGCGAGCATCTCGCCGCACCCTACGTCGAGGGAATCGCGAGCCTCAGGCTACGGCTGATCGAGATGCTCCGCACGGCGATCGGTAACTGGACCACGCCGCCGTCGCTTGCCGTCCTGTTCGGATCAGCGGGCAGAGGAGAGGCCTCGACACGGAGTGATCTTGATGTTCTGGTGATTCGCCCGCGAGGTGTCGATCCGGACGATCAGACCTGGCGAGACCAGCTCGACCAGCTTGCGACCGAAGCGACGTGCTGGACAGGGAACGATACTCGGTTCCTCGAATACGGGGAAGAAGAGGTTGAAGAGTTCGGCGAAGACGAGCCACCCCTCCGAGCGGCCGCTGGCGAAGGCGTTGCGTTGTACGGCTCGTTGCACTCGCTCAGACGGCTGCCGGGTAATCGCGATGAGTCCTAGAACTGCACCCTGCGACGCGGCCGACATCGCCGGCCGGATGACCAAGGCGGTCCAGTTTCTCGATGCCGCGATGACCATCCAGGAATTGGAGGAGGATCAGGGCGATGTCGGAGACGCCTACGTCACGCTCTGTATTCACGCTGGTATTGCTGGCGCCGATGTTCTTTGCTGTCTGAGCCTAGGCGAGCACGCTGTCGGCCAAAATCATCGGGACGCAGTCGAACTTCTCGGTCACGTCTCCCCCGGTGGTACCGAACTGGCGAAGGCACTTAACGCGCTGCTCGGGATGAAGACGCGAGCCGGCTACAGCGCTCAGCCGATCAAAGCTGACGATCGGAAGCGAGCCGGGCGCGCAGCGGCCAAACTTGTCGAGGCCGCCCGAGAGCGACGGATCTAAGGCGAGCCCGGCACCTCTCTACTTCCAGCGGCATTGGCGAGCGCTCATCTCGAAGACGCGGGTAGTCGTATTGGACGCCGCCCGTGCTTCCAAGCAGGTTGAACTTTGATAGTGTCGACACGATAAAATTTCTGAAGCGAGGATCAATGTCACATCAAGAACTTCCACGGTTCAGCGACAACTTCGGCCGCTTGCTCGGTTTGCACGGGTTGAGCGCGTATTTCACCGCCCATATTCTCGGCATTTCTCCCGCCACGTTGAGTGCATGGGTGAACGGGCATTCGTCTCCGTCGCTAAACAAGGCCATTCAGGTCGCGGATCTGTTTCAGATCAGCACGGACAGGTTGATGGCTGCCGAGTTCAGCGATCTGCTTGAGCACGAACTCGCCGACGCAGAGCGCTTCAAACGGGTCGAGGCCCGAATTCAGGGAGGGACGACTCCGCTTCGAGCCGTATGAAAACGGACACCCCGTCAGGTCTGATCGGCTAGCGTACGACCAGTTGACCCCGCGGATAAGGAGCATGCTATGGCGCGTAAGACCGTCCTAGTGTCTGATCTCTCCGGAGCCGAAATCGCAGAAGGAAGAGGCGCTCAAGTCACAATCACCTTTCGGGACGCAAGGAAAGGCACACTCGTTCTCGATGTGACCGACAGCGAGGCGGAGCAGATCGGTGCCAAAGGGCGAAGGCAGGCCCGGCGCGGACGGAAACCAAAAGCGAGGGCTTAGTTCTTCAGGATCGTCGGCGTAGAAAGAACGCAGGACAACGAGTTGTGAGCGGCTAGAGCAGTTTGGAGAGTGCGGACTCACCCAACCCTCTACTTCGCGTCATTGCTATCGACGCCGGTTCAATACTGACCCCGTGACGCCGGTTGAAAGCTGACCCCCTGACCTGCTCCCCCGCCGGTGTTGACAGGCTAGGCCGCTTGTTTTCGTAGTTCCGTTAGGTTGTCCCCGAGCGAGAAGAGGAGATCTTCGCCGGGTACGAACGTCTTCTCGATCGTTCGACGCCCGAGAGAGAGAACCACCGGGCGTCTCGCTGGATCCTCTAAGCGCGGCGACCTCC
>JBBRXG010000070.1:0-16375 GCA_038248655.1 Gaiellales bacterium
GGTCTACGACGGAAACGGGATGTACCTGACCGCCGGCAATGCGCTCGTCAACCCCCACGTCGGCCTCCTGTTCATCGACTTCGAGCGCCGCCGGCGGATGCGGCTGAACGGCACCGCCTCCGTCGCCGCCGACGACCCGCTGCTCGCGGACTAGTGCCCCGCGTCTTCGCATCGCGCCGGTTTCCGGACCGGGTGCGGGCAGAGCTCGAGCGCTCGTTCGAGCTCCAGCGGCACGACTCCGAGTGGCCGCCCGCGCGCGAGGAGCTCCTGCGCGGAGTGGCGGGCAAGGACGGCCTGATGCTGATGCTCACCGATCGTGTCGACGACGACCTCCTCGACGCCGCGGGGCCCGGGCTCCGCATCGTCGCGAACTACGCAGCGGGGCTCGACAACGTCGACCTCGACGCCTGCCGCCGCCGGGGCGTCGTGGTCTCGAACACGCCCGACGTGCTCACGGAGACGACCGCCGAGCTGACGATCGCACTGATGCTCGCCCTCCTTCGCCGCGTGACGGAGGGCGACCGCCTGATCCGGCGGTCGGAGAGCTGGATCTGGGCGCCGAGCCTGATGCTCGGCCAGGGGCTCGCGTCGCGCACCCTCGGCCTGGTGGGGTACGGACGCATCGCGCGGGCGGTCGAACGGCTGGCGGTCGCCCACGGGATGGACGTGATCCACAGCAGCCGCTCCGGTGGCCGGCCGCTCGACGAGCTGCTCGCGACCGCCGACGCCGTCTCCCTCCACCTGCCGCTCTCCGGCGACACCAGGCACCTGATCGACGCCGCCGCGCTCACGCGGATGAAGCCGACGGCCGTGCTGGTCAACACGAGCCGCGGACCGATCGTCGACGAGGACGCACTCGTGGCGGCGGTGGCCGGAGGCGGCATCGCCGGCGCGGCGCTCGACGTGTTCGAGCACGAGCCGGAGGTCCACCCAGGCCTGCTCGGGCTCGAGAACGTCGTGCTGACGCCGCACCTCGGCTCGGCCACCCACGAGACGCGCGAGGCGATGGGGATGCTCTGCGTCGAGGCACTCCGCGCAGTCCTGCTCGAAGGCCGGGTTCCGGAGAACGCCGTCTAGCCGACGGCCGGGCGGCGGTCGCGCCACGGACGCGCCTGCTCGACCTGCCGGGAGACCCGGAGCAGCTCCGTCTCCCCGGCCGGCTTTCCGATCAGCTGGACGCCGATCGGGAGCCCGTCGGCGCTCCAGAAGAGCGGCAGCGATACCGCCGGCAGGCCGGTGATGTTCGCCACCTGCGTGAATGCCGTGAACCGGCCGGCATTTCGGATGCTGACCCACGGGTCGTCGTCGGCGAGCGCGCCGACCGGGACGGGTGGTTGCGCGAGAGTCGGCGTCAACAGGAGGTCGTAGCCGGCCATGAATGCCGCCAGCCGCCGCCCGAAGTCGCGCAGTTGCGCGGTCGCGAGCACGTAGTCGACCGAGTCCACGGTCCGCGCCGACTCGGCCAGCGCCCGGCTCATCGGCTCGAACAGGTCGAGGTCGACGCGGTGCAGCGCCGGGATCACCTGCCAGACGGTCATGAAGAGGCTGAAGAGCCGGCCGTCGGTCCAGGGCGGCGCGACCTCCTCGACCTCGTGTCCCAGTTCGACCAGGAGCCGGGCCGCATCCTCCGCCGCGGCGACGCAGTCCGGTGCGACCGGGGCGTCGATCGGCGGGGAGACCGTGAGCCCGACCCGCAGCCGTCCCGCGTCGGCTCCGCACTCCTCCGCGAACGGCCGCTCCGGCGGGGGAGCCCAGTAGGGATCGCCGGGCTCGTAGCCGGCGATCACGTCGAGGATCGCGGCCGCGTCGAGCACGGTGCGGGTCAGCGGCCCGCTCGTCGAGAAGCCCTCCAGCCCGCCGTACGGAGCGGGCGAGACGCGCCCGCGGGCCGACTTGAGCCCGACCAGGCCGCAGCACGACGCGGGGATCCGGATCGAGCCTCCCCCGTCGCTTCCGTGCGCGGCGGGGGCGAGGCCGGCCGCGACCGCCGCCGCCGCCCCTCCGCTCGAGCCGCCCGCCGTCCGCGACGTGTCCCACGGGTTGCGGCAGGGCCCGTTCAGCTCCGACTCGGTGACGGCGGTGATCCCGAGCTCGGGCGTGTTCGTCTTGCCCAGGACGATGAACCCGGCCTCGCGCAGCCGTCGGACGACGGCGGCGTCGAAGTCCGGGACGTGGTCGGCGAAGGCGCGGGACGAGAACGTCGTGCGGATGCCGGCGGTCTCCGTCAGATCCTTGATCGGCAGCGGCACACCCCTGAACGGGCCGTCCGGCAGGTCGCCGCCGGCGGCGGCGAGCGCCTCGTCCGCGCAGACGGTGACGTATGCGTTCAGCTCCGGGTCGATCCGCTCGATCCGCTCCAGGTACGTCTCGACGAGCTCGAGCGGGGAGACCTCGCGCTTCCGGACGAGCTCCGCCTGCTCGGTGGCGCTCAGGAAGGCGAGGCCGTCCACTCGCTCCGTTCCTCGATCGCGACCGCGATCACCGGGCCGGCCGGCTCCTCGACGCGGTACTGCGGGTACTTGGCGGCGAGGAGCTCCACTGCGCGCGGATCGTCGACGATCCTGGCGGTGCCGCGCAGGCGAACCCACCAGAGCTGCGACCAGTCGTCGTCGTAGTGGTCGATCAGCACCTCGACGCGAGGGTCGGCCTCGATGTTGCGGAGACGTTGGAGCGCGCGCGTCCGCTTGGGCTTCTCGTCGACGGCCGTGTAGAGGGCGTCGCCGTCGAGCGCGAAGCAGATCGGAACGACGTGCGCCCGCCCACCGGCGTCGACGGTCGCGAGCCGCGCGACCCGGGCCAGCTCAGGCGAGGGCAAGGCCGGGTCGGACGAGCCGGGCCGGCCGACGCAGCCGCGTCGTGTCCACCGGCGGGTTCGACGGCTCGGAGAGGGGCGGCGCCCCGAACGACGCGGCCGTCCGCCGGGGGTCGGGGGTGCCGTAGAGCGTCGTCCGCTGGCGGGGGATGCGGCCCGCGGCGCGGATCGCCTCCTCCATCCGCTCCGGCGGCAGCTCCTGTCCGTGGCTCGCGCCGGCGGCGCGCGAGATCGACTCGTTCATCAGCGTGCCGCCGAGGTCGTTTGCACCGGAGCGCAAGCAAGCCTGCGCTCCGGACAGACCCATCTTCACCCAGGAGGCTTGAACGTTGGTGATGTAGGGGTGGAGCGCGAGACGGCCAACAGCGTGCATCAGCAGCGCCTCGCGGAAGGTCGGACCCTGCCGGGCCTGCCCCTTGAGATAGATCGGCGCCTCCATGTGCACGAACGGCAGCGGAACGAGCTCGGTGAAGCCGCCGGTTCGCTGCTGCAGCTCCCGGACGCGCAGCAGGTGACGCGCCCAGTTGCGGGCCCCGTCGACGTGGCCGAACATGATCGTCGCCGTCGAGCGGAGCCCTTGCCGGTGAGCGGTCTCGTGCACCTCGAGCCACTGGGCGGTGGTCACCTTGTCGGGGCAGAGCACGCGCCGAACGTCGTCGTCGAGGATCTCGGCCGCCGTCCCCGGGAGCGACGAGAGCCCGACGTCGCGCAGCCGGGCAAGGTACTCGCCGAGCGGCTGGCTTAGCGTCGCCGCACCCTGCCACACCTCGAGCGCCGAGAAGGCGTGCACGTGCAGCCCGGGCAGCTCGCGCTTGACCGCCTCGCAGACCTCGACGTAGTAGTCGCCGTCGAAGCCGGGGTGGATCCCGCCCTGCAGGCAGATCTCGACGGCGCCCCGCTCCCAGGCCTCGCGCGCGCGCCGCACGATCTCCTCGATCGGAACGACGTAGGCCGGCCCGCGCAGGTTCTCCGCGAGCTTCCCCTTCGAGAAGGCGCAGAAGCCGCATCTGAAGTAGCAGACGTTCGTGTAGTTGACGTTCCGCGTGACCACGTAGGTGACCTCGTCGCCGGCGACCTCGCGGCGCAGCCGGTCCGCCGTGGCGAGCACGCGGTGGAGCTCCTTGCCGCGGGCGGCGAACAGGCGGACGAGCTCGTCCTCGCCGAGCTCGCCGGCGGCGTCGATCGGGAGCGCGTCGCGAGGGGTGAATGGAACCGGCGTCTGCGCTCCGGCGAGCCAGCCGTCGTCGCGCGCCAGCCCGTCGGCGTCCGACGAGCGCAGTGCCCGGGTGAGTACGCGTGGATCCAGCCAGCGACCGGAGACGAACTCCGGATAGACCGGCAGCCGCGGGACGAGGACGAGCCCGCGCGCCTCGGTGGCGACCCTCAGACGCTCGATCTCGGGCCACGGCGCCTCGGGGTTGACGTGGTCGATCGTCACCGGGGAGACCCCGCCCCAGTCGTCGATCCCGGCGTCGAGCAGGCGGGGGAAGTCGTCGTAGCTCAGGTTCGGCGGCACCTGCACGTGCACGTCCGGCGGAAGGACGAGCCGCGCGACCGCGGCGGTCCAGAGCAGGTCGTCGAGGGAGGGCTCCGGATGTTCGGCCATCTTGGTGCCGGGCTTCGCCCTGAAGTTCTGGACGATCACCTCCTGGACGTGTCCGTACTCACGGTGCAGATCGCCGATCGCCGCCAGCGCCTCGACTCGCTCTCTCCTCGTCTCCCCGATCCCGATCAGGATCCCCGTCGTGAAGGGGATCGCCAGCTCGCCGGCGAGGCGAAGGGTCTCGAGGCGGACCGAGGGGCGCTTGTCGGGCGAGCCGAAGTGCGGCCCGCCCCGTTCCGAGAGCCGGTCGGAGAGGGACTCCAGCATGAGTCCCTGCGACGCCGTCACCTCGCGCAGGGCGGCGAGCTCGTCGCGCGTCATCACTCCCGGGTTGGCGTGCGGCAAGAGGCCGGTCTCCTCGAGCACGAGGCGGCACATCCGCACGAGATACTCGATCGTCGTCGCGCAACCGAGGGCGGCGAGCTCGGCGCGGGCGACGCGGTAGCGGCGCTCCGGCTTGTCTCCGAGCGTGAACAGCGCCTCGCGGCAGCCTGCGGCGACGCCGGCGCGGGCGATCTCGAGCACCTCGTCGGGGCTCAGGTACGCCCGCTCCCCGCGGCGGGGCGGATGCGCGAACGTGCAGTAGTGGCAGACGTCCCGGCACAGTTTCGTCAGCGGCACGAAGACCTTCGGCGAATAGGTGACGACCGCGCTCGAGCGCAGGCTCCTGGCCTCGGAGAGAAGCTCCTCGACGGGCCGCTCGAGCACGCTTTGAGCATACGTGGCGAATGTAGGGTCACGGTGTGGACGCCCATGTGCTCGTGCCACTGAAGGCGCTCGACCGCGCCAAGAGCCGGCTCGCTGCCGCGCTCTCGCCCGGCGAGCGAGCCGAGTTGATGCGTTCGCTCCTCGAGCACGTGACCGCAACGGTGCGCGAGGCCGGCGTCGAGCGGATCACGGTCGTGACCGCGGCCCCGCTCGAGGGATACGACGTGTGGCTCGACCGCGGCCTCGCGTGGAACGAGGCGCTCGCGACCGCGGCGGCGGAGGTCGTCCGCGAGCCCCTGGTGGCGTTCGTGTCGGCCGACCTGCCGCTCCTCGGCGCCGGCGACATCGAGGAGCTGCTCGAATCGACCCCGGAGCGGGGCGTCTCGATCGGGCGCGCCCTCGACGGCGGAACGAACGCGGTCGCGATGCGACCTCCGGGGCTCGTCCGGACGCACTTCGGGGAGCGTGGCAGCGCGGCCGTGCACGCGGCGCTCGGGGTCGGGCACGTCGTCCTCGACCTTCCGGGGCTCGCCTTCGACGTCGACACGCCCGAGGACCTGGCGCGGATGCAGGCCGCGTGCCGATGAGACTGGGCTACAAGGCGTCGGCCGAGCAGTTCGGGCCACGGCAGCTCCTCGACTTCTCGGTCGCGGCCGAGCGGCACGGCCTGGAGATCGTCGCGGTCTCGGATCACTTCCAGCCCTGGCGGCATCACGGCGGGCACGGGCCGGCGTCGCTGCCGTGGCTGGGCGCGCTCGGCGAGCGGACGGAGCGCGTCCTGCTCGGCACGAGCGTGCTCACGCCGACGCTGCGCTACCACCCGTCGGTGATCGCCCACGCCTTCGGCACGCTTGCATGCCTGAGCCCCGGTCGGGTCTTCCTCGGGGTGGGGACGGGCGAGTCGATGAACGAGACGCCGGCCACGGGGATGGAGTGGCCCGGTGGGAAGGAGCGGAGGCTGCGGCTCGCCGAGGCGATCGAGCTGATGCGGCGGCTCTGGACCGAGGAGCGCGTCACCTTCGACGGCGACTACTACAGGACCGAGAAGGCGACGATCTACGACCGCCCAGAGGAGCCGGTCCCGATCTTCGTCGCCGCCTCCGGCCCGCTCGCAGCCAAGCTCGCCGGGCGCGTCGGAGACGGTCTGATCGTCACGAGCGGAAAGAAGCGCGAGCTCTACGAGGAGCTGACGGCGGCCCTCGAGGAGGGTGCGCACGACGCCGGCCGCGAGGCGGGGGCGATCGCCCGGATGATCGAGATCAAGGTCTCGTACGACCACGATCCGCAGTACGCGCACGACGCGTGCCGCTGGTGGGCCGCGCTGGCGCTGACGCCCGAGCAGAAGCGTGACGTCGAGGATCCGATCGAGATGGAGCGGCTGGCCGACGAGAACGCCGACCGTGCGCACACGCGCTTCATCGTCTCGAGCGATCCCGACGAGGTCGTCGAGCGGATCGGCGTCTACGTCGCGCTCGGCTTCGACCACCTCGTCTTCCATGCGCCCGGCGAGGACCAGACACGGTTCCTGGACCAGTTCGCAGCGGACGTCGTCCCGCGGCTCAGAGCCCGGTTCTGAACACCTGAACGAAACGTTCTCGATTCGTCACACCGCCGGTGCCAGGCACCCGGAGTGGACGAATCGTTCCAGCAAGTTCACACGTCCGGTGCCAGGCACGGGGTGTGGACAACTGACGGCGCCGCCGCGCAGGAACGCTATTCGGAGACGTGCAGCGCGAGGCTCGCCTGGTTGGCGATGCCGGCGAGGAGGCGCAGCTTCCGCTCGGGGAACGCCTCGGGAGCGGCGGCCGCGATGCAGCCGATCCGGCCCGACGGAAGCACGACCGGCGCGACCGCGAGCGGGTCATCGCCCGTAGGGACCATGTCGACCGAGCCCGGCTGGAGAACGAATGGCTGTCCGCCCTCGAGTGCGCGCCGGGCACCGCCGAACTCGACGATGCTTCCGATCGGGACGATCGGGACCGCGCCATCCGCGCGCCACGCCGCCTCGATCCTGAAGGTGCCGGGACGGCCCCGCTCGAGCCAGAGCCACGTGCGCGGCGACCCTGTCATCTGTCCGGTGAGCTCGACGATCTTCCGGCGCAGCTCGTCCGCTCCGTTGCTGCCGGCGAGCTGGCGCGAGAACTCCAGCAGGGCGCCCGCGACCTCGGCGCTCTCCTGTTCCGCCCGAAGGAGAATCGACTTCTGCACCGCGACCGACGCCCTGTAGGCGAGACCGTCCAGGAGGCGAAGCCGCTCCTCCGTGAAGTGAGCGAGGCCTGCCGGGCCGGAGATCGGCGCGCGAACGGTGATCCACCCGCGCACCCCGAAGCCGGCGTGGAGCGGCGCGATCGCCACCGGGCGGAGCGGAACGCCATCCGTGACCCGACCGAAGATCCCCCGCAGCGCCTCGTCGTCGAGCACGAACGGCGTCTTGCGGCCCTCGACGAGCGGGGCGGCCTCCGCACGTCCCGGGCGCTGATCGACAACGGGTGCCGACTCCGAATCGTCCAGGTAGCCGACCGACGCGAGGCAGCGGTAGTTCGCCGCGTCCGCGTCCTCGATCCAGAACGAGCACTGCCCGACCTCCATCAGGCGGGCGACGGTCCGAACGGCCTCGTCCCCGATCTCCCCGACCGAGCGTGCCTCGGAGACCGCGTCGGCGAAGTCCAGCCACATCTTGGCGTTCTCCGCCTCGCGCCGCATCGACTCGTAGAGCCGCGCGTTCTCCAGGGCGATCGAGGCGTGTCCGGCGAGCACCTCGAGCAGGCGAAGGTCGTCCTCGTCGAACTGACCGACCCCGAGCTTCGAGATCATGATCGCCCCGATCACCCGCCGCCCGTAGCGCAGCGGCACCGCGGCGAGCGACTCGTCGCTCGGGTTCTCGGACACCTGGAGACAGAGATCCGACTCGCTCGCATTGCCGACGAGCATCGGCTTGCCCGTCTGCGCGACATGTCCGGTGAGGCCCTCTCCGAGGGCGAGCGAGAGGTTCTCCCCCTCGAGGTCGCCCCGCATCGCGACCGGGACGAGCCGGTCGCCCTCGAGCAGGTAGACGCGGCAGGTGTGGTAGTCGACGAGGATCCGGAGCTCGTCGACGATCACCTCTCCGATCTCCTTCGTGTCGTTGAGCGGATTGAGCCTGCGTACCAGGCTCTGGAGCATCTTCAGGTGCGCGATCGAGCGAAGATCGCGTCCTCCGCCGCCTTCGTCCGGCCGCTCGGCGGGCGCGTCCTCGAAGACGACGACCCGGTCCTTGCCGTGCGCCTTCGCGGTCATCATCGCCGCCTCCACGCACGCGATCAGCTCGCGCGCGTTCATGGCGTGCTGAGGCCCGACGGCGATGCCCGTCGAGATCGTGATCGCCCCGACGCTGTCGCTCGAGGCCCGGACGAGCGCCTCCTTCAGCCGTGCGGCGAGACCGGTCGCCTCCTCGACGTCCCCCGACGGGAGGATGACCGCGAACTCCTCCCCGCCGATCCGGCAGACCGTGTCGGAGACACGGACGGTCGTGCGCAGTATGTCGGCAAGGAGCTGGAGGACGTCGTCCCCCTCCCCGTGGCCCCAGACGTCGTTCACCCGTTTGAAGTCGTCGATGTCGATCATCAGGAGCGCGACGGTGTCGTGCGTGCGGCCGGCGCGGTTGAGCTCCGCCCGCAGGCGCTCGTGGAAGTACCGGTGGTTGTAGAGGCCGGTCAGGGAGTCGGTGTGGGCGAGATGCTCCAGGCTGGCCCGCACCTGCGCGTTGTCGAGGGCGAGGGCTGCGGCGTCGCCGAACCAGCGCGCCAGCTCGAACTCGTCCTCGTCGAAGCTCGCCTCGCCGCCGACCCGGTAGATGTTCAGCGCGCCTTTCAGCGAGCCGCGCGCGATCAGCGGAACGGTGATCAGCGCCTCGGGGTCGGGCGGCGTCCCCGGAACGAACGCGACGCGCGGATCGAGGTGGGCGGCGTTCGACAGGACCGGACTGCGGTGGTCGACCGCCCAGCCCGTGATCCCCTCTCCGTACGCGACCTTGCTCGACAGCACCTCGTCCTTCCAGCTGCCGCGCGCGAAGACCGGTACGAGCTCACGCCGCTTGTCGTCCGCCTCGTAGATGTGGAGGTCTTCGTACGGGACGAGGTCGTACAGGGTCTCGGCGATCCGGTCGAGCAGCGCCTCCGGGCTCTGCTCCGAGAGCACGTCGTGGAACACCCCGGCGAGCCGCCGGTAGGACTCGACGAGCGCCTCGGCCCGCGCCGGGTCATGCCGGCGGTCTTCGGGCGCAGGCTCGGGAAGACGGGCAGCTTCGATCGCCACAGCTCAACTGGTATCGGCACCGGGCCCGGCCCGGTCAAGCCGCTTCCCGCGCAAAGGCGTCCCTCGGTCGAGGGATCAGAGACGAGTCAGCGGAACAGATCCTGGTCGGGAGGCATGATCAGCTCGGCCGCGCGCCCCTCGCCCGCGACGTCCAACCCGCGCACGATCGCGGCCGGCACGCGCTCGGTCTTTCCCATCACGAGCTCGGCGGCGGCCGCGATCTCGTCGGCGACCGCGATCAGCGTCGAACGCAGCTCGTACCCGGCCGGGTCATGAGTCCCCCGGAGGTCGCGGAGCACCTCGATCCCCGCCGCGCCGATCGCGACATTGGCGATCCCCACCCGCCAGGCGCGTCCGAACGTGTCGGTGACGACGACGCCGACCGTACGGCCCGTGCGCTCGATCAGCCCCGCGCGGAGACGAGCGGCAGAGCTGTCGGGATCGTCCGGGAGCAGGACGACCATGTCCGCCGCCGGGGCGTTCGAGGCGTCGACGCCGGCCGATGCGCAGACGAAGCCGTGCCGCGTCTCGGCGATCACGAGCGGCGGCCGGGTACGAAGCACCCTCCCGGCCTCGCGCAGAACGAGCTCGATGCGTCTCGGGTCGCCCTCGACGCCCGCGAGCTCGCGGGCGCGCTCGGACGGCTCGACTCCGGTCAGGCTCGCCACCCGGCCCTCGCTCTTCGAGACGATCTTGTGCGCGACGCAGACGACGTCGCCGTCCTCGAGCGAAACGGCTCCGGCGATCAGGTCCGCGAGGTCGTCGCCGGGCTCGATCTCCGGGAGACCCGCGACCGGAACCACGCAGATCACTCCCGCATCACGCCTCGCTGCGCGGCGCCGAGCACCGCCTCGGCGAGAAGACGAGCGGCGCGGCGATCCTTCATCAGCGTCCGAGTCAGGCACGGACGGATCCGCGCGTCCTCGAGCGCGTCGGCGCCCGCGGCATCCTCGTGGTCGATCACCAGCGCATCGAGCAGCCTCGGGTAGCAGCCCGCGACGTGGACGGGCGAGGTGCCGCCTGCGAGCCGCTCGAGAATCGCAGCGGCGGGCCCCTTCACCGCCTTTCCGCCGATCAACGGGCTGACCGCGACAACAGGCCCGCGCCGGCGCTGGACGGCGGCGCGGATCCCCTGGACGGCCAGGATCGGCCAGATGCTGATGTACGGGTTGCTGGGGGCGATCACGACGAGCGAGGCCCGTTCGATCGCCTCGAGCACGCCCGGAGCCGGCCGCGCGAACGCGGCCCCCTCGAACCGCACGCCATCGACCGGGTCCTTGTAGCGGCGGCGGACGAACCACTCCTGCAGCGGCAACGGGCCGTCAGGCGTCTCGACGATCGTGCGGAGCCGGTCGTCGGTCGCCGGCAGCAGGCGTGGCCCGAGCCCGAACGCCTGCGCGGCGCGCTGCGTGAACGACGTGAGCGGCTCGCCGGCCCGAAGCGCTTTCGTCCGGACGAGGTGGAGGCCGATGTCGCGGTCGCCGAGTTGGAACCAGGTCTCGTCGTCGGAGAGCTCCTTCGCCGTCCCGAGCGCGTTCCACGTCTCGTTTCGCCGCCCCCAGCCGCGACGCCGGTCGTGGAGGTCGGTAAGGGCGTAGAGGAGGCTGTCGAGGTCCGGCGACACGTGCAGGCCGAGGAACTCGGCGTCGTCCCCGACGTTCCCGACCACCGTCACCTCGGCCGCGGGGACGACGTCGATCAGGCCGCGGACGAAGCGCGCTCCGCCGACTCCGCCGGAGAGGACGACGATCTCTGACACGTGCGGTGACACTACCGCCGTGACCGAGCAGCGCCACCTGGAGAACCGGGCGATCGCAGACCGGCTGGAGTCGTTCGCCACCTTGCTGGAGCTCGCCGAGGCGAGTCCGTATGCCGCGAGGGCGTACCGCCGGGCCGCCGAGCTGATCCGCGGGACGGAGGCGCCGGTGGCCGACCTGGTCCGCGCCGGACGGGTGCGCGAGCTGCGCGGGATCGGGCGGGGAATCGAGGGGCGGCTGCGGGAGCTCGTCGAGACCGGCGAGATTCGAGAGCTCGAGGAGCTCGAGCGCGAGGTGTCCCCCGATCTCGTCGGCCTCGGACGCTATCTCGGGATCGGCGCACGGCGGGCGATGCAGATCGCCCGCGCGCTCGGTGTACGCACGGCGTCCGAGCTGCGCGAGGCGGCCGCGGCGGGACGGCTGCGCGACGTGCCGGGGATCGGGCCCCACAACGAGGCGAAGCTCCTGTCGGCACTGGAGCGGGAAGGGGACCCCCGCCCGCCGCGAGGGCTGCTCCTCCACCGGGCCCGCCGCCTGACGGCCGAGATCGCCGAGCCGCTCGGCGGCGTCCCGGCGGGCGACCCGCGCCGCTTCCGCGAGGTCAGCGAGCGCCTCGCGGTCGTCGTCGCCGCGGACGACCCGGTCCCGGTGATCGACGCTTTCGAGGCGCTGCCCCTGATCGTCTCCGTGCTCGACCGCGCCGAGCGGCGCGCCCACGGGGTGACGGTCGAGGGGGTTCCCGTCGAGCTCGTCGCCGCCTCGCCGGATGGCTTCGGAACCGAGCTCCTGCGGGCGACGGGCTCGCCCGAGTACGTCGACGCGCTCGAGCCGCTGCCGGAGGCTCCGGACGAGGAGGGCGTCTACCGTGCGCTCGGGATCCCCTTCTGCCCACCCGAGCTCCGGGAGACCCCGCTGCGTGGCGAGCCGCCGCCCCTCGTCGAGCTCGGGGAGATCCGCGGCGACCTGCACTGCCACACGACGTGGTCGGATGGGACCGTGAGCGTCGAGGCGATGGCGCTCGCCGCGATCGAGCGCGGCTACGAGTACCTGGCGATCTGCGACCACACGCCGGCGGTCGGCGCGGTCCGGGGCCTGACCGCCGACGACCTCCGCCGCCAGGCGCTCGAGATCGCCGACGCGAACGAGTCGCTTGCCCCGTTCCGGATCCTGCGCGGCACCGAGTGCGACATCCTTCCGGACGGACAGCTCGACCTCCCCGGCTCGATCCTCGCCGAGCTCGACTGGGTGCAGGCGAGCGTCCACGGCGGTCAGCGGCTGCCGGCGCGCGAGCAGACGAAGCGCGTCGTCGAGGCGTTGCGCAACCCGCACGTCTCCTGTCTCAGCCATCCGAAGGGCCGGTACATCAACCGCCGCCCCGAGAACGAGCTCGACGTCGACCGTCTGATCGAGGTGGCGCTCGAGGAGGGGGTGGCCCTCGAGGTGAACGGCCTGCCCGACCGGCTCGACCTGCGAGACGTCTACGTACGTCAGGCGGTCGAGGCCGGTGTGAAGATCGTCTGCTCGACGGACGCCCATTCGATCCGCGGGCTCGGGAACATGGAGCTCGCGGTCGGGACGGCCCGGCGCGGCCGGGCGGCCGGGACCGACGTGCTCAACACGTTGCCGGTCGAGGGGATCCTCTCCTGGCGGCCGTCCTGACCGCCGAGCCCTGGTAGAAAGCGGACGTGGACGTCGAGCGCTTCGCGGTCGAGCTCCCCGAGCTGTTCGAGGACTTCCCCCGCTCGCCGCGTCCGCGGGGCCGCCGTTTCGGCGACGTGATCGCCGGCGTCCCGAACCTCGCCGAGGAGAACGTGCTCGCGCTCCTCAATCTCGCGGCGAGCCTGCTCGCGCCCGACGAGAGCTACGTCGAGGTGGGCACCTACCACGGCGCCAGCCTGATCGGTGCGATGCGCGGGAACGAGGGCGACTTCGTCGCGATCGACCGCTTCTCGTTCGAGGCGACCCGGGTCAAGGGCCGCGAGCTGCCGGCGGCGAGCCGCACGCGGCTGGAGGAGAGCCTGCGACGCTTCGCCTGCGAAGGCGCGACGATTCTCGAGGGCGACGCCTTCGAGGTGATCGAGGGCGACGCCCTCGGGGACCGCCGGGTCGGCGTCTACTACTTCGACGGGCCGCACGACTACGACTCGCAGGTCCGCGGGCTGCGCTCGATCGAGCCCCACCTGGCCCCGGAGGCGCTGCTCGTCGTCGACGACCACGACTGGGACGACGTCGCGCGCGCGACGCAGGAGTACCTCGGCTCGCAGCCGCAGGCTCGGAAGCTGTTCGAGATCGGCGGGGACTCCGAGGGTCAGCCGCAGTGGTGGGAGGGCGTCGCCGTCCTCGGCTGGACCGCGTAGCAGTGATGTGGCTCGACCTGGGGGCGTTGAGCCCTACCTAGCGTTTGTGGCATTGCCCTGGGAGCTCGAATGCCGGCTCCAGCTAGACGATTGGTCGATGTAATCGATCAATCGTCTAGGCCGGCGCGCGACCGGGCCCGGACACGGTCCACTCGGTCAGGTCGTACCAGTGCGAGCCGCGCAGGGCGTCGACGACGCGCGGGTCGGTGTGCCGCGCGAAGAAGACGTGACGGTCGATGTCGCAGCAGATCTCGACGTCGTCGAGGTTGATCCCCGGGATCTGCATCAGCGCCTCCGCAGGCAGCTGGGCGTTGCGCACGGAGTAGTGCTTGAACTGGAGGTCGGGCGCGACCTCCATCAGCTCGGGCCAGTCCGGACACGTGTGGTAGCTCATCGTCCTCCAGTTTCGTCCATCGACCAGCGGCCCGACAGCAGAACGGGGCCGCGCGCCGCCTCTCCGGCGTAGACGACGAAACGAACGGCGTCGTCGAGCCAATGGTAGAGGCGCCGTCCAGCATGGTCGCCGAGCTCGAAGCGCAACCGGAAGCGGCCGTCGGCCAGCGGCAGGCGGTCGACGTCGAACCGGAGCACCCGCTCGCCAGGCGCCTCGTTCCAGCCGAGGGCGGACGTGTCCTGTCGAACGGCCGCGAGCAGGAGCCCGGCCTCGTCGCGCAGCTCGATCGTCACCGCCGGTGCGGGCACCGCCTCGCTGGCGGTGACGTGCAGCTCGACCGTGAGCGGCTCTCCGGCGGCGAACTGCAACCGCTCCTCTCCGTGCGGGCCGAGCAGCCGGGCCTCGGCGATTCTCGCCTCGCCGCTTCCGTACTCGCTCAGCCCGGCCGCGCTCTCCGCCGGGTCGCGCTCGTCGGCGAGCAGGCGGTGGTAGCGGGCGATCGCCTCCTGCGTCGAGCCGTCGAGCTCGACCCGACCGTCGCGGAGCAGGATCGCCCGCTCGCACAGCCGCTCGACGGAGGCGGCGTCGTGCGAGACGAACACGATCGTGCCGCCGCGCTGCTTGAACTCGTAGATCTTCCCGAAGCACTTGCGCTGGAACTCCTCGTCGCCGACCGCGAACACCTCGTCGAGGAGCAGCACGTCGGCCTGGATGTGCGCCGCGACCGAGAAGCCGAGCCGCATGTACATGCCCGACGAGTAGGTGCGCACGGGCAGGTCGACGAAGCGCTCCAGCTCGGCGAAGGCGACGATCTCGTCCATCAGGTCGCGGATCTGGGCGCGGCGCAGGCCGTAGATCGACCCGTTCAGGTACACGTTGTCGCGGCCGGTGAAGTCCGGGTGGAAGCCTGCGCCGAGCTCGAGGAGCGAGGCGACCCGACCGCCAGCCTCCACCCGCCCGGAGCTCGGCTTCAGGATCCCGGCGATCAGGCTGAGGAGCGTCGTCTTCCCCGAGCCGTTGCGGCCGATCAGACCGACCGCCTCCCCCGGGTCGACCGCGAGTGAGACGTCCTCGACCGCCCGGACCTCGGTCGGCTTCGTCCCGTTGCGCGCGAGCACGACCTCTTTCAGCGTGCGCACGGTCTGCGGGTAGACGCGGAAGTGCCGGCTCGCGTGCTCGACGCGGATCTCCCCGGGTCTCATGCCGTCGAGGGTACTGCGAGCGCCCGGCGGGCGACCCCGCACAGGACGCGGACGAATGCGGGGTCGTCGTTCGGCATCTCGATCCGCGCGAAGTGCACGCCGAGCTCGCCTGCTTTCTCTCTGGCCTCCGTGTCGAGGTCCCAGCGGATCTCGAGGTGGTCGGCGACGAACCCGACCGGGCAGACGAGGACGTCGTCGGCGCCGGCTGCCGCGAGCTCGGCCAGATGGTCGAGGATGTCCGGCCCGAGCCACGGCTCCCCCGTCGGCGACTGCGACTGGAACGAGAACGACCAGTCGCGCAGACCCGCGGCCAGCGCGATGGCGGTGGACGTCTCCAGCAGCTGATCTCGGTATGGGTCTCCCTCGTCCACGATTCGCGCGGGGAGGCTGTGAGCGGTGAAGACGACGTGGGCCCGGGTACCCCGGACCCGCTCGGCGAGGAGCTCGATGAAACCGGGCTCGAGGTGCCAGCTGTCGACGAACGCGAGCTCGGCGCGGCCGGCGAGGGCGTCCTCGAGCAGGCGGCGGTACGCGCCGATCGAGAGCCGTGAGTAGTGGGGCGCCAGCACGAGCCCGACGATCCGCCGTGCTCCGGCGGCAAGCGCGGCCTCGACCGCCTCTCCGATCGGCGGCGTCCAGTGCTTCATTCCGGTCAGGACGGGACAGCCGAGCTCGGCTTCGAGCGCAGCGCGAGTCGCCTCCGTGATCTCGTTCAGGGGATTGGCCTCCTCGATGCCGAGGCGCCGGTACCGCTCCGTCAGCTCGGCGAGGCGCTCCGGACCGACCGGGCACCCGCCGCGGATGTCGGCGTAGTAGGCGGCGACGTCGTCGATCCGGTCCGGCGACCCGTAGGCCATCAGCACGACGGCGGCGTCGCGCGTCATGCCACCGCCCGCGCCGTCCGCTCGTGGACGAGCTCGACGAGTCGCCCGAGGTCGTCCGGATCCGTTCCCGGGAGCACTCCGTGGCCGAGGTTGAACACATGCCCGGGGCGGCCGCCGGCGCGCTCGAGGACGTCGAGCGCGGCCGCCTCGGTCCGCTCCCACGGGCCGAGGAGGACGGCGGGATCGAGGTTGCCCTGGACGGCGCGGCCGGGACCGACCGCGATCCAGCCCCGGTCGAGCGGCACCCGCCAGTCCAGCCCGACCGCGTCGCCGCCGGCGGCGGCCATCGAGGAGAGGAGATGGGCGGTGCCCGTGCCGAAGTGGATCGTCGGCACGTCCACGGCGGCGAGCACCCGAGAGGAGTA